>JAEUPE010000197.1 GCA_016790435.1 Rubrivivax sp. | reverse complement strand
GCACTGAAGCGGGTGTCCGTCGCGACGCGCCGCGGTGAGCACCAGTTCGACTTTCGTCGCGGCGATGTCCTTCGGATAGACGCCGCAAACCCCACGACCTTCGTGGTGGATCTTGAGCATGATCTGGGTCGCTGTGTCCAGGTCACGCTGGAAATACTGCTGCAACACCATGACGACGAACTCCATCGGCGTGTAGTCGTCGTTCAGCATCACAACCTGATACAGCGAAGGCGGCTTGGTACGCGCCGCGCGCCGCTCGGCGACCACGGTGCCCTGCCCGCCCTCGCCACCGCCCTCTCCGCCCGGGCCACCCGGACGCAGCGGGTCCGGCCGACCGGGAAGGTTCGGCGGTGACGGCGGCTTGTCGTCGGGCATGAGCCATTCTATCGAGCCTGTCCTCGGCTGCATCGGGCCGAAATGGCACCCCTTTGCGAATGTGAACTTGCTCGCGGACCGACTGTGGCGCCACTGCCCGATCGGGCAGCTGCCCGATCAGGTGCAGATGACTTGCCAATCGGGTGCGGAAGGGCTCTGAACGGCCGAGTTTCCGCCGACTTGGCGTGCTGCCCCGCGGGCAGGCGTCCGATTGACAGCCTCAAAGCCACGGGTCGAGAATTTTTGGGCCCAGGCTGACGCGGAGGCTCGCATGGCGACAGGCATCGTGAAATGGTTCAGCGACGCCAAGGGCTTTGGGTTCATCGAACCCGAAGGAGGCGGCAGCGACGTCTTTGCGCACTTCTCGGCCGTGCAGATGGACGGGTTCCGTACGCTGCGCCAGGGCACCCGGGTCAGCTTCGATCTGGTGCAGGGGCCGAAGGGTGATCTGGCCCAGAACATCCGCCTGGTCGCCGGGGCGGAGGCGTCGCCTGCTGTGGCGCCCGGAGATTCGCCCCTTCGCTGAGGCGGCCGTTCGCCACCTAGAGGCGCACGGGACCTGGCGCGCAGCCGTTGCAGCGGACCCCGCTGCCGCCGGCTCGGCCTGGTCAGTTGTTGAAGGCCGCGAGTCCGGTGATCGCTCGGCCCAGGATGAGCGCGTGGATGTCATGCGTCCCCTCGTAGGTGTTGACGACCTCGAGGTTGACGAGGTGGCGGGCAACACCGAACTCGTCGCTGATGCCGTTGCCGCCCATCATGTCGCGCGCCATGCGCGCGATGTCGAGCGCCTTGCCGCAGCTGTTGCGCTTCATGATGCTGGTGATCTCGACCGCGGCGGTGCCCTCGTCCTTCATGCGCCCCAGCCGCAGGCAGCCCTGCAGGCCGAGCGTGATCTCGCTCAGCATGTCGGCCAGCTTCTTCTGCACCAGCTGGTTGGCGGCCAGCGGGCGGCCGAACTGCTGACGGTCGAGCACGTACTGCCGCGCGCGGTGATAGCAGTCCTCGGCGGCGCCCAGCGCTCCCCAGGCGATGCCGTAGCGAGCGCTGTTCAGGCAGGTGAACGGTCCCTTCAGCCCGCGCACGTCGGGGAAGGCGTTCTCCTCGGGGCAGAAGACCTGGTCCATGACGATCTCGCCGGTGATGCTGGCGCGCAGCCCCACCTTGCCATGAATGGCCGGCGCACTCAGACCCTTGGCGCCCTTGTCGAGCACGAAGCCGCGGATCGCGCCTTCGTCGTCCTTGGCCCAGACGACGAAGACGTCGGCGATCGGCGAGTTGCTGATCCACATCTTGGCGCCCGAGAGGCTGTAGCCGCCCGCCACCTTGCGCGCCCGCGTCACCATGCTGCCGGGGTCCGAGCCGTGGTTGGGCTCGGTGAGCCCGAAACAGCCGATCCACTCGCCGGTGGCGAGCTTGGGCAGGTACCTGCGCTTGGTGGCCTCGTTGCCGAACTCGTTGATCGGCACCATCACGAGCGAGCTCTGCACGCTCATCATCGAGCGGTAGCCGGAGTCGACGCGCTCGACCTCGCGCGCGATGAGGCCGTAGCTCACGTAGTTGAGGCCGGCGCCGCCGTAGGCCTCGGGGATGGTCGGGCCGAGCAGGCCGAGCTCGCCCATCTCGCGAAAGATGCCCGCGTCGGTGCGCTCGTGGCGAAAGGCCTCCTGCACGCGCGGCAGCAGCTTGTCCTGGCAATAGGCATGCGCCGCCTCGCGCACGGCGCGCTCGTCGTCGGTGAGCTGGCCATCCAGGCGCAACGGGTCGGCCCAGTCGAAGGTGGCTTTGTGGGCTTGGGGGGCTTTGGTGGCCATTTCCGTGAACACTCCTGAAGGGGGCTGCCGGTCAGTCCGGCACCACCGCGGTGACTTCGATCTCGACCTTGGCCCGGTCCTCCATCAACGCCGCCACCTGCACCGCAGACATCGCGATGTCGTAGTGGCTGATCAGCTCGCGGAACGCCTTGCCGATCGCCGGCAGAGCGGCGAGGTACTCGCGCTTGTCGGTGACATACCAGGTCATGCGCGTGATGTGCCGCGGCTCGGCGCCGCCTGCCGCCAGCACGGCCACGACATTGTGCAGCGCCTGCCGGGCCTGCTCGCCGAAATCGTCGGTATGGAAGACCTCGTTCGCGTCCCAGCCGATCATGCCGGCGACGAAAATCTGGCGCCCGCGCGCGGCAACGCCATTGGCATAGCCTTTCGGGCGTCGCCAGCCTTCAGGAAGCAGGGCTTGCATCAAGTCATTCTCCTTCTCGCTTCTGGGCGGCGGCGGCTTGTTGGCAACTCGCCGATGGCGGGCTGAGGCGGGCCCACGCGGGCTCGGGCCGGCTCACTGAGCGCCTGCCTCGCGCAGCAGGTCGCGGCCGATGATCAGCTGCTGCACTTCGGTGGCGCCCTCGTAGATGCGCAGCGCCCGGATCTCTCGGTACAGGCGCTCCACAGTCACCTCACTGACCACGCCCAGGCCGCCGAAGATCTGCACCGCACTGTCGATGACCTGTTGCGCACCCTCCGTGGCCACCATCTTGGCCATCGCCGCCTCGCGCGTGACCGGCTGGCCTTGGTCGCGCTGCCAGGCGGCGCGGTAGGTCAGCAGCGCCGCGCTGTCGATGGTGGTGGCCATCTGCGCCAGCTTGGCCTGGGTGAGCTGGAAGTCGGCGAGCACGCCGTTGAACATGCGCCGTGTCATGGCGCGACGCAGCGCCTCGTCCAGCGCGCGGCGCGCGAAGCCGAGCGCCGCCGCCGCCACCGAGGTACGGAAGACATCCAGCGTGCGCATGGCCACCTTGAAGCCCTCTCCCGCCGCCCCCACGCGTTGACCGGCGCCGACGCGGCAATCCCGGAAGCGCAGGCGCGCCAGCGGATGCGGCGCGATGACATCGATGCGCTCGGCGATCTCGAACCCCGGCGAGCCGGCGTCGACGATGAAGGCGCTGATGCCGCGCGCACCCGGAGCCTCGCCCGTGCGGGCAAAGACGACATAGAAGTCGGCGATGCCGCCGTTGGAGATCCAGGTCTTCTCGCCGTTCAGGACGTAGCCGTCACCCTCCGCCCGCGCCGAACAGGCCATGGCCGCCACGTCGGAACCGGCGTCCGGTTCCGACAACGCAAAGGCGGCAATCGACTCACCCCGCGCCACGCGAGGCAGGTAGCGGGCCTTCTGCTCGGCCGAGCCGGCCAGGCTGATGGCGCCCGACCCCAGCCCCTGCATCGCGAAGGCGAAGTCCGCCAGGCCGGAGTGACGCGCCAGCGTCTCGCGCAGCAGGCAGATGGCGCGCGTGTCGATGGCCTCCGCGGCGCCCCCATGCGCCCGGCCGCCCACCGCGTGCGCGAGCCAGCCCGCACGTCCGAGCGATGCGACCAGCGCCTTGCATTCCTCATCGACATCGCGGCCATGCGCGTGCGGCACGTTCGCCTGCGCCCAGGCCTCGAGCTGTTCGGCCAGCATCCGGTGCCTTGCCTCGAAGAACGGCCATTCGAGGTGCCGCTGCGCCGCCAGGCGGGCACCATTGCGAGAGGGGGTTTCCAGCGCCATCGTGCTCTCCGCCGGTCGCATCAGTTGCCTTCGAATTTCGGACGCTGCTTCGCGACGAAGGCGTGGTACGCACGCTTGAAGTCCTCCGTCATCATGCAGATGGCCTGGGCCTGCGCCTCCGCCTCGATGGCCTGCTCGATGGTCATGCTCCACTCCTGGTGCAGCATGGCCTTGGTGATGCCGTTGGCGAACGTCGGGCCGGCAGCAAGGTCGCGCGCCATCGCCTGCGCCTCGGCCACCAGTTGCTCCGGCACCACGAGGCGGTTGAAGAAGCCCCAGCGCTCTCCCTCCTCGCCGCCAAGCGAGCGGCCGGTGTACAGCAACTCGCTCGCCCGACCCTGGCCGACGATGCGCGGCAGCATGGCGCAGGCCCCCATGTCGCAGCCGGCCAGGCCGACCCGGTTGAAGAGGAAGGCCGTCTTGCTGCGCGCCGTGCCCAGACGCAGGTCGGATGCCATCGCCATGATGGCGCCGGCGCCGGCGCACACGCCATCGATCGCCGCCACGACGGGCTGCGGGCAGGTGCGCATCGCCTTCACGAGATCGCCGGTCATGCGCGTGAACATCAGCAGTTCCGGCGCGGCCAGCCGCACGAGCGGGCCGATGATCTCGTGCACGTCGCCGCCGGAGCAGAAGTTGTCGCCGGCGCCTGCCAGCACCACGGCGTGTACGTCGTGGGCGTACTTCAGGCGCCCGAACAGGTCACGCAATTCGGCATAGCTCGCGAACGTGAGCGGGTTCTTGCGCTCCGGGCGATTCAACGTGATCGTCGCGACGCCACCGTCGCATTGCCACCGGAACTGGCTCGCGGCATAGCCGGCGAGCGCCTGCCGGTTGCCAGCCACCAGGTCCGGGTCGATGCGATCGCCGCTCGGGCCCTGCCCGGCTCCAGCCATCGAGGGGGTCGAGTCAGTCATTTTTCCTTGGCTCCAGGAGCGCGCTCCGCGGCGCGGCGTTTGGTGGCGGGATGGACCTCCGGCGCCTCGGCCTGCTTGCCAGCCAGGTGCAGCCGCAACTGACCGAGCGTGGCATAGAGACTGGCCTTGGCATCGCGATCGAAACCGTCGAACAACTGGACCAGACAGGCTTCGTGCTCGGCGGCCATCTCGAGAAACCGCGCGCGGCCCGCGGTCGTGAGGCGCACGATCAGGGAACGCCGGTCCTCGGGGTCGGGCAGGCGCTCGACGAGGCCCTCGGCCACGAGCTGGTCGGTCAGGCCGGTGACGTTGCCGCCGGTCACCATGAGGTAACGAGACAGCGCATTCATGCGCAAGCCGTCGGCGTGCCGCTCGAGTTGCGCCAGGTAGTCGAAGCGCGGCAACGTCGTCGCGAATCGCTGCCGCAGGCGGCTGCGGATCTGCTGCTCGATCTGCGTGCTGCAAGCCAGGAGGCGCAGCCACAGCTTCACGGCCGAGTGGTCGTCCGACGCCGCTCGCGCCTCCAGGCCGATGCTCTGCTCGTCCAGGCCACGCAGGAGCTTGAAGTCGCGCACCGAAGAAGCCACTGCCCCTGCTCGCTTCACTTCGCCGCCATCTTGTCGCGCGCGTTCTCGCGCGCAAAGAGGCTTTCCATCTGCGGCTTCGCGGTGCGGTAGGGGCGCGGCCACGTCACCTCGGCGAAGCCGATCTTCGCTGCCTCCGTGAGCGTCCAGGCCGGGTTGGCCAGATGCGGCCGGGCGATCGCACACAGGTCGGCGCGACCGGCGGCGATGATGGAGTTGACGTGGTCAGCCTCGCTGATGGCACCCACCGCGATGGTCGCGATGCCGGCTTCCTGCCGCACGCGGTCGGCGAACGGCGTCTGGTACATGCGGCCGTAGGTGGGCTTCTGGTGCGCACTCACCTGGCCAGACGAGCAGTCGATCATGTCGGCGCCGGCGTCCTTGAAGGCGCGCGCGATCTGCACCGCATCCCTAGGCGTGATACCGCCCTCGGCCCAGTCGTGCGCCGAGATGCGCACCGACATCGGCAGGTGCGCAGGCCACGTGGCGCGAACGGCACGGAACACCTCCAGCGGGTAGCGCAGACGGTTGTCCAGTGTCCCACCGAACTCGTCCGTTCGCCGGTTGGTGAGTGGCGAGATGAAGGCCGAGAGAAGGTAGCCGTGCGCGCAATGCAGCTCCAGCCAGTCGAAGCCCGCCGCCGCGGCGCGATGCGTGGCGGCGACGAAGTCGGCCGTGACGCGCACCATGTCCTCGTGCGTCATCGCCCTAGGCACCGCACCGTCGTCGAGGTATGGCACGGCCGAGGCGGAGATCAGCGGCCAGTTGTTCGTCGCCAGGGGTTGGTCGGCCCCCGCTCCTTCCCACGGCGCATTGGTCGAGCCTTTTGGGCCAGCATGCCCGATCTGCATGCCGATCCTCGCGTCGGTGTTCTGGTGCACCCACTCGACGATGCGCTTCCAGGCCGCGCCCTGGCTGTCGGTCCACAACCCAGGGCAGCCGGGTGTGATGCGCGCATCAGGGCTCGTGCAGGTCATCTCGGCCACGACGAGGCCCGCTCCACCCATCGCACGCGCGCCCAGATGCACGAGGTGGTACTCGCCGGGCAGGCCGTCGACGCACGAGTACTGCGCCATCGGCGACACGACGACCCGATTCTTCAACGCCACCGATCGCACGCGGTACGGCGTGAACATCGGCGGCACGGCCGGCAGTGCCGGGTCGCGGTCCATGCCAGCCTTCCTTCCCGCTTTGTGCGCGAACCAGCGCTCGTAGCCTTCGAGCCAGTCCTTGTCGCGCAGGCGCAGGTTCTCGTGGCTGATGCGCTGGCTGCGCGTGAGCATGCTGTACATGAACTGCTCGGGCTCGAGCTGGTCGCAGTAGCGCTCGCCGCAGACCTCGAACCACTCCATCGCGTTCCAGGCCGCGTTCTGGATGCGCAAAGTCTCCACGCGCCGCTCGGCCTGGTAGGCCGCCAGCACCTCGGGTATGTGCTCGCGAATGTCCCCATCGATGTCGCCCAGCAACTGGAACTGCCGCGTCAGCTCGATGGCGTCCTCGAGCGCCAGCTTGGTGCCCGAACCGATGGCGAAGTGCGCCGTGTGGACTGCGTCGCCCATCAGCACCACGTGGCTGCCGTGCGCGTTCTTCAGCCACCACTGCTCGCACACGACGCGCTGGAAATTCAGCCAGGCCGAGCCGCGCAGGTGGCGCGCGTTGGTCATCAGCTTCGCGCCCTGCAGGTTGTCGGCGAAGAGCTTCTCGCAGAAGGCGATGGACTGCGCCTGGTCGGCGCGGTCGAGCCCGTGCGCCAGCCACACGGGCTCGGGGCACTCGACGATGAAGGTGGTCGTCTCGGCGTCGAACTTGTAGATGTGCGCCTGGAACCAGCCGTGCTCCGTCTTCTGGAAGTCGAAGGTGAAGGCGTCGTAGAGGCGGTTCGTGCCGAGCCAGATGTAGCGGTTGGGCCGCGTCACGACGTCGGGCTTGAAGATGCTCTCGTACCTGCCGCGGATGCGAGAGTTGATGCCGTCGCTCGCAATCACCAGGTCGGCGTCGGCGTAGGCCTCGTCGGACTCCGCTTCCTCATCGAACACCAGCTTCACGCCGAGCGCCTCGCAGCGCGCCTGGAGGATGTTGAGCAGCCGCTTGCGCCCGATGCCGACGAAGCCGTGGCCGCCCGAGCGGATGACCCGCCCCTTGAACAACAACTCGATGTCGTCCCAGTGGTTGAAGGCCTCCTGGATCTGGTCGGCCGTCTCGCCGTCCCAGCGGCGCATGTTGTCCATCGTGGCGTCGGAGAACACCACGCCCCAGCCGAAGGTGTCGTAGGGGCGGTTGCGTTCGACCACGGTGATGTCGTGCGCCGGGTCGAGCTTCTTCATCAGCAGCCCGAAGTACAGGCCGGCCGGGCCGCCACCGATGCAGACGATCTTCATGTGCCCCCAACGCCTCCCTCTGTGGCCCGCGCAAGCGCCGATGCACCGGCCGACGTGTCTTTACTTTAAATGTCAATTGTTTATACGTCAATTGTGTGCCCCCGTCCTCGTGCACTCAGGCGCGCACTGCACCGAAGTCCGACGCGAACGCCCGCGATGTCACCTGCGCGTCATCGTCCGCGCGGCATCTCGACTTTGATCTATGCCAATGCGAAGGCAGTGGGGCAGGCGCCCAATGTCAATGGCAGTTTCAACAGGAGGTTTCCCCATGCGAGTCTTCACGGAGCTCTTCAGCACAGACGTCGGCCTCATGAGCATCGGTGGCATCGTGTTCATGCTCGGCATGGGCGTGTTCTACGTCCGGTACTTCCTCAAGCACATGCGCGAAGACGAAGCGCGCGCAGCTGCCGAAGGCCGGCGTTGAGGACCTGACGCACGCGATCCATTCACGCTCACAGCGCATGCTCCCCACTGAAAGCTACCGCGGCTTGGCCCAGGCCGTTTCGGGACAGCTCGCCAGCCTGCGCGCTGGCACGCCGGAGGTGATGAAGGCCTTCAGCGACCTCGGCCGCGCGGCCACGGCCGAAGGCGCCCTCGACAAGAAGACCAAGGAGTTGATCGCGCTGGCACTGAGCGTGGCGGCGCGATGCGACCCGTGCATCGCCTTCCACACCCAGGCCCTTGCCAAGCTCGGCGCCACTCGCGCAGAGCTGGACGAGACGCTGGGCGTCGCGGTCTACATGGGTGGCGGCCCCTCGCTGATGTACGCGGCGAGCGCCATCGCCTCGTTCACCGAGTTTGCGGGCACGCCCGCGCCCTGAGAGCCGCAGGCTCTGGGTTCAGGCGGGCGGTGCTCCGCCTTCCAGTTCGCGCAGCTTGCGGTACAGGGATCGCTCGCTGATGCCGAGCTTGCGCGCCAGCGCCGCGCGGCTGCCTTGATGGGCCTTCAGCTGCTCCAGCAAGGCCACCCTCTCCAGGTTCCGCAGGGATGTATCGACCACTGTATCGGCCACCGGCGCGGCCCGGCCGATCCCTGATTGCGCGACAGACGCAACCGTGGAACCCGCCGTGGACTGAAGCGTTGCGGACCCGAGCGCCTGTTCGACATGGATGCGCTCGATGGTGTGGCCATCGGCCAGCAGAGCGGCCCGCTCCAGCACATTGCGCAGTTCACGCACGTTGCCCGGAAAAGCATGCTGCTGCAACTGGGGCAGCGCCTGTGCCGACAACGCCAGCCGGCGGTGCGGCGCCACCCGCGCGAGCAACGCCACGGCCAACAATGGGATGTCCTCTGCGCGCTCTCGCAACGCCGGCAGCTGGATCGGAAAGGTGCTCAGCCGGTAGTAGAGGTCCTCGCGGAACCGCCCCTCGGCCACCATCGCCTTCAGGTCGCGATGCGTGGCCGAGACCACGCGCACGTCCGTACGCCGCAGGTCCGTGCTGCCAACCCGGCGGTAGGTGCCGCTCTCCAGCAGGCGCAGCAGCTTGACCTGCATCAGCAGAGGAATGTCGCCCACTTCGTCGAGGAAAAGCGTACCGCCGCTGGCCGCCTCCACCAGGCCGGCCCTGCTGGCGCTCGCGCCGGTGAACGCGCCGCGCTCATGGCCGAAGAGCTCGCTCTCGAACAGGTTCTCCGGCAAGCTGGCGCAGTCCACCACGACCAGCGGCAAGGCCGCGCGCGGGCTGGCCTCGTGCACGGCGTGCGCCACGAGCTCCTTGCCCGTGCCCGACTCACCGAGCAGCAGCACGCTCGCCTGCGAGGGCCCGACGCGCGCCACCAGCTCCAGCATGCGCTGGAAGGCCGCCGAGCGGCCGATGAGCCCCTGCGCCGCCGGCTGCCCCTGGGCCACGCGCAGCGGTTCCATCTTCTCGATATAGAAGGCTTGCGCCCCGCTCGCGTCGCGCAGCGGCACGAGCTCGATGTTCACGTACGACTCGCCCTGCGGCGTGTGATGCAGGTGCAGCACACGCTCGCGGTGCCCGGACTCGCGCGCGCGCGCCAGCGGGCAGCTCTCGCCCGCCTGGTCGCACGGCACGCTGAAGTGATGCGAGACCTCGTAGCACGTGCGGCCCACGACACTGGCCTGCGGGCTGAACTCGCGCCGGTAGGCGGCGTTGGCAGCGATGATCCGGTACTGGCCGTCGAAGAGGATGTGCGGCTCCGGCAGCCCTTCCAGATACGAAACCAGCTCGGGCAGCACCGTGGACACGCGGCTACTCCGGACGGTGCGAGGCGGTGGGCCTCACGCGGCGTCCTCGGCCCGCAGCGCTTCATGCAGCGCGGTCATGTCCAGCCGCGCGCCGCGCGGGCCGAAGGGCTGCACCACCGCCTCGCGTCGCAACTGGCTCACCAGGCGACTCGCGGTCTCCACGGTCATGCCGAGCATGGCGCCGATCTCCTCGCGCCGAGGCAGCCAGATCGTGCCCGCCTCGTCGGCATGGTCCGCCAGGCGCAGCAGCAGGCGCAGCACGCGCCGGCGGGCCAGACCGCTGGACAGCTCGGCCACCCAGGACTCGGCTGCGTCGAGGGCCGACTGCCAGCGCTGCATCAGCTCGCGCGGCAGCGCGCCGCCGTCCTGCCCGAGTTCGTCGATCAGCGTGATCGGGATGCGGCACAGCTGCACCGGCGTGCAGGTGATGGCCTCGTCGGCGTACGGGCGGCGCAATAGCGCCTCCTGCCCGATCAGGTCGCCGCGCCCGGCCAGGCGCACGATGCGCCGATCGCCGCGCGCCGTGGTGCGCTCGAAGCGCACGACGCCGGCGCGCACGGTGTAGACCGCCGGCCCCGCCGACCCCCGGCCGTAGACGGGGATGTCCGGCTCCAGCGTCAGCCCGGCGATGTGCGTGTGGATGCGATCCAACCCGCCTTCGTCGAGCACGCCGAAGAGGGCCGCGCTGCGCACCTCGCAGGCGGCACAGGCCCGGGCCTGCGGGTGGCGCTCGTCCTGCCGGTAAAGGGGAATCGGGTGCGCACTCATCGAGGTTGCAGTCTCGGGCGGGTGGCGTCAGGACTGCGGCTTCACCATCGGCCAGCCGCGCCGCGCCCACTCGCTCATGCCGCCGTTGACATAGCGCACGTGCGGGTAGCCACGTTCTCGCAAGGCGCGCAGCGTGGCGCTCGAGCGGTTCTGGGTGTTGCAGATCAGCAGCACCGGGCGAGCAGGATCGACCGGGATCTCGGAGACACGCCGGCTCAGCTGTTGCATCGGCAACAGACGTGCCCCAGCCGCCACGCCCGTGGCGTGCTCCTCGGGCTCGCGAATGTCGATGAGGAGGGCGCGACCCGCCTCGTGTTCGGCACGCGCCACCTCGAGGCTCACGGCATCCGAAGCCGCCGCCCCGCGGCCACACCCGATCAGTGCGAGAAGCGAAGCGGCCAACGCTGTCACAAAGAGGCGCCTGGCCGCAGGCCCGGCGTGCGTTGGCGGACTAACTCTCCGTCCCGGGCTGTGCCGAGGTACTGCAACTCGATCCATGTACGAAGCTCCACGACCCGCCAAAACATCATTCGACGCGAATATCAGCGCTCGTTGATGAATATACCGCCACTGACACCGCGCAGCCACGAGCGGCGGAACGACCCCTTTGCGAACTCGCGAAGGCTGCCAGGATGGCAGATCGCCGCCATGGCTGGCAGTGAAGGCCCTCTCGAACGATGGCAGTCGGCCTCGTCGCGCGACACCCAAGGCGTTGATTCATCACAGGATTTCGCCCAGAGCGCGGGATGGCACGCCAGTTGAATGCGAAGGCATCACCAATGTCATCACGCAGGGAACGCTCGTGGAACACACCTTGACGCCGCCCGGCTGCGCGGCCTGCACACCCACCGCTGGCGACCCCGAACGCCGCTTCTGGCTCATGACCACGGCGGCGGCCGGCGGTGTGGCGGCCGTGGCCACGGCCATCCCGTTCGTCTCGTCGTTCGCGCCGAGCGAACGCGCCCGTGCGGCCGGCGGCCCCGTGGAGGTGGAGGTGTCCGACATCCCGCCAGGTGGCGTGAAGACGGTGGAGTGGCGCGGCAAGCCGGTGTGGGTGGTGCGGCGCACGCCCGAGATGCTGGCCGCCCTGCAAGGCCACGATGCCGAACTGGCCGACCCCGCCTCGGCGAAACCACAGCAGCCCGTGTACGCGAAGAACGCCGCGCGGGCCATCAAGCCCGAGATCTTCGTCGCCATCGGCATCTGCACGCACCTCGGCTGCTCGCCCACCGAAGTGCCCAAGGGCAGCGCCAACCCCAGCCTGCCGGCCGACTGGCCAGGCGGCTTCTTCTGCCCGTGCCACGGCTCCACGTTCGACGGTGCCGGCCGGGTGTTCAAGAACAAGCCTGCGCCGACGAACCTGGAGATCCCGCCGCACCGCTATGCCGGGGAGACGCGCATCCTCATCGGCGAAGACACCGCCTGAGGGCCGCAACCGGGGACCTGCTCATGTACTTCCGTCTCCTCCACGACGAAGCCACCGGCGCCGTGAGCTACCTGCTGGCCGACCTGGAAGCCACCGAGGCCGTGCTCGTCGACCCGCGCGGCACCGACGTGCCGGTGTTGCGCGCCATGCTCGACGAGCATCGCCTGCAGTTGCGCTGGCTGCTGCGCACGCACGAGCACGACGACCGGATCCCCGGAGAGGCCGCCGCACTCGACACGCTTGGCGCACCCCGCATCCAGCACCGCCTCTTCGGGCCGGAAGGCGAGACGGGCGCGCTTGTGTTCGGCCACGAAGTCGTGCACGTGCTGTCCACGCCAGGCCACACGGCCGGCTGCCTGAGCTTCCTGTGGCGCGACCGCCTCTTCTGCGGCGGCCTGCTCGCCGTCGACGCCTGCCCGTGGCAACCGCGGCCTGCGCTGCCCGAGGCGCTGTGGTCCAGCGTGACGAGAGACGTCTTCACGCTGCCCTGCGAAACCCTGCTCTTCAGCGGGCACGCCGTGCATGCGCGCGCCGTCTCCAACGTGCTCGAGCAGCGCCGCTGGCACCCGTGGTTCGGCGGTGCCACGCGCGACGAGTTCCTGGCGCGCGTGCGGGCACTGCCCGCTTCGGCGGTGCCGGCGCACACCGCCCTGGCCCATCCGACCGCGCACACCGCTCACTGACATGGCGAGCGCTGATCGCGCCTGCAGCCGCTTCGCTCGGACCGACCCGCCCCTACGCCAGCGCCCCCGCCATTGAACGCCAAGGACCCCATGAACACGCCTCCCACCACCGCTGCCGCCCCGGCCGCCGACGACGCCGCGGTGCAGATCGTCTCCCTGTACCAGAAGCAGAAGAAGATCTATCCGCGTTCGGTGACCGGCCGCTTCGTCAATTGGCGCTGGGCGTTCGTGTGGCTCACGCAGGCCATCTTCTACGGCTTGCCGTGGCTGCCCTGGGGCGAGCGGCAGGCGGTGCTGTTCGACCTGGTGAGCCGGCGCTTCTACATATTCGGCCTCGTCTTCCACCCGCAGGACTTCATCTACCTCACCGCGCTGCTGCTCGTGTCGGCCTACGGGCTGTTCCTGTTCACGGCGGTGGGCGGGCGCCTGTGGTGCGGCTACGCCTGCCCGCAGACGGTGTACAGCGAGATCTACATGTGGGTCGAGCGCAAGATCGAAGGCGACCGCGCCGCTCGCATGAAGCTCGACGCCTCGGACCTGTCCGCCAACAAGCTCTGGCGCAAGGTGGCCAAGCAAGCGGTGTGGATCGCCATCGGCCTGTGGACCGGCTTCACCTTCGTCGGCTACTTCACGCCGATCCACACGCTCGGCGCCGAGGTGCTGCGCCTCGGCCTCGGCCCGTGGGAGACGTTCTGGGTGCTCTTCTACGGCTTCGCCACCTACGGCAACGCCGGCTTCATGCGCGAGCAGGTGTGCAAGTACATGTGCCCCTACGCGCGCTTCCAGAGCGCGATGTTCGACAAGGACACGCTGATCGTCGGCTACGACGTCGAGCGCGGCGAGCCGCGTGGCTCGCGCTCGCGCAAGGCCGACCGCAAGGCCATCGGCAAGGGCGACTGCATCGACTGCGGGCTGTGCGTGCAGGTATGCCCGACGGGCATCGACATCCGCAAGGGCCTGCAGTACGAATGCATCAGCTGCACCGCCTGCATCGACGTCTGCGATGGCGTGATGGACAAGATGGGCTACCCGCGCGGGCTGATCCGCTTCGACACGCAGAACGGCATGGCCCAGCACCTGAGCTTCGCGCAGCGCCTGCGCCGGGTGATGCGGCCGCGGGTGCTGGTCTACACGACGATCCTGCTGCTGCTGGTGGGCGCACTGGGCACCAGCATCGCCCTGCGCAGCCCCTTCCGCGTGGACGTAGTGCGCGATCGCGGCGCGCTGGCCCGCATCGTCGACAACGGACAGGTCGAGAACGTCTACCGCCTGCAGGTGATGAACGCCACCGAGCAGCCGCAGACCTACCGCGTGACGGTGAAAGGCCTGCCCGGCATCACGCTGGAC
>JAEUPE010000180.1 GCA_016790435.1 Rubrivivax sp. | reverse complement strand
ACCACGGCATCCATGAGGAAGTTGATCTTCTCGAACAGGAACGCGGTGTGCGAATCGAGCGAGTCGATGTCGCGCAGGATCTGCCGCGCTTCCTCGAACTGCTCGGCGTTGAGCATGCGGCTGCGCATCATGAAGCTGAGTGCACGCCGCGTATCCATGACGTTGCGGCGGATGCGGCCGTTGACGTCCTCCTCGCGCGCGATGGCCGCCAGCACCTCGGCCGCTGTGCGGTCGTTGACGTCTTCCTTGAGCACGCGGGCGCTCACGCGCTCGAGCTGGTCGTAGATGCCCTCCAAGGCGTCGGCGCTGTACTCGGCGTCGGCGTCGTAGAGCTTGAGCAGCACGTCCTTGGCGTCCTCGATCAGCGCAGGGATGCGCCGCGCGCGCAGGCGCAGCAGGCGGAAGACCGGCAGGTCCTCGGCGTGGATGGAGAACAGCACGTTGCGGTGCAGGATGAAGGCCACGCGAACGTTGCGCGGCGCCACGTCGTCGTCGATGAGGAAGTCGGATCGGATGTGCAGCTGGCCGCTGTCCTCCTCGTAGAACCGGGCCGATTCCTCGAGGTCGGTCTCGACGATGTCGTCGGGAATCACGAGCTCGAAGCGGCTCTTGATCCAGCCCTTCTCTTCGGCGCTCGGCGCCTCCAGGTCCACCCACACCGGCTGCACGTGGGCGAGCGAATGCGCCAGCTCCTCGGCGCTTTCGATCTCTTCCTGGAACAGTCGGCCGTTGGCCAGCGTGAAGACGTTGAGCATTCCGCGTGCGCTTGCGCAAGTGCTGCGAGGGGTGACGGTCGTCCGACGCACACCCGCAGCGCGGAACCCCCTGGGCGAGCGGCTACGCGGGCTGTCGGCTCACCGGGACGGGCTCGGGTCCAACCAGGGGCTCCCACAGGGACGACGCGGGATTATCACATCGGCCCTTCGCCGCTCGGCCGGCGTTCAGCCGGCGATGCGGGCCGGGGCTGCGTGTGTCGCCGCGGCGGACTCCAGCTCCCACCAGAGGGTCACGGTCGTGCCTCGCCCCTCGTCGCTGGCAATTTCGACCCGGCCGCCGTGCAGTTCGACGATCTCCTTGACGAGGCACATGCCGAGCCCCGTGCCGGGAATGTTGCCGCTCGGGTCGGCGCGGTAGAAGCGCTCGAAGATGCGGCTGGCCTGCTCGGGCGTCATGCCGATGCCGCGGTCGCTGATGCGCACGCCGAGCGCCGGGCGACCGTGCAGTTCGCCGCGGCGCGTGGTCACCACGATGGGGCCACCCTGCGGCGAGTACTTGACCGCGTTCGAAAGCACGTTGGTCAGTGCCTGCTGCGTCTTCTCCGCGTCGACGCAGACTTCGGCGTCGCCATCGGCGAGGTCGATCGCGATGTCTGCGCCGCGCGGGCCCAGGCGAAGCGGCTCGACGGCGTTGGCCACCAGCGTGTCGATGCGGCATGCGACGCGGCGGATGTCCTTGCCTTGCCGCGCTTCGATGCGCGCGAGGTCCAGCAGCTCGTTGACCATGTGGATCAGCAGCGAGGCTTGGCGGTGGATGGTCTCGAGCATGTCGCGCCGCCGCTCCTCGGGCACGTGCCGGCGCAGCAGCAGCTCGGTGAACCCGAAAACGCTCACCATCGGCGTGCGCAGCTCGTGCGCGGCGGTGGTGAGGAACTCGCTCTTCATGCGGTCGACCTCGGTCTCGCGCGTCACGTCGCGGAAGAAGAGGATCGACTCGATGTGGCCGTCGCGCAGGCTGCGCGCCACGCGCGCCAGCACCCGCCGCTCCGGCCGCGTCACATACATCGTCTCCGGGGCACCCCCGGCTGCCTCGTCGCCCGCAGCGCCTTCGGCGAGCGCCTGGGCGAGCGGCCGCGGCCGCTGTGCCGGGTCGCACTGCGCCAGGAGCCGCTCCTCGAATGCCTCGATCGTGAGGCCGTGCACGTCGGGGTCGTCGTGCCACCCCGTCATGTCGAGGAAGGCGCGGTTGCAGTAGACGAGACGCGAGTTGCCGTCGAAGACGACGAAGCCATCGGGGCTGAGGTCGAAGACCGCGTTCAGGCGGGCACTGCGTTCGGCGATGGCCATGCGCGCCCGCTCGCGCTCGGTGACGTCGTTTAGCACGCCGACGTAGTGGCGCACGTCGCCATCGGGCTCGCTCACCGGTGCGATGGCGAGCTCGTTGAAGAACAGCGTGCCGTCGCTTCGGTAGTTGCGCAGCACCACCTGGGCGCTGCGCCGTTCGGCCACGGCGCTGCGGAGTTCGTCGATCTCGGGCTGCTGGCTGTCGCCACGCTGCAGGAAGCTGCAGTTGCGGCCGATGGTGTCGCCCGGCTCGAAGCCGGTGATCCGGTAGAAGGCCGGGTTGGCGTAGAAGACAGGCTGGCCGGGCAACGTGACGTCGGAGATGACGACACCGTTGGTCGTGCACTCGAGCGCGCGGCTGAACAGGTGCACGAGGTCGGTCGTCATGCGCGACTCGGTGAGGTCGCGCACGAGGGCCGCGTAACGCGGGCCCTCGGCGGTTTCTGTGCGGGTGAGCGACACCTCGGTCGGAAAGGGCGTGCCGTCGCTGCGTCTTGCTTCGAGTTCGAAGCGCGCCACGTGCGTCTTCGTCGAGCGCATGTACAGGCCCTGCATCGTGCGCAGCTCGGCCTCGGCGGCGTCGATGCCGGGGAGCAGGTGCTGCAGTGGCAGGCCAGCCGCCTCCTCTGGCTCGAGCCCGAACACGGCGCGCACGCCAGGGTTGACGAGTCGGATGCAGCACTGGTCGTCCATGCCGATCAGCACGTCGGGCACGGCGTTCAGCAGCGCGGCCTGCGCGAAGTCGTGTTCCTTCAGCGCCGCGAACTGCTGCGCCATCGTGGCGGCGGCATCGTTCAGTGCCTCGGCCAGCTCGGCCACTTCGCGGCTGCGCGCGTCGACGTCGATGCGTCGCCCGCCGCCTGCAGCCAGGCCCCGCGAGAAGGTCGCCAAGCGCTGCAGGGGCCGCACCGCGCGCGCCACGAAGAGCGATGCCGCCACCAGCATGAGCAGACCGACGAAGGCGGTCGCGCCGATGACGTCGTAGCGCAGGCGCGCGAACGGGTGGTCGCCCGTCACCGTCCGGTAGGTGATGCCGACGCTGCCCAGGCTGCTGCCCGGGCCGGCCCCGGCCCAGGCACGTGGCGCCGCCTCGGCTTCCAGGACCAATTCCTTTGCGGTGGCGTCGCCGCGCACGACGCGGCCGTCGGCGGCCTGCGCGAGCACGAGCACGGGTCGCCCAGCACGGTCGAGCACCCGGACTTCCCGCAGTGTCGGCATGGCGGCGATGTCCCGCAGCGCCGTCTCGAGGCCGGCCACGTCGCCGCTCTCGAGGTGCGGGGTCGCCTGTCCGGCCGCAGCACGGGCGAGCGCCCCGGTCCACTCCTCCTCGGCGGCACGGGCCGCGTGCTGCAGGCGCAGCGTGGATCCATGGGCCAGAACGGCCATCGCAACGACGGTGATCACCGCCAGCAGCCAGAAGATCTGGCGGCGCAGGGGCGGGCGGCGGCGGGCCGCGCCGGGCACGTTCGAGGACATGGTGGGCTCAGGCCGCGGCCATGAGCCGTTCGATGGTGTCGATCAGCTGCAGCGGGCTGAAGGGCTTGACGAGGTACTCGTCGGCCCCAGCGGCACGCCCGGCTTCCTGGTCGCGCGCCTGGCCGCGGGCGGTGAGCAGCACAACCGTCACGCCGCGCAGCTTGGGGTCGGCCTTGATCGCCTGGCAGACCTGCAGGCCGTCCATCTCGCCGGGCATCATCACGTCGAGCAGCACGATCGAGGGCATCACCGCGCGCGCCATGCGCAGGCCAGAGGCGCCGTCGCTGGCCTCGTGGATCTCGTAGGCCTCGAACTCGAGGGTCATGCGGATCAGCTTGCGGATGTCGGACTGGTCTTCGACGATGAGCACGCGCTTCATGGGGTGGCTCCGGTGGGTGTGGGGTGGTGGGTCGGATGCGGGAACGACGTCGCCGCACCCTGGCTCAGCGGCCAGCCGTCGCAGGCTTGGCCGCGCCTTCGCGCTGGCGGGCGCGCGTCATCAGCGCCGCCAGGTCGCTCGCGTAGCGCTGCGCCTGCGCGATGTCGAGTTGCGGGCCCATCTCGCGGTGCGGCGCGCCCGTGGGCAGCTCGATCAGGAAATTGCGCTGGCCGTCGTCGTGCTCCTCGCGCAGGTGGCCACCGTGCAGCGAGACGATGTGCTGGCACAGCTTGAGCCCGATCTGCTCGCGGGCGCCGAGGGCCGGCGCCTTCTCGGCAGCCGCCTTGCCGCGCGTGGGCATCGGCACGCCGGGCGCCGCGTTGTTGCGCGCCGCGAAGACGCCGCAGTCGCGGAAGACGAGCAGCGCGCGCGCGCCCATCTGCCGGTGCTCGATCTCGAGGAGGCTGCCGCGCTGCGTCGCGCGCACGGCGGCGTCCAGGCACTCGGCAAACACGCGCCGCAGCCAGCGCTCGCTGCCGTAGAGCGTGGCCAGGTGGTCGGTGTCCGCCTGCGCGTGGAAGCGCACCTTCACCGAGCGGTCGAGCGCCAGCGGCTCGACCTCCGCCCACACCTGCTGCAGCAGCGGCCACAGCTCGATGCGGTCGTTGGCCAGCAGCGTGCCGCTGCCCCAGAGGCTGGCCAGGTCGACCAGCTTGTCCACCACCTCGAGCAGCTGGCCGACGCCGTCGCCGAGCGCCTCCAGTTCGGCGCCGCCGGCGCCCTGCGACTGCACGAGCTCGAGTGCGGCGTGAGCGCCGCGCAGGGGCTCGCGCACGTCGGTGCGAATGGCTTCCATCAGGTTGTCGAAGCCGGAGCCGTCGTCCTGGCCGATCTGCTGGCCGATCAGCACGAACGCGTCGTCCTGCGCCAGGCCCGGGATCACGCGGCACTTCAACTCCCCGCTGTCGGCGGCGCCGACGACGCCGGCGGCTGTCAGGTTGCGCGGCACCCGTCCGGAGATCGACTGCGCGACGGCGCGCGACAGGTCGGGGTCGTAGAGCTTGCGCCCGGGCGCCAAGCCGGTGCGGGCGGCGGCCTCGCCGTTGGCGTAGCGCACGATGCCTTCGCGAGTGACCCACAGCAGCCCGGGACGGAGGTTTTCGAGCAGTTCGGCAAGTGATGCGTGCATGGCGATCTCCTTGGAACCTATCTTCACAGATTTATCAATTTGAGCATAAGGCACTGCGTCACGGGTCGGGCAGGAATCAGTTTTGTCTCAGCCGAGGGTGACGGTGTCACCGCTGCGGCCAGGCACGCGCACATGGAAGGCGCTGCCGCCGCCGGGGGCGTTCTCGGCGTGGATGCGGCCGCCGTGGGCGGCGACGATCTTGCGGCTGATCGTCAAACCGAGGCCGGTGCCGCCCGAGCCGTCCTTCGTCTTGCTGGACTGCACGAAGGCCTCGAAGATGGCTTCGAGTTCGCCGGGCGGGATGCCCGGGCCATGGTCACGCACGCACACGTGCACCTGGTTCTCGGCATCGATGTCGCCGGTAACCTCGATGGCCTGGCCCGGCTGCGAGAAGCGGATGGCGTTGGCGAGCAGGTTGCGCAGCACCTGCTGGTAGCGCAGCGGGTCCACCTTGGCCACCAGCGGCGCCTCGCACAGGTCGAGCTCGACGTGCAGGCGGCGCTCGGCGAGCAGCGGCTGCAGTTCGCGCAGCACCTCGCGCACGAGCGTGCGCACGTCGATGCGCTCGAGGTGGAAGGTGCCAACGGCACTCTCGATCTTCGAGACATCGAGCAGGTCGTTCACGAGCGCCAGCATGCGAACGCCCGCGGCATGGATGTCGTGGAACATCGTGCCCAGGCGCGCGTCGCTGCTGCGCAGGCTACCGAGCTCGGAGAAGCCGATGATCGACTGCAGCGGCGTGCGCAGCTCGTGGCTGATGTTGGCGATGAACTCGCTCTTCGCGCGCGAGGCCTCCTCGGCAATGTCGCGCGCCTCGCGCACGGCGCGTTCTGCGTCGCGGAATTCGCTCACGTCCATGAAGGCCACGAGCACGCCCGCCGGCCGCCCATCGGCCCCGGGCACGGCTGACTTGCTGATGGCCACGTCGCGGCGCGAGCCGTCTCGGTGTGCCACCACGGCCTCGTAGCGCACACGCCCACCGCGCAGCAGAAGTTCGCGGTCGCGCGTGTCGTGCAGCACGGCCTCTTCGGGGGTCAGGTACTCGCGCGCCCGCTTGCCGGTCACGTCTGCACGGCGGCGACCGGTGAATTCCTCCCAGGCCTGGTTGACCGAGAGGTAGCGATTGTCGGCATCGAGCATGGACACGGGCAGCGGCATCACCTCGAGCAGTTGGCCGATGAAGTCCAGTTGTGACTGCAGGCGCTGCTGTGCATGTTCACGCTCGGTCACGTCGACGGCACTGCCGGCATAGCCGACGATGCGGCGCCTCGACTTCAGCGGCAGCACGGCCATCTCGAAGCGCCGCTGCAGCCCCGGCGGGCCCATCCAGAGCGAGGCGCTGCGCCGGCCGTCGCGGCCGTCGAAGAGGGCGCGCGCGGCTGCGTCGGACTCGGGCGCCACGAAGTCGGACAGCGGCCGGCCGAGCACATCGGGGCCGTCCCCTGCGCCGGTCGCCGGGCCCCAGCGCGCGTTCACGAAAGTCAGCCGGCCGGTCGCGTCAGTGCGGAAGAGCAACTCCTGCACGCTCTTCACGATCACGCTCAGTTCGCGCTCACGCATCGTCACGTCGAACAGCGCCGCTTCGCGCAGGCGCAGGCGCCACCAGACGCCCGCGGCGGCGAGCCCGACGACGGTCAGCGCCATGGCCTGCGCCCAGCCGGAGACGGAGACGGCGAGAAAACCGAGCGCGACCAGCATCACGACCGCGGCGGTGATGCTCCAGGCCACGCCCAGGGCGCCCGCACCCGGGCCGTCAAGCCCGGCGCCGGCGGCGTCGAGGTCGCCACGGCTTGGGGCCGCCTCCGAGGCGGGTGCAGGGTCGGGCCGCTTGGGATCCCCGACGGTCTGGCGCTGCGGACGACCGGCTTCGGCTCGTTGCATGGCTGGCATCCGCGCCTTCAGCGCGGCCGGCGAGTTTCACCGGGGCGGCGGCCCCGGCGGGAGGCATGGCGGTTCAAGGTCGTCATCATGCCCACCGTCACGCCGGCAGCCCTTCCTGCAGGGCGGTGAAGCGCGGCTGCACGGTGTTGATGCGGTCGCGCAGTTCGATGAACCGGGGTGTCGCACCGAGGAAGACATCCACCAGACGTGGATCGAAGGCGCGTCCGCGCTGCTCGCGCAGCATGCCGAGCGCCGTTTCGTCGCTGAAGGCCTTGCGGTAGCAGCGGTCCATCGTCAGGGCGTCGAAGAAGTCGACGATGGCGACGAGCCGGCCGGAGAGCGGGATACCTTCGCCGCTCAGGCGGTGCGGGTAGCCCGTGCCGTCCCACCTCTCATGGTGCGTGAGGGCGACGTCGGCCGCCATGCGGAAGAGCGGGATGCGCGACTGCCCCAGGATGCCGGCCCCCAGTTGCGGGTGCTGGTCCATCACCGCTCGTTCCTCGGCCAGAAGAGGCCCAGGCTTCTTCAACACGCCGTCGGGGATGCCGATCTTGCCCACGTCGTGCAGGGGTGCGGCCTGCCGCAGCATCGCCGCCTCATCGCTGCCCAGGCCCACCTCGCGCGCCAATGCCTCGGCCAGGAAGCCCATGCGCACGATGTGCACCCCGGTCTCGTCGTCCCGCGTCTCGGCGGCCAGCGCAAGGCGGAACAGCGCTTCATGGTGCGCGCGCGAAACCTCCTGCAGGGCCTCGTTGCGCTCCTGGTAGAGGCGCCGAAGGTCGGTGACCAACCGCATCATCTGCCCGAAGGCCTTCGGGTCGAAGCAGTTCGACTCGGTGTCTTCGACCGGGGCATGTTCGGGCGCGATGTTCATGCACCAGATTATCAAGGAACCCATTTATATCATTTTGAGGTGTCGGGGAGTTCAGGCGCGCAAGGCGGCAGAATTGCTCGAACTCCGTTCTCCTGGGCTAGGCGGCTGAATGTCCGACACGTATTCGACGCTCGAAGTGGCACGCATGCTGGGCATGGCTGTGCGCTCCGTCCAGTTGATGGTCGATCGGGGCGAGTTCGCCGCGTGGAAGACCCCGGGCGGGCACCGGCGGATCCTGCGTGAGTCGGTGGAGCGCTGGCGCGCAGCCCGCGGCATTGGCCAAGCCGGCGATGCCTCTGGCGGAGCTGCCGCGCTGGGGAGCGTGTCTGGGCCGACGCCCATGCAGGCAACGGCGCCCCACGCATCCGGCGCCGCCACCCTGCAGCCGACGCCGCCCGCGGCGCACTCGCGGGTGCCGCGACAGGTCGACACGGCGGCCGCGGCCACGGTGTTGCTGATCGAGGACTCCAAGCACTTCCAGAACCTCATCGGCCTGCTCGTGCGGCAGCACTTCCCGAGCGTGGACTTGCATATCGCCGACGATGGCATCGCCGGCCTCGCGATGGCAGGCCAGATCCGGCCTCGGGTGCTGATCGTCGACATCCTCCTGCCCGGCATCGACGGCGCGGCGCTCATCAGCAGCCTGCGGCTGCACCCGCAGTTCGCCGGCATGCGGCTGGTGGTCGTCACCTCGCTCGACGAGCAGCAGCGCGAGCCCTACGCCTTCGCTCTTCAGGGCGTGCCGGTGGTGCACAAGCCGAAGCTGGTGACGGAACTGCCACCGCTGCTACGCGCGGTGCTGGAACCCGGACGGCAGGATGCCTGAATCCGGCAGCCCGCTGAATGTGCTGTTGGTCGAGGACGATGCGTCGATCCGGCGCTTCGTCGCCCTCGCGCTGGAGGGCGAGGCGCTGCGATTGGTCGAGGCGACGAGCCTCGCCGAAGCGCGCGCGCTGCTCGCGCAGGAGGGCTTCGATCTGGTCATCGCCGACCTCATGCTGGGCGACGGCAGCGGCATGGACCTCTTGCGCGAGCTGGCAACGCGCCCCTCGTCGACGCGCATGGCCTTCAGCGCCGGCATCGACCGCACGGTGCGCGCGCGCCTCGCCGACATCGGCGTGACGGAGGTTCTCGCCAAGCCGGTCTCGGTGGGCGCGCTGCAGGCCGCGGTGGCCCGCGCCCGCGCGCCACGGCCGGCGCTGGCCCCCGAGGGCTTCACCGGCGCGCCAACGGCCCCCGCCACCACGGCCGATGCTCCCGCCGGCCCGGCGTCGGAGGCCGCGGCCATCGAGCGCTACTTCGGGGGTGACCGATCGCTCTTCTTGCTCTACCGCCAGCAGTGCCGGACACAGTTTGCCGAAGACCTGCGTCAGGGCGATGCCCTTGCCGCCGCAGGCCGCACGGCCGAGATGCGGCACCTGGCGCACAGCCTCAAGAGCGTGCTGTCGATGCTGGGCGACGAGGGTGCGAGTGCCAGCGCGCGCGCGCTGGAGGACGCCGCTGCGTGCGGTGATGGCCGCGCCGCATCGGGGCACTGGCGCGCGCTCGCGCCGTGCCTGCGCAGCCATCGAGACGACACGGCCTGAACCGCCGCCCCTCTTCGCTGCCCCCTTTTCACTGCTCCTCTTTCGCGGCCCCGGCGCGGCCCGGCAGCCGCCGTGCAGCACGCCACGCCTTCGCAGGAGTGAACTCAGCCGCGCGCCGAGCCCGCCACCAGCTCGAAGCGGAACAGCCGGCACTCGATGGGCCCGTTCCATAGCGGCACGCGCCGGCTCTCCTTCAGGCGCATCAGCGACGGCAGGCGCATCTCGGGGCTCAGCACCCAGGCGGTCCAGCCGGCGTACTCTCGCTTCCAGTGCGCGGCCAGCGCGGCGAAGAACTCGCCAGCCGCGCCACCGCCATCGAAACATTCGCGCGCCCCGGCGCCGCGCCTGCCAGGAACGGCCGGCGTCGCCTCCTCCGTGGCCGCCCGTTCGCCGGCGGCTGAGCCCGCCGGCAGGCTGCCCTTGGCCTCGATGCGCTCGCCGTAAGGCGGATTCACCACCATCGTGCCGCCCTTCAGCCCCTCGACGGCGGGCGGACTGCGCTGCAGCGCATCGGCCGTCTTGAACTCGATGGCATCGCGCACGCCGGCCCGCGCCGCGTGGCGCGCGGCGCCGTCGGTCATGCGGCAGCGCACGGCGCCGGCGAACACCGGCCCGGCCGGCGCATGCACGCGCGCGCGCGCCGCCGCCTGCATCTCGCGCCAAGCGCCGGCGAGCGGCTTGAACGGCGCCAGCCGCTCGAATGCGAAGCGACGCGTGAGCCCCGGCGCCATGCCGCAGGCCAGCTGCGCCGCCTCGATGGCGATGGTGCCGGCGCCGCACATGGGGTCGAAGAGCGGGCCGTCCTCGGCGCGGCCCTGCCAGCCGGCGGCGGCCAGCATGGCCGCTGCAAGCGTCTCCTTGAGCGGCGCCTCGCCGGTGTCGTCGCGCCAGCCGCGCTTGAAGAGCGGCTCGCCGGAGAGGTCGGCATACAGCGAAGCGCGATCTTCGCCGACGAAGAGCACGAGCGGTAGGTCAGGCCGGCGCGTGTCGACGCTCGGGCGCGCGCCGGTCGCCTCGCGCAGGTGGTCGCACACCGCGTCTTTGATGCGCAGGGCGGCGAAGTTGAGGCTCGTCAGCGGCGAGCGGCGGGCGCTCACGTCCACCTTCAGCGTCTGCGCCGGCGTGATCCACAGCGCCCAGGGCACGCGGCGCGCGAGGTCGTAGAGGTCCTGCACGTCGCGGTACGGTCCCTCGGCGAGCGGCCACAGCACGCGCGTGGCCAGCCGGCTCTCGAGGTTGAGGCGCATCGCCGCGAGGGCGTCGCCGACGACGAAGGCGCCGCCGCGGCCGGCCTCGATCTGCGCGCGTGGCCCGAGCAGCGCACGGGCCTCGTCCACCAGCAGCGCCTCCACCCCTTGCGGACAGGGCAGGAACAGGTTGACGGGGGGCTCGGCCGGCGCGCGGCCCGGCCTGGCCGGGGCGTGGCTCACATCGTCTTTCGCAGGGCCGCTGGCGCGATCTTCAACGCCTCGCGGTACTTGGCCACCGTGCGCCGCGCCACCTGGATGCCCTGCTCCTCGAGCATCTGGCTGATCTGGCTGTCGGAAAGCGGATGCGCGGCGTCTTCGGCGGCGACGAAGCGCTGGATGAGCGCGCGCACGGCCGTCGAGCTGGCGTTGCCGCCGGCCTCGGTGTTGAGCGAGCTGCCGAAGAAGTACTTGAGCTCGAACGTGCCCTGCGGCGTGGCCATGTATTTGGCCGTCGTCACGCGCGAGATCGTGCTCTCGTGCAGGCCGAGCTCGTCGGCGATCTCGCGCAACACGAGCGGCTTCATCGCGATGGCGCCGTGCGTGAAGAAGGCGCGCTGGCGCTCGACGATGGCGCGGCTCACCCGCAGGATGGTGTCGAAGCGCTGCTGCACGTTCTTCACGAACCAGCGCGCCTCCTGCAGCCGGGCCGAGAGGCCCGGGTTGCCGTTGGCGCCGCGCTGCGCGCGCGCCGCCTGCGCATAGAGGTCGTTGATGCGCAGCTTGGGCATGACGTCGGGGTTCAGCGTCACCGACAGGCCGCGCCCCGACTTGCGCACGATGACGTCGGGCACCACGATGTTCGACTCGGCGTCGGCGAACGGCCGCCCGGGCTTGGGCTCGCAGGCGACGATGAGCGCCTGCGCCTCGCGCACGAGCTCCTCGCT
>JAEUPE010000176.1 GCA_016790435.1 Rubrivivax sp. | reverse complement strand
CGGTGCGCTCGTGCCAGGCCTGCTGCTGGTCGGCCTGTACCTGGTGTTCATCGCCTTCGTCGCCTTCGTGCGCCCGGCCTGGGTGCCGGCGCTGCCGCAGGAGGCACGCATCTACCGCGAGGACAACGGCGCCTCCGGTCACCGTTCGTTGATCGCGCTGCTGGCCATCTGCGCCGCCTGCGGCTGGGCGTGGACCAAGGTGCACCACGCCTTCATGGTGTGGGCCACGGGCCGCGCCCTGCCCTCGCCCGGCGACGAGGTGTTCATCATGGCCATGACGGTGGCCTCGCTGCTGGCATTGGGGCTGGCCCTCATCAACAAGGCCACCGGCATGGGCCTGCTGTCGCGCTTGGCCGAGCAGGTCACCTTCGTGCTGATCCCGCCGCTCGTGCTCATCTTCCTCGTGCTGGGCACCATCTTCCTCGGCGTGACCACGCCCACCGAGGGCGGTGCGATGGGTGCGGTGGGCGCGCTGGTGATGGCCGGCGGCCGCCGCCGGCTGACCTTCAGCCTCATGAAGCAGGCGCTGGACAGCACGGCCAAGCTGGCGACGTTCGTGCTCTTCATCCTCATCGGCAGCACGGTATTCAGCTTCACCTTCAACGCCGCCGACGGCCACATCTGGGTGGAGCACCTGTTTGCCGCCCTGCCCGGTGGCGCGCTCGGTTTCCTCATCGTGGTGAACATCCTGGTGTTCATCCTCGGCTGCTTCATCGACTTCTTCGAGATCGCCTTCATCGTCATCCCGATGCTGGCGCCGGTGGCCGAGAAGTTGCTGCCGGCCATGCTGCCCGGCGTGCCGCCCGACGCGGTGATGATCTGGTTCGGGGTCATCCTGGCGATGAACCTGCAGACCTCTTTCCTCACGCCGCCCTTCGGCTTCGCGCTCTTCTACCTGCGCAGCGTGGCTGCCAAGGAGGACTACAAGGACCGCATCACCGGCGCCCACATCCCGGCCGTCACCACGGCGCAGATCTACAAGGGCTCGATCGCCTTCATCGTCCTGCAGGTCATCATGGTGGCCGCGGTGATCGCCTGGCCGGGCCTGGTGGTGAGCGGCCTCGACGAAGGCCCCAAGATCGACGGCGACCGGGCGCTGCAGGAGATGCAGATGCCCGATCGCGCGCCGCGCGAGATGCCGCCGGGCATGACCAGCCCCTCCGGCACACCCGGCACGCCGGGTGCGCCCGGGACACCCGCCACGCCCGGCGCGGGGGCCGAGTTGCCGGCGCCGGCGCGCGCTCCGGCCGAAGACCCGAACCAGGCCATCCTCGACGCGCTGAAACGGGAGCGCGAGGCAGCGGCCTCGGCGCCGAAGAAGTAGGCTCGGGGCCCGCGGCGGCCGGCAAGTGCCGCGCTGCCGTCGGCGCCTGCGAAGCCCACGCGAGGGGTTCGACGAGGGGCCAGCGGCGCGTCACAGCACGCCGCGCGCCGGCCACACCGCCGACAATCCGCGGCATGTCGACCGCCGGCGTCTTCCGAGCGCCCAGTGCCCATGCGCGCCCCGCTTGGGCACTGGGCGCGGCCTACGTCGCCGTCTTCCTGCTGCTCGACTGGGTGAGCTACATCCGGCCCTTCCAGGGCCTGAACATCACGCCCTGGAACCCGCAGCCGGCCCTCGCCATCGCGCTCCTGATCGCCAATCCGCGCTGGCTGTGGCTGGTCTGGCTCAGCCTGCTGACCGCCGAACTGGCGGTGCGCGGCGTGCCGGCGGACTGGTTCGTCACGCTCGCCGCCATTGCCGCGCTCGGACTGTCGTACGCGGCCATCGCCAGGGCCGTGCAGACGCGGCTCGACCGCGAGGTCGTGCTCGGCAGCCGGCGCGACCTGCTCTGGTTCACCGGCATCGTCGCAGGGGGTGCGCTCCTGAGCGGCGCGGTCTACGTCTGCACGTTCGCCGTCGCCGGCCTGGGGCCGACGGGCAACCTCCTCGGGGCCATCGCGCGCTACTGGGTCGGCGACGTGGTCGGCATGGTCGTGCTCCTGCCGATGTTGCTGGCGCTGATGGATCCGCTGCGCCGGGCCTCGCTCGCGAGCACGTTGCGCAGCGCGGAGTGGTGGATCATCGCGGCCCTCGTCACCGTTCTGCTGGCCATCGTCTTCGGGCTCGAAGCCCGGGATCACTTCAAGTTCTTCTACTTCCTCTTCCTGCCGGTGGTGTGGGCATCCGCCCGGCATGGACTGTCGGGCGCCGTGCTCGCGGCCGGGCTCACGCAGGTGGGCCTCATCGTCGCCGTCCAGTCGGCCGCCAACGCGGACCTGACGGTGTTCGAGCTGCAGGTGCTGATGGCGGCCGTGACGATGACCGGTCTCATGCTCGGCGTCGTGGTCGATGAGCGCGAGCGCGCGGCCCTGCAACTCAAGGGCAGCCTGCGCCTGGCCGCCGCCGGGCAGATGGCTGCCGCCCTGGCGCACGAGCTGAGCCAGCCTTTGACGGCACTGAACAGCTACGCCCATGCCTCCCGGCTGCTCGTCGCGTCGCCGGGCATCCCCGACGAACAGCGCCTTGACCGCCTGGCCGAGGTGTGCGGCAAGATGGCCGACGATGCGCTGCGCGCCAGCGAGGTGGTCAAGCGGCTGCGCGACTTCTTCCGCTCCGGCAGCACGCACCTGCAGATGGCGCCGATCGGCCCGCTGATCGACGGCGTCGTCGAGGCGAACACGCGGCGTGCCGAGGCGCTCGGCGTGCGCATCCGGTGCGATGTCGACCGCGGCTTGCCCGAAGCGCTGATGGACGAGGTGCAGATCGCCGTCGTGCTGCGCAACCTGATGGCCAACGCGCTCGATGCCGCCTCGGGTGGCGAAGGCCCGCCCTTGGTTCGCGTCCGTGCGCACGAACACCACGGTGCACTGCGGGTGGAGATGCACGACAGCGGCCCGGGGGTGACGACGGCCAGGCTCCAGACACTGTTCGAGGCCGGCCCGTCCGAGAAGGCCGGCGGCATGGGCGTGGGCCTGAGCATCTGCCGCGCCATCGTCGAGGCCCACGGTGGTGTGCTGTGGGCCGAGGCCGGGTCCTCGGGGCACTTCTGCTTCAGCCTCCCGATCGGCGACCAGCCTGCCCATCGCCATGCACCGTGACACGGTCTTCATCGTCGACGACGACGCGTCGGTGCGCGACGCCCTGTCGTTGCTGCTCAGCCTGCGCGGCTACACGACGGCGACGTTCGCGAGCGCCGAGGACTTTCTTTCAGCCGTGCAGCCGTCGTGGCGCGGCTGCATCGTGCTCGACCTCCGCATGCCGGGCATGTCCGGCCTGGAGTTGCAGCGCTGCCTGCTCGAAGGCGGACCGACACTGCCGGTCATCGTCGTCACCGCGCACGGCGATGTCGCTGCGGCGCGGCAGGCCTTCCTCGCCGATGCGGTCGACTTCATCGAGAAGCCCTTCGACGGCGAGCAGCTGATGTCGGCGATCGAAACCGCACTCGCCGGCCTGCGTGCCGTCTCGAGTGCCGTCGAACCCGCAGCCAGCGCACGCATGCCCGCGGCCGTCCTCTCGGCGCGCGAGCGCGAAGTCATGGCGCTGATGGTCAAGGGCCTGCACAACCGGCGCATCGCCGAAGAGCTGGGCATCAGCCCGCGCACCGTGGAAGTCCACAAGGCGCGGGTCATGGACAAGCTCGGCGTCCGCAACGTCGTCGAGCTCGTGCGCCTGGTCGACCAGGGTCGCAAGTGAGGATGCCGCTGCACCCTTGACCGGCCCGTACGGGCCCGCCCGTACGGTGGCGCGCGAATTTCGCCGGCGGGCTCGAACGCCTAGTCTCCTTGACCGAGGAGACGGGTGTGCCATCGATTGAGACTGCGTTGACCCTGCACCGACCGCGACGCCTGGTCGCGGTGGCGCGATGAACCGGCTATGGTCGGCTCTGCTGCCCGAACTGCGCCGGTTTCCGCCGGCCGAGCAGGACCGGGCCCTGGAAGCGGCACGCCAAACCGCCCTTGATCTGCCGGAACTGCTCGGCATGGCGGCCGGCCTGGTCGCCGTCACAGCATTGACTCGCTACACGCTGTCCGACGCCGGCATGTCGAGCCGGTTCGGCGCGGCGATGCTCAACTTCGGGGTCGCTCTGCCCCTGCTTCTGGCCCTCCTCGGGCCATTCCACCTGCGCCGCCTGCGCCGCGGTCTGCGCGAACAGCTTGCGCGGCACCCCGAACCATGAGCACGGTGCAGTGGGTCGGTGCCGGCCTTTTCGCCGTGGCGCTGGTGCACACGTTCTCGACGAAATTCTTCGAGCGCATGGCGCACCGCCGGCCCGACCACGCGGGCATCTGGCACCTGCTCGGCGAGGTGGAGGTCGTGTTCGGCTTCTGGGCGATGGTGCTGGTGGTCGCGATGATGGCCATGCAGGGCCGCGCGGCTGCGACCGCCTACCTGGACTCGCGCAACTTCACCGAGCCCATGTTCGTCTTCGCGATCATGGTCATCGCCGGCAGCCGCGCCGTGCTGCAGCTGGCGCGGAACAGCGTGCAGGGCATGGCCCGGCTCATGCCGCTCGGCGGCGCCCTGAGCTTCTACTTCGTGGCCCTGGCCTTCGTGCCGCTGCTGGGAAGCCTCATCACGGAGCCGGCGGCCATGACCCTCGCCGCCATGATGCTGCGGGACCGGATCTTCAGCGTTGCCGGCGTGACCCAGCGGCTCAAGTACGCCACGCTCGGCGTGCTCTTCGTCAACATCTCCATCGGCGGCACGCTGACGCCGTTCGCCGCACCGCCGGTGCTCATGGTGGCCGCGAAGTGGAACTGGGACACGTGGCACATGGTCTCCCAGTTCGGCTGGAAGGCGGCCATCGCCGTCACGCTGAACGCGGGGCTCGCGACGTTCCTGTTGCGGCGTGAACTGGCGGGCCTGCCGCCGGCCCGGCCGGCCGGCGCCGAGCCCCTGCCCGGCTGGGTCTGCCTGCTGCACCTGCTCTTCCTGGCCGGCGTCGTGGCATTCGCGCACCACCCGCCGGTCTTCATGGGCCTGTTCCTGTTCTTCATGGGCTTCGCCACGGCGTACCCGAAGTTCCAGGACCGCCTCATCCTGCGCGAGGGCCTGCTGGTGGCGTTCTTCCTGGCCGGCCTGGTCGTGCTGGGCGGGCAGCAGCAGTGGTGGCTCGAGCCGCTGCTGCGTGGCATGGACGCCAACACCGTGTATTTCGGGGCCACGGCCCTCACGGCCGTCACGGACAACGCCGCGCTCACCTACCTCGGTTCGCTCGTCGATGGGCTGAGCGACGAGTTCAAGTACGCGCTCGTGGCCGGTGCCGTCACTGGCGGCGGCCTCACGGTGATCGCCAATGCGCCGAACCCAGCCGGCTTCGCCATCCTGCGCGGCCACTTCGAGGACGAATCCATCCACCCGCTGGGGCTGCTGATCGCCGCTTCGCCGCCGACCCTCATGGCCGTCACGGCCTTTCGCCTGTTCTGACGGAGGCATGCATGCTCAACGATCTCTGGCTCGACATGGCCGCCTGGTGGGCCACGGTGCCGCCTGAATTCGCGTTCCTGTTTGCGTTGCCTTTCGCGGTCGCCGCGGCCGGGCTCGGCGCCGATCGCCTGCGCCGCCATCGCCCCGGCGCCGAGGACCCCCGATGACACCAAAGAAAGAGGCCCCGCATTGCGGGGCCTCTTGCGCTTGCGGCAGCCTGCCGGCGATTACAGCCGCTGGCGCTGCATGAAGTCGTCGAACGTGGCTTCGGTGTAGCGGAACCAGAGGTTCGAGTCGCGGCGGAAGGTCGCGTAGTCCTCGTAGATCTTCTTCCACGCCGCGTTGGTGGAGCCGATCTCGCTGTACAGCGCCATCGCCTCCTTGAAGGCCGCGTCCATCAGGTCCTTCGGGAACGGGAAGAGCTTGGCGCCAGCGCCCACGAGCTGCTTCAGCGACTGTGCGTTCTTGCCGTCGTACTTGCCCAGCATGTCCATGTGGCAATAGCCGCAGGCGGCCTCGATCATGGCCTTGTACTCGGCGGGCAGCGCTTCGAACGCCTTGGCGTTGACGTGCAGCTCGAGGCCCGGGCCACCTTCCCACCAGCCGGGGTAGGCATAGAAGGGCGCGACCTTGTAGAAGCCGAGCTTCTGGTCGTCGTAGGGGCCGACCCACTCGGCCGCGTCGATGGTGCCCTTCTCGAGCGCCTGGTAGATCTCGCCACCGGGGATGTTCTGCGGCACGCCGCCGATGCGCTCGACCACCTTGCCGCCGAAGCCACCGACGCGGAACTTCACGCCCTTGAACTCGGCCAGGCTCTTGATCTCCTTGCGGAACCAGCCGCCCATCTGGGCGCCGGTGTTGCCCATCGGGAAGTTGACGATGTTGTAGCCCTTGTAGAAGTCGCGCATCAACTTCAGGCCGTTGCCCTCGTAGTACCAGGCGGCCATCTGGCGCGCGTTGAGGCCGAATGGGATGGCGCAGGAGAGCGCGAACACCGGGTCCTTGCCGAAGTAGTAGTACGGCGCGGTGTTGGCCATCTCCACGGTGCCGTCCTTGACGGCGTCGATGGTGCCGAACGCCGGCACCAGTTCACCCGGCGGGTGCGTGGTGATGGTGAACTTGCCGCCGCTCATCTCCTTCATCTTCTGCGCGAACACGTCGTTCACGCCGAACAGCGTATCGAGCGACTTCGGGAAGCTCGAGGTCAGGCGCCAGCGCAGGGTCGCCTGCGCGTGCACGGCCGGCGCGATGCCGGCAGCCAGCACGCCGGCAATGCCGGCGCCCTGGACAAAGGAACGACGTTCCATAACGTTCTCCTGAAGGGTGTGGACCCGGTTGAGGACAAGTGAGGGCAGCGGGAAATGCCCCTCGGCCCACAACGCGGGAAATTCTAGAAGTCGCCTACGGAGCTTCCCGGGCGGGTTTTCCCGCTCGAAAGGGCCCGCACCCCGAGAGTGCGAGACCCGGGCTCAGGAGCCCGCGAGCTTCAGGCGCGAGACCAGCACCGAGCCCAGGGTCTTGCTGCCCTGGGTATAGCGGTCGGCGCCGACGGCCACGATGTCGCGCAGCATCTCCTTCAGGTTGCCGGCGATCGTGACCTCGTGCACGGGGTGCACGATGCGGCCCTTCTCGACCCAGTAGCCGGCGGCGCCGCGGGAGTAGTCGCCGGTGACCATGTTCACGCCCTGCCCCATGAGCTCGGTGACGAAGAGGCCGCGGTGCAGCTTGCGCAGCATGGCCTCGAGGTCGTCGCCCGGCTGGGTGAGGCGGCTCGTGAGCGTGAGGTTCTGCGAGCCGCCGGCGTGGCCGGTGGTGCGCATCGAGAGCTTGCGCGCCGAGTAGCTGCTGAGGAAGTAGCCCTGCACCACGCCACCCTCGACGACCCGGCGTGCGCGCGTGCGCACGCCCTCGTCGTCGAACGGCGCACTTCCCTTGCCTTTCGGCTGGTGCGGGTCTTCATCCAGGTCGAGGTGATCGGCCAGTGCCTGCTTGCCGAGCGAGCCGACGAGAAAACTCGCCTTGCGGTACAGCGACCCGCCCGACACCGCCCCGACGAAGCTGCCCAGCAACCCGGCGGCCACGGGGGCCTCGAACAGCACCGGCACCTCGCCCGTGGGCACGCGGCTGGCACCCAGGCGCGCCAGCGTGCGCCGCGCGGCGTAGCGCCCCACCTCCTCGGGGTCGGCCAGCTCGCTCGCGTCGCGCATGCTCGTGTACCAGGAGTCGCGCTGCATGTCGCGGCCGCGGCTGCCGGGCCTTGTGGCGATCGGCGAGACCGACACGTAGTGGCGCGAGCTTGCGTAGCCGCCGCGGAACCCGCGCGTGTTGCCGGCCCAGAAATGCGCCTGCTGCGCCGAAACACCCGCACCTTCGCTGTTGGTGATGTGCCGGCTGACCGCCAGCGCGGCGTCTTCGCAGCTGTGGGCGATGGCCGCGGCCGCCGCGGCATCGATGTCCCAGGGGTGGAACAGGTCGAGGTCGCGCGCCGCCTCGGCGGCCGTGGCCAGGTCGTCGGCCTCGGGCAGGCCGGCGGCCGGGTCCTCGGCCGTGAAGCGCGCGATGTCGTAGGCCGCCTGCACCGTCTGCCGGATGGCCGCCGGCGAGAAGTCGGAGGTGCTCGCATTGCCGCGCCGCTGGCCGAGGTACACGCTGACGCCCAGCGACTTGTCGCGGTTGCGCTCCACGTTCTCGAGCTCGCCCTTGCGCACCGAGACCGACAGGCCCATGCCCTCGCTCACCTCGGCGCCGGCATCGCTCGCGCCCAGGCGCCGCGCTTCGTTCAGGGTGTCCTCGACGATCTGCCGGAACCGGTCCTGCGAGTAGGCAAAACCGTGGGACGCGTCGCGGGGGTTGCTCATCAGAGGGGGTGCAGCAGAGGAGAGGAAAGGCCGCAACTATCATACCGAGGCCCCATGCAAGAGCCGCCTTCCCCATGAGCCGCCGCCCCGCGCCCCACCGCGGCGTCGATGTCCACTATGGCGAGGTGGAGGAAGAAGCGTCGACGCGGCCGAGCAAGAGCCAGCTCAAGCGCGACTCGCACTCGCTGCAGGCGCTCGGTGCCGAGCTGGTCGAGCTCAACGACGAGCGCCTGGCCGCGCTGCAGGTCCCCGAGCCCCTGCGCGACGCCATCGTCGAGTACCGGCGCACGCGCTCGCACGAGGGCCGGCGCCGGCAGATGCAGTTCATCGGCAAGCTCATGCGCCACGTCGACGAGGAGCCGCTGCGCGAGGCCGTGGCCGCGAGCAAGATCGGCTCGGCCCGCGAGGCGCTGGCGCTGCACGAGGCCGAGCGCTGGCGCGCGGAGTTCATCGCCGACGACGCCGCCATCGATCGCTGGCTGACCGGGCACCCCGACACCGACTTGCAGCACCTGCGCAGCCTCGTGCGCGCCGCCCGGCGCGACGCGGCGGGGCTGGCGCCCGAGGCGAGGCAGCCAAAGAGCTTTCGCGAGCTCTTCCAGTTCATCCGCCCGCAACTCTGAGCGTTCGGCCTCCGCGCCGCCGCGGGCCCGCCGGCCCACGCCGCTCGGATAATGGTCGCATGAGCGATTCATTCGACCCCCTGCGCATCGGCCTCGTCTCCGTGAGCGACCGGGCCAGCAGCGGCGTCTACGAGGACAAGGGCATTCCGGCGCTGAAGGAGTGGCTGGCGCGCGCCGTGAAGAACCCGGTCGCCTGGGAAGCGCGCCTCATCCCCGACGAGCAGGAGCGCATCAGCGCCGCGCTCGTCGAGTTGTGCGACTCGGCCCGCTGCGACCTCGTCTTCACCACCGGCGGCACCGGTCCCGCGCCGCGCGACGTCACGCCCGAGGCCACGCTGGCCGTGGCGCACAAGGTGATGCCGGGCTTCGGCGAGCAGATGCGGCAGATCGGTCTTGCCTTCGTGCCCACCGCCATCCTTTCGCGCCAAGTGGCGGTGGTCCGCGGCAAGACGCTCGTCGTCAACCTGCCCGGTCAGCCGAAGTCGATCGCCGAGACGCTCGAAGGCCTGCCGAAGCACACGCCGCCGGTGCAGGGCCTGTTCGCCGCCATCCCGTACTGCGTGGACCTGATCGGCGGCCCTTACATCGAGACGAACGACGAGGTGTGCAAGGCCTTCCGACCCAAGTCGGCCATCAGGCCACCACGCAACGCCTGAGCGGGGCAGGCCCGGGCGGACCCAGTGCGCAACCGCCCCGCGCACTGCGCTCGAACGGTCATCCTGCCTGCCGCGAGGGCGCCGCTGCGAACCCGGCGCGGGCGCGCAGTTCCTCCGTGGTGTCGCCGTCGCCTCCGGCTTTCCAGCCCGGCGGCCCGGCCAGCGTGCCGGCCATTGCGCGCAGGCTGCGCGAGCGCAGCAGGTCGCGCAGCAGGTAGCCCCACTGCGCGAACTCCACCTTCAGCGGATTGACGCTCGTGATCGGGTGCACCCAGCCGTAGCGGCAAGGCAGGTCGTCGCGCTCCGGAATGTAGGTGCCGAAGAGGCGGTCGAAGACCATCAGCACGCCGCCGTAGTTGGCATCGAGGTACTCGACGTTGGCCGCGTGGTGCACGCGGTGCGCCGAGGGCGTGTTGAGCCAGCCTTCGAGCGGCCCCAGCTTCGGGATCCAGGTGGCGTGCAGCCAGAACTGGTAGAGCAGGTTCAGCGTCACCGCCGAGGCCACGAGGCGGATATCGAAGCCCACCCACACGAGCGGCAGCATGAAGACGACGTTGCCGGTGACCCGGCCGAAGGCGCCGATGCGCAGCGAGGCCATCAGGTTGAGCCGGTTCGGCGAGTGGTGCACGGCGTGGTTGCACCAGAACCAGCGCACGCGGTGCGCTGCGCGGTGCAGCCAGTAGTAGCAGAACTCCAGGCCGATGAAGAGGCCGAGCGCCGGCAGCCAGCCGTCGACGACGACGGTGCCGAGCCGGTGCGCCTGCACCCAACCCACGAGCGGCGCAGCAATGGTGAACGGCACCGCGATGGTGACGACGATGCGCAGCACGTAGTCGAAGAGCGAGACGCCGAAGCCGGCCCAGTCGTAGCCGCCACGGTGCCGCTCGGTCCAGGACAGCACCAGCGCCTCGAGCACCGCCGAGCCCAACACGGCCGGCGCCACGAAGTAGAGCAGGAACTGCTCGACGGAGGTCAACGCAGGCATGGCGACGCCCTCTGCCGTCCTGCCCGACTCACTTGACGAGGCGGCTCAGGCGCTCGGCGTCGAAGCTCTCCTGCGTCGCCGCATCCTGCGGCACGCAGTCGCCCAGGGGCAGCTCGCGCGAGCGGGCCGAGAGTTTCTCGATCGCCTGCCACAGCAGCGCGATCTGGTGCTCGTGGCCGGAGGCGTTGTCGATGAGCCCCTTCATGGCCTGCGCCACCGGGTCGTCGCCCAGCGTCACGCCATAGGCGGAGAAGCCCATCTTGGCCGCAGCCTCCTCGCGCTGGGCGTCGGCACTCTTCTGCACGATGCGCGCCGGGATGCCCACCGCGGTGGCTCCGGGCGGCACCGGCTGCATCAGCACGGCATTGCTGCCCACGCGGGCGCCGTCACCGACCGTGAAGCCGCCCAGCACCTTGGCCCCGGCGCTGACGATGACGCCCTTGCCCAGCGTCGGGTGGCGCTTGGCGCCCTTGGCCAGCGAGGTGCCGCCGAGCGTCACACCGTGGTACAGCGTGCACTCGTCGCCGACCTCGGCGGTCTCGCCGATGACGAGCCCCATGCCGTGATCGATGAAGACACGCCGGCCGATCTTGGCACCGGGGTGGATCTCGATGCCCGTGGCGAAGCGCGCGATGTGCGAGATGAAGCGCCCGAGCCAGCGCAGGCCGCTCGTCCAGCAGGCATGCGCCCAACGGTGCAGCACCAGCGCGTGCAGCCCCGGATAACAGGTGAGCACCTCGAAGGTCGAGCGCGCGGCGGGGTCGCGCTCGCGGATGCACGCAATGTCTTCTCGGAGGCGTTCGAACAGCATGGTGCGGCCAGTGTAGCGGCGCCCGTGCAACGCGGCATCAGCCCTTGTGCGACCTCGGATGTCGATTCATGTCAGCGCCGGCATCCACTGAAGCGGCATCCACTGAAGCGGCGGGCACGCGCGCGGGCGCCTCAGCAGGCTCGGCGGAGGGCTCGGTGAAGGCATGCGCTGCAGGATGCACCCTTGCCGCAGCCCCTGCCGCCGCCGCGCGGGCGATGCCACGCAGGATGTGCACCTCCTCCTCGGTCAGCCGGGCGCGGTTGGCCAACTGGTTCAGCCGGGGCATCAGCTTCTTGGGCACCGCCGGGTCGAGGAACCCAATGCGCACCAGCGTCTGCTGCCAATGCTCGAGCAGCCCTTGCACGGCGGCGGCATCGGCCCAGCGCGCGGCCGGCGCGCGGGCGCGCACCGCGAAGCCGCCGAGCGCCTGCCGCCAGTCGTAGGCGATGAGCTGCACCGCCTGGCCGAGGTTGAGCGAGCCGTATTCGGGGTGCGTGGGAATGGAGAGGCACAGGTGACAGCGATAGACATCGTCGTTGGCCAGCCCCGTGCGCTCGGGCCCGAAGACGAAGGCGACCCGGTGCCCGGCCGCCGCCGCCTCGGGCAACGCCTCGCGCGGGGCCTGCGTGGGCGGGCCGAAGTCGCGTGGCGTCATCGCCGTCGCGCAGGCGAGCGTGGCGCCCTGCAGGGCTTCGGCCAGCGTGTCGACGGTGCGTGCCGCCTCCAGCACGTCGGCGGCGCCGGTGGCGCGCGCCATCGCCTCGGCGCCGAGGTGCAGGTCCGGCAGGCGCGGCCGCACGAGCACGAGGCGGCCGAAACCCATCACCTTGATGGCCCGCGCTGCTGCGCCCACGTTGCCGGCATGGCTGGGCTCGACGAGCACGAAGGTCGTGGTGTCCACGGGCGGCGCAGCAGGGTCGGTCTCGGCAGGGGTCATGGCCGGTAAAATGCGCTTCACTTCCGGGTCATCGTCACGGCCATTGTCGTCGCGCCTACCCGCCGCTCTTTCTCCCCGCCAGCCGCCCCATGCTGCCCGCCCCTCGTGGCCCGGGCACGAACCGATCGCACCCCCATGTCGCAAGCGCTCCACCCCATGCTGAACATCGCCGTCAAGGCGGCCCGTGCGGCAGGTTCCATCATCAACCGGGCGGCGCTCGACCTCGACCTGCTGCAGGTGGGCAGCAAGGGCCCGAACGACTTCGTCACCGAGGTCGACCGCGCGGCCGAGGTGGCCATCATCGACATCCTGCTCGAGGCGTATCCCGACCACGGCATCCTCGCCGAGGAGTCGGGTCGCGAGCGCGGCAACCGCACGAGCGAGTTCGTCTGGATCATCGACCCGCTGGACGGCACGACCAACTTCGTGCACGGGCTGCCCATCTACGCCGTGAGCATCGCGCTGGCCCACCGCGACCAGGTGCAGCAGGCCGTCGTCTACGACCCGGCCCGCAACGACCTCTTCTATGCCAGCCGAGGCCGGGGCGCGTTCCTCAACGACCGCCGCCTGCGCGTCTCCAAGCGCACGCGCCTGGCCGATTCGCTCATCGGCACCGGCTTCCCCTTCCGCAAGGGCGACAACTTCAAGCGCTACCTGAAGATGTTCGAGGAGGTGATGCAGAGTTGCGCCGGCGTGCGCCGCCCGGGGGCCGCGGCGCTGGACCTGTGCTACGTCGCCGCCGGCTGGTACGACGGCTTCTTCGAGACGGGGCTCTCGCCCTGGGACGTCGCCGCCGGCTCGCTGATGGTCACCGAGGCCGGTGGCCTCATCGGCAACTTCACTGGCGAGGCCGACTACCTGCACCAGCGCGAGGTGGTGGCCGGCGCGCCGAAGATCTACGGCCAGCTCGTGCAGATGCTCAAGCCGTACACGCGGGTGATCAAGGAGTCCGACGCGACTGCGGCACCGGCCCTGGATGCTGCAACGGGCGATGCCGCAGCGGCCGACGCCACCGCCGCTTTCGTCGAAGCGACCACGGCCGAGGCCGCCGTGACGGCCGAGGCGGCTCCGGCCGCAAAGAAGGCGCCCATCCGCATCAAGCGGCCCGCCGCTGTCGATGCCGCCAAGCCCGTTCACGGGCGGCGTCGGTAGCAGGAGACGCGACACCGGGCGCCTGCGCCTTGGCATCTGCGCTGCGGCGCTGCCGGCCCGGCCCGGCCCGCCGCGTCAGTCCAGCTTGCCGATCTTGCGCACCGCCTCGGTCATCACCTTCGCATCGGCTGCCCAGTAGCCCGCGAACTCCGGCGCATCGAGGTATTCGATCGGGCTGCCCGCCTTGCCGATGGTGCCCACCACCGCCGGGTCCGCGGCCACCTTGCGCGCCGCTTCGCGCAGCCGCTGCACCACTCCGGGCGGCGTGCCCGCCTGCACGAAGAGCGCCGACCATTGCGCAAACTGCACCGGCTGCCCGGCCTGCTTGAGGCTCGGCACCTCGGGCAGCGAGGCGAGCGGCTTGTCGCCCCAGTGCGCCAGCGCGCGCAGCTTGCCCGCCTTGATGTGCTGCACCACCGTGGCCGGTCCGCTGGCCACCGCATCGACCTGCCCGCCCAACAGCGCCAGCACCGCCGGCCCGGCGCCGGTGTAGGGGATGTGGACCATGCGGAAGCCGGCGCTCGACTTCAGCATCTCCATCGGCACGTGCATCGTGCCGTAGTTGCCCGAGCTGCCGTAGTTGAAGCCACCGGGCTTCTTCTTCATGGCGTCGAGGAACTCGGCCAGCGTCTTCCAAGGCGCATCGGCGCGCACCACGAGCACGGTCGGGTCGGCCGTGAAGCGCGCGATCGGCACGAACTGGTCGAGCGTGTAGACGGGCTTGCGCCCATAGACCACGTCGGCCTCGGGCAGGATGGAGATCGAGCTGAGGGACAGCAGCAGCGCGTAGCCGTCGGCCGCCGCCTTGGAGGCCTCGCCGATGCCCAGCGCGCCGCCGGCGCCGGCGCGGTTCTGCACCACTACCGGCTGCTTCAGCTCGCGCGCCAGCGCCTCGGCCACCGGCCGCGCCACGGTGTCGGCCACGCCGCCGGGCGGGAAGGGCACGATCATCGTCAACGGCCTTTCGGGCCAGGGGCCCTGTGCCACCGCGGGCAGGCCGGCAACCGCCAGCAGCGGCAGCAGCGCGTGCGCGAACAGGGTCCTTCGGTGCATCGGTTTCATGGCGCTTCGTCTCCAGGTCTTGTGGCCGGCCGGTGATTCCCCCGATGCCTTCGCATCGAGGGAGCCCGATGCTACGGCGCTCCACCACGCGCCGGGCCCGACCATGAAACCTGCCTTCCTCGCCCTCTCGATGGCCTTTGCGCTCGGCCTCGTGCCGGGCACGCCCGCGCAGGCCCAGGACTATCCCACGCGGCCCGTGCGCCTCATCGTGCCCTTCGCCCCCGGCGGCTCGGCCGACGTCTTCGGCCGCTTCATCGCCCAGCGCCTGCAGGAGAGCCTCGGCCAGAGCTTCGTCATCGACAACCGCCCGGGCGGCGGCTCGATCATCGGCACCGACGCCGTGGCCAAGGCCGCGCCCGACGGCTACACGCTGCTCGTGATGAGCAACACGCACACCGTCAACGAGTCGCTCATCCCGAGCAAACCCTTCCAGCTGATGCGCGACTTCGCGCCCGTGGCGCCGCTCAACGCCAGCGACCTCGTGCTCGTCGCCAAGGCCGGCCTGCCGCAGTCGAACCTCGCCGACCTCATCAAGGCCGCCAAGGCCCGGCCGGGCGCGATGTCGTACGCCAGCTCCGGCCCAGGCACGCCGTACCACATGGCCGGCGAACTGTTCAAGGCGATGGCCGGCATCTTCGTCGTGCACATCCCCTACCGCGGCAGCGCCGGCGCGCGCACCGACGTGCTCGGCGGCCAGGTCGAGATGATGTTCGACGCCATCCCGACCATGACCGAGCACGTGAAGAGCGGCAAG
>JAEUPE010000168.1 GCA_016790435.1 Rubrivivax sp. | reverse complement strand
GGAGCGGCGGCGTCCAGGGCGGTCTCCTGGCCGCGTCTAGAACAGCTCGCCTTCCCGGCGCGCATGCGGCGCCTCGATGGCGAGCAGCCGCTCCTTCGTGGCCACGCCACCCGGCGCCGAGAAGCCACCCAGCTTGCCGCCGGCGGCGAGCACGCGGTGGCACGGCACCACCAGCGGCCACGGGTTGCGCCCAAGCGCCACGCCCACCGCCCGCGCCGCCGCGGCGTCGCCGAGCTCGCGCGCAACATCACCGTAGGTGCTGGTCTCGCCCGGAGCGAGCCGCTGCGTGATCTCGTAGACGCGGCGCTCGAAGGCGCCGACGCGGCTCCACGCCAGCGGCACCTCGGCGAGCGACACCGCCTCGCCGCGGATCAGCGCCTGCATCGCGGCCACCGCCCGCTGCACGAACGGCGGCCAGGGCTCGGCGGGCTCGGCGGCGGGCTCGGCACCACTCAGGTGGCGCAGCAGAGAGCGCGTGGCGGCCGCATCGTCGGCAGGCAGCAGAACGTTCGTGAGCGCCTCGCCCTGCCAGGCCAGGCCGCAGTCGCCGATCGCGGTGGCGAAGAGCGCGCTGTGCCGCGCCCCCGCCGCCGGCGAGGCGGGGGCCATGTCAGCGACGGCGCGCACCGTCGGCCTCCGCGGGCAACGTGCCGAACCAGCCGCGCGCCAACTCCTCGTCCAGCCGCTCGCGCATCCACGCCCACAGCGCCGGGCAGCCGGCCTCGATGGGCGGCCCGATGCGCTTCACCACCCGCTCGTGCGTGATGCCGTGTTCGATCCAGCTCTGGCCGGCGTTGGCCAGGTTCAGCAGCGCCGGCATGGCGCGGTCGGCGGCGTGCGCGAAACGCGCCTCGGGTGTCTCGCCGTCCTCGAACTCCTGCCACAGCGCGACGAAGGGCGCGGCCTGCGCCGCCGGGAGCAGGCCGAAGATACGCTCCACCGCCTGCCGCTCGGCGGCCTTGCGCTCGGCTTCGCCCTCCTCGATGAAGACGAGGGTGTCGCCGGTGTCGATCTCGCCCACGTCGTGCACGAGCAGCATGGCCACGACGCGCGTCATGTCCACCTCGGACGGCGCGTGCGGCGCCAGCGCCGAGGCGAGCATCGCGATCTGCCAGCTGTGCTCGGCCGAGTTTTCGAAGCGGTCGCTGCCCGTGACGCGCGTCTTGCGCGTCACGGACTTCAGGCGCTCGAGTTCGAGCACGAAGTTAACGACGTCGTTCATGGCCTCCTCGTCGTGGCGATCGGTGGCATGCGAGCGGGGCCGCAGCGGCGCCTCAGAGCGCGAGCTGGCGGGCGGAGAGGTCCTTCAGGACCTCCTCCGAGCCGCCGCCGATGACCATCACCTTCACCTCGCGGTAGAGGCGCTCGCTCTTCGTCCCGCGCATGTAGCCCATGCCGCCGAGGATCTGCACCGCCTCGCGGGCGCAGAACTCCATCGCCTGCGTGGCCTGAATCTTGGCCATGCAGGTGCGCGCGACCAGCGCCGCCTGCAGCTGCTCGTTCGTGCCCGACGGTTGCGCGTGGTGCAAGAGCCGCCAGCCGAGGGCGTAGATGAACTCGCGCGCCACCTCAACACGCTGCACCATGTCCACGAGCTTGTGGCGGATGACCTGGTGCGCGGCTAGCGCGCGCCCGAAGGTCTTGCGCTCGCGCGCCCAGGCCAGCGCCTCCTCGGTGCAGGCCTGCGCGTAACCCACGGCGCTGGCGGCCATCACGAGACGCTCGTGGTTGAAGTTCTGCATGATGGCCTTGAAGCCCTGGCCCTCGACGCGTTCGGGGCCACCGAGCAGGTGGCTGGCCGGCACGCGGCAGTTCTCGAAGCGCAGGTGCGCGGTGTCGCTCGCCCACCAGCCGGTCTTCTTGAGCTCGGTGCGTTGCAGGCCGGGGCTGTCGCCTTCCACCAGCAGCAGCGAGATGCCGCTGGCGCCGCGGCTGTCAGGGTCGGTGCGCACGGCCACGGTGAGGTAGTCGGCGCGCAGGCCGCTGGTGATGAAGGTCTTCTCGCCGTTGACCACGTAGTGGTCGCCATCGCGCACAGCCCGCGTGCGCAGCGCCGCCACGTCGGAGCCGCCGCCCGGCTCCGTGATGGCGAGCGCGGCGATCTTCTCGCCGCGCAGCACCGGCGGCACGACACGCGCCTTCAGTTCGGCGCTGCCGAGCGCCAGAACCGGCGGCAGGCCGATGTGCAGCGTGCCGAGCGAGGCCTGCACGCCGCCGGTGCCGGCCCGCGCCAGCTCCTCGGCCGCGATGATGGAGAACATCGTGTCGGCCGGCGTGCCGCCGTATTCCTCGGGGTAGCCCATGCCGAGCAGGCCGAGCGCCGCCGCCTTCTTGTACAGCGAGCGCGGGAACGTGCCCGCCTCGTCCCACTCGGCCGCGAAGGGCGCGATCTCGTGCTCGGCGAAGCTGCGCACGGTGGCGCGGAAGGCCTCGTGCTCGGGGCTGAAGTGGTGCGGTGCCGGCGGCAGGTCGAAGATCATGCGATGCGGTCCGTCTCGGTTCAGGTCCGGCTAGGTTCAATCCGCCTTCACTCCGGCGTCCTTGACCACCTTCTTGTAGAGCTCGAACTCGTCGTTCATCGCCTGTGCGAAGTCCTTCGCGCCCGAGCCCACCGGCACGACGCCGCGCTCGCGCAGCTTGGCCTGCGTGGCCGGCAGCTTCACGAAGGCCTGGCTCTCGGCGCTGAGCTTGACGCCGAGGGCCGGCGGCGTGCCGGCCGGCGCCATGACGCCGTGCCAGGGCTTGACGTCGAAGCCGGGCACGGTGTCGGCGATGGGTGCGAGGTCGGGCGCGAAGAAGGCCCGCTGCTGCGTCGAGACGCCGAGCGCGCGCAGCTTGCCGCTCTGCACGTGCGGCCACGAGGTGGTGGCCGCGTCCATCGAGGCGACCACCTGGCCGCTCAGCAGGTCGGTGAGCATCGGCGCCGAGCCCTTGTAGGGCACGTGGATGGCGCTGGCGCCGGTCTTCAGCAGCAGCAGTTCCATGCCGAGGTGCAGCGACGAACCCGCGCCCGACGAGCCGTACGGCACCTTGCCCGGGTTGGCCTTGAGGTACGCGACGAACTCCGGCAGCGTCTTCGCCGGCACCTTCTCGGCGTGCACGACGAGCACGAGCGGTGTCACCCCCACCATCGAGATGGCGGCGAAGTCCTTCACCGGCTGGTACGGGAACGCGCCCGGCCGCACCGCCGGGTTGATGGCGTTGGCGGCAATGTTGCCCATGCCGATGGTGTAGCCGTCGGGCGCGGCCTTGGCCACCGCGTCCATGCCGAGGCTGGAGCCGGCGCCGGGGCGGTTCTCCACCACCACCGGCTGGCCCCACTTGCCCTGCAGGTGCTCTGCGACCATGCGCGACATGACGTCGGCCGCCCCGCCTGGCGGCACGGGCACGATGAACTTGATGGGCCGCGTGGGGTAGTCGGCGGGGGCCGATTGAGCCGATTGCGCCGAAGCAAGGGGTGCCGCCAGCGCGAGAACGGCCAGACCGGCGATGCGCGTGGCGGCAGACGTCGCCACCCGTGAGGTCGCGGCCACATGGGCGGCAGCGGACGCCACCGAACAAGCGGCGTGCAGCAGGCATTTCATCAGGGTCTCCTTGTGGGTTCGAACGAATCGCTTCACGCCGCCGCCCACGACTGGACGAGCGACAGCGCGCGCGGCGTCAACTCGACCGCCGGCGTGCCGGGCGAGTAGAGCGACGAGCCGGTGCCCACGCCACTCGCGCCCGCCGCCTTGAAAGCGGCGAGGTTGTGCGCGCCGATGCCGCCCACCGAGAACATCGGCGTCGACTTCGGGAAGACGGCGCGCCAGGCTTTCAGCACCGGTGGGCCGAGCATTTCGGCCGGGAACAGTTTCAGCGCGTCGGCCCCTGCGGCCAACGCCTGGAAGCCTTCGCTCGGCGTGGCGACGCCGGGCATCGTCAGCAGCCCGCGCGCCTTGCCTTGCCGGACGACGGCGGCGTCGAAGTTCGGCGCCAGCACGAGCCGGCCGCCGGCGTCGGCGACGCGGTCGACGTCGCCCGCGGTGAGCACGGTGCCGGCACCGATGAGCAGTTCGTGGCCGAACTCGCGCGCCAGTCGCTCGATGCTGTCGAAGGGCTCGGGCGAGTTGAGCGGCACCTCGATGACGCGGATGCCGCCCGCTTTCAACGCATGGCCGACAGCCAGCACCTCGGCGGGCGTGATGCCGCGCAGGATGGCGACCACGCCTTCGAGCGGCACGCTCACGAAGCCCCCTTCACGCCGGCCCCTTCACGTCGACAACCTCCCGCCGCCGTCCACCAGGCCCGCTGCCTGTGCCACGAGCCACTGGCCGCGCGTGGTGGCGTCGTCGCGTGCGCGGCGGTGGCCGATGCCGGCGACATCGAGCGCCGTCTCGTAGCGCGCGCACAGCGCCTCGTCGCCGAGCACCACGACCGACGCCGGCGCGGCATGGCGCGTGGCGCTTCCGATCTCGATACCGATGAGCAGGCCGGAGAGGAAGTCGGGCAGGCCCTCGGGCTCGATGCGACCCATCAGCCCCGCCGTGCGCGCCGCGAAGATCACGTGCGTGGCGTTGGCATGCTCCACGAGCCCGAGCTCCACGCCCTTGGCAAAGGCCTCGGGCCGCGCCTGCCCGGGCTGCATCAGGCGGCCGAGGATCGAGTGCTGCGTGAGCACCGCATACAGCTCGCCGGTCAGGTAGGTCTGGAACGCGCGCACCGCGCCGCCCTCGCCCAGCCAGGCCCACTTGGCGTGCGTGCCGGGCAGCACGCAGCAAGTGCCGGGCAGCAGTGCCGCGCCCCAGAGCTGCGTCTCCTCGCCCCGCATCACGTCGTCCTGGCCGTCGGGGCCGATGCAACTCAGGCCGGGCACGATGTGCAGCGTGGCGCCTGCCGCGAGTTCGACTCGCACGAGTTGCGCCGCCACCTGCGCCAGGCCGGCAGGGCACTCGGCATAGGGCGCCTCGCGCCAGCCCTGGCGGCTGCCGATCATGCCGCTGGCGATGAGCGGGCAGCGGTGCGCCTCGATCCAGTCGCCGGCCAGCGCCATCAACGCCGCCTCGAAGCGGCGTTCGGGCACGGCCATCACGCCGCCGGCGGCGGCACGCGTCTCGAGCACCTGGCCGCCTTCGCCGAGCCGGCTGGCGCGCAGGTTGGAGGTGCCCCAGTCGAGCGCGATCAGGGCCGTCCCAGTCGGAGCAGTCACGACACGCTCCCGGCACTGCGCGCATGCGCCCACAGTGCTTCGGCCGGCTCGACGCCGAGGCCCGGGCCCTCGGGCAGCGTGAAGGCGCCCGACTCGCAGCGCATGGTGGTGCGCAGCAACGGCAGGTGGCGGTCGAAGACCGAGTGCTGGTACTCGTGCATGGTCATGTTCGAAAGGGCGGCGCTGGCCTGCAGGCTGGCAGCCTGGAAGATGCCGACGCCGACGGTGGCATGGGGGATGACGCGCACGTGGAACGCCTGCGCCAGGCGCGCGATCTGCATGAACTGCGAGAGGCCGCAATGCGCCACCTCGGGCTGCACGATGGCCATGGCACCGCGCTGCAGGCGCGGCAGCGCGTCGTGCACGGTGCTCCACTCCTCCCCCAACGCCACCGGCACGCGCACCGTGGCGGCCACGCGGGCCTGGCCGTCGAGGTCTTCCGGCGCGCAGGGCGCCTCGACGAAGTGCGGGCTGAAGGGGGCCAGGCGGTCGATCAGCTGGATGGCCGAAGCCGCATCGAACTGCCAGTGCAGGTCGACCATCAGCTTCGCCTGCGCGCCCAGGGCCTCGCGCAGGGCTGCCAACTCCTCGGCGATGCCCTCGTGCGAGACGACGGCGGCGTACTTGAAGGCACCGAAGCCGCGCGCCTGGAACTCGCGCGCCAGCTGCACGCGCTCGGCGAGCGTGGCGCGCGGCAGGCCCGACACGTAGGCGGGGATGCGCGCGTGCCGCTGGCCGCCGAGCAGCTTGACCACCGGCTGGCCGGTGAGCTTGCCGAAGAGGTCCCAGGTGGCGATGTCGACGCCGGCGATGGCGTCGCCCCAGAAGCCGCCGCGAAAGCCGCGCACGCGCATCAGGTCGCGCAGGTCTTCCTGGATGACGACAGCGTCGCGTGCGTCGCGGCCGAGCAGGCAAGGGCCGAGCACGTCGGCGACGATGGCCGTCACCGCGTCGGGAGCGACGAGGCCGTAGGTCTCGCCCCAGCCGACGGTGCCGTCCTTGGCCGTGAGCTTGATGACCACCGAACGATCGACGGTCGGGTAGATGGTGCGGTTGCCAGCGCGCACGAGGTAGCCACGCGCGTTGACGGTTTCGCCCGGCCCGAGCGGCCCGAGGTAGGGCGTGTCGCGCGGGAGCGTGACGACGAAGCTCTCGACCTCGGCGATGCGCGTGTTCATGCAGCAGTCAGCTCACGCGGCGCAGCGGGTACTCGGGCAGCAGCAGGTCGGTGATTTCGGCGAGGAAGGCGTCGACGTCGGCCTCGTCCTGCGCGTCGAGCCGCGGGCCGGCAGCACGCTGGTGGTCGGTGGCGACGAGGCCACGGCGACGCAACACGTACTTGGTCAGCGACCAGCGGAACACCGCCTGCACGTTGAGGATGGGCAGCATGCGCGTGAAGAGTCGTCGCACGCCGTCGGCGTCGCCCGCGCGGTGGGCGCGGAAGAGCGCCACGTGCACCTCGGCCAGCTCGATGGCCGGCATGGTGCCAGCGGCACCGCGGCGCAGTTCGTCGGTGATGTAGCGCCCGCCCGCGCCTCCGAACACGCCGAGCAAGCTGGCCGGCCCCTGCGCGCGCAGCACCGTGAGACGCTGGCCGCTCGGCAGCGCCTCTTCCTTGACGTAGCGGATGGCCGGCACGGCGCACAGCACCTCGAGCACGGCGTGCGGCTCGAGCCCGGCGCCGACGGGCAGCGGCACGTTCTGCAGCATCAGCGGCGCCGCCGGCACGGCGCGCGCGACCTCGGCGAAGTACTCGACCTGTGCCGCTGCCGTGGGCCGGTCGGGCGGCACCGCCACCATCAGCGCGCTGGCCCCATGGTCCATGGCCCGCCGAGCAAGTTCGATCGTGGTGGCCGCCTGGCCACTCGAGACGCCGGCGATCACCGGCACCCGGCCGGCCGTTTCGGCCAGGACCACTTCGGTCAACGCATACCGTTCGGCGACGCTGAGCGTGCCGACCTCGCTGGCCACGCCGGGATAGGTCAACCCATCGACCCCGCAGGCCAGCAGGTAGCGCACGAGGTCGCGCAGCGAAGCCTCGTCGGGCCGCCCCTCGGCGTCGAAAGGCGTCGGCAGGACCGGGAAGACGCCAGCGAGCATGGGGCCGTCGGGCATGTGAGGGCTAGGGGAGGCGGTCAGCCAGTCTAGTGCGTACCATCCCGCCGCCCAGACCCATGGGAAACCCGGGCTGCCATCTGACCGCGCTCGACCGTCGTCCGCGCGAGGACGCTCAAGGCCTGCGCCCGGAGCCGGGGCCGCCACCACGACCGGGACCGGGACCGGAGCCGTCGGACAGGTTGATTCAGACGAACTCGGTATGTATGATTCATGCATACTGCCGGCCGAACGCAACCGCCAGCCAGGAGCCCCCTCGATGGAAGCCACCGTCGCCGAACGCGGGCAGATCACGTTGCCCAAGGCCGTGCGCGACGCCCTTGGCCTGACCAAGGGCACCAAGCTCAAGGTCGAACTCGACGGCGGGCGCGTCATCCTGCGCAAGGACGTGGGCGATTCGCTGTCCCGCGTGCGCGGGCGCTTCAAGCTGCCCCCGGGCGTGAGCACCGACGACGTCATGCGCGAGGTACGCGGGCGGGCGCCAGGTGACCCGCTGCCTCCTCCCGACGAGAAACGATGATCGCCGTGGATTCCTCGGTCATCGTCGACCTGCTCGGCGACGGCGACGACGCCGAGGCGGCCGAGGACTGCCTGCGCGCCGCGCTGTCGCAAGGCCCCGTGGTCGCCTGCGACGTGGTGGTCAGCGAGGTGGTGTCGGGCCTCGGCCACGGCTCGCAGATCATCGACACGCTCGAGGAGATCGGCATCGCCTACTCGCCACTGGAGCTGCGCGCTGCAACGCGCGCCGGCGAGATGCAGCGCCGCTACAACGAGCGCCATCGCGCTGCCGGCAAGGCAGCGCAGGCCCCGCGCACCGTGCCCGACTTCCTGATCGGTGCCCACGCGCTGCTGCAGTGCACCGCCCTCATCACCCGAGACGCGGCCTTCTACCGCGACTACTTCAAGGGACTGAAAGTCATCGTCCCGAAAGCCTGACACTCCATCCTTTGCCTTCCGCCAGCAGAAAGAGAAGCACCATGCCCCAAGCCCAAGCCCATGCTTACGCCAAGACGCTGAAGACCTTCAAGACCGCCTCGGGCAAGGAAGGCCAGTTCTTCAGCCTGCCCGCGCTTGCCAGGACCTTCCCGAACGTGAGCCGCATGCCCGTGAGCATGCGCATCGTGCTCGAGAGCGTGCTGCGCAACTGCGACGGCAAGAAGGTCACCGAGGAGCACGTCAAGCAGCTCGCCAACTGGAAGCCGACCGCTGACCGCAGCGACGAGATCCCGTTCGTCGTGGCGCGCGTGGTGCTGCAGGACTTCACCGGCGTGCCGCTGCTGGCCGACCTGGCCGCGATGCGCAACGTCGCCGCCGACATGGGCAAGAACCCGAAGACCATCGAGCCGCTGGTGCCGGTGGACCTGGTCGTCGACCACTCGGTGATGATCGACCACTTCGGCAACAAGGATGCGCTCGACCTGAACATGAAGCTCGAGTTCGCTCGCAACCAGGAGCGCTACGAGTTCATGAAGTGGGGCATGCAGGCCTTCGACACCTTCGGCGTCGTGCCCCCGGGCTTCGGCATCGTGCACCAGGTGAACCTCGAGTACCTGGCACGTGGCGTGTTCCGGGGCAAGGACGGCGTCTACTACCCCGACAGCCTCGTCGGCACCGACAGCCACACGACGATGATCAACGGCATCGGCGTCGTCGGCTGGGGCGTGGGCGGCATCGAGGCCGAAGCCGGCATGCTCGGCCAGCCGGTGTACTTCCTGACGCCCGACGTGGTGGGCTTCGAGCTCACCGGCAAGCTGCGTGAGGGCGTCACCGCCACCGACCTCGTGCTCACGGTCACCGAGATCCTGCGCAAGCACAAGGTGGTGGGCAAGTTCGTCGAGTTCTTCGGCGAAGGCACGCGCACCCTGGCTCTGCCCGACCGCGCCACCATCGCCAACATGGCGCCCGAGTACGGCGCCACCATGGGCTTCTTCCCGGTGGACGAGCGCACCGTCGAGTACCTCGAAGGCACCGGTCGCACCAAGGCCGAGATCGAAGCCTTCACCGCCTACTTCAAGGCGCAGAAGATGTTCGGCGTGCCCAAGGCCGGGGACATCGACTTCACGAGCGTCGTCAAGCTCGACCTCGGCACCGTGGCGCCCAGCCTCGCCGGCCCCAAGCGCCCGCAGGACCGCATCGAGATCACGCACCTCAGCAAGAAGTTCGCCGAGCTCTTCAGCAAGCCCACCGCCGACAACGGCTTCAACCAACCGGCCGAGAAACTCGGCAAGACGTTCAAGGCCGACAGTGGCGTCGACGTGAAGAACGGCGACATCCTTATCGCCGCCATCACGAGCTGCACCAACACCAGCAACCCGGGCGTGCTGCTCGCCGCCGGCCTGCTGGCCAAGAAGGCCGTGAAGGCGGGCCTGAAGGTGGCGCCGCACATCAAGACCTCGCTCGCCCCGGGCTCGCGCATCGTCACCGAGTACCTCGAGAAGGCCAAGCTGCTGCCCTACCTCGAGGAGCTTGGCTTCAACGTCGCTGCCTATGGCTGCACCACCTGCATCGGCAACGCCGGCGACCTGACGCCGGAGCTGAACAAGGTCATCACCGACAACGACCTCGTCTGCGCCGCGGTGCTCTCGGGCAACCGCAACTTCGAAGCGCGCATCCACCCCAACCTCAAAGCCAACTTCCTCGCCAGCCCGCCGCTGGTGGTGGCCTACGCCATCGCCGGCACGGTGACGAAGGACCTGATGACCGAGCCCGTCGGCCTGGGCAAGAAGGGCAAGCCGGTCTACCTCGGCGACATCTGGCCGACGAGCGACGAGGTCTACGCGCTCATGAAGCTGGCCATGAATCCCAAGGCCTTCCGCAAGAACTATGCGAAGGTGAAGGACAAGCCGGGCAAGCTGTGGGACGACGTGAAGGGCACCAAGGGCCAGGTCTACGACTGGCCGAAGAGCACCTACATCGCCAAGCCGCCGTTCTTCGACACCTTCACGATGAAGCCGGCGGCGCTGGAGGCCGGCGTCAAGGGCGCGCGCGTCATGGCGCTCTTCGGCGACAGCATCACCACCGACCACATCAGCCCGGCCGGCAGCTTCAGAGACAGCACGCCAGCGGGCAAGTTCCTGGTCGCCAACGGCGTCGCCAAGGCCGACTTCAACAGCTACGGCGCACGCCGCGGCAACCACGACGTGATGATGCGCGGCACCTTCGCCAACGTGCGGGTGAAGAACCTCATGCTGCCGGCCAAGGCCGACGGCTCGCGCGAGGAGGGTGGCTTCACGCTCTACCAGCCGGGCAACGAGAAGATGCCCATCTACGAAGCGGCGATGAAGTACATGGCCGCGGGCGTGCCCACCATCGTCTTCGGCGGTGACGAGTACGGCACCGGCTCGTCGCGCGACTGGGCGGCCAAGGGCACGCAGCTGCTGGGCATCAAGGCCGTCGTGGCCAAGAGCTTCGAGCGCATCCACCGCAGCAACCTCGTCGGCATGGGCGTGCTGCCCCTGCAGTTCAAGCCGGGTGATTCGTGGGAGAGCCTGGGCATCAAGGGCGACGAGACGGTCGACGTCGTGCTCGGCGCCGACATCAAGCCGCAGACCGATGCCAAGCTCGTCATCATGTCGGCCAGCGGCGCCAAGCGCGAGGTGAAGGTGATCCTGCGCATCGACACCGCCATCGAGGTCGACTACTACAAGCACGGCGGCATCCTGCCGTTCGTGCTGCGGCAACTGCTCGCGGCCTGACCCTACCGGGGGAATAGGGCGGCCCGCATGGCGCGGCCGCCCTTTTCATTTCGCCCCCTTTTCGCTTCGCCCTCTCCCGGGCCCCCGGCCTGCGGGGCGACTCGCTCGGTCAGCCCGCGACCACCGTCGCCGGCAACCGGAATGCGGCAACGCGCACAGCCAGTTCTCCCGCCTGCTCCTTGAGCGATGCTGCGGCGGCGGCCGTCTGCTCGACCAGGGCGCTGTTCGCCTGCGTGAGCGTGTCCAGCTCCTGCACGGAGCGGGTGGTCTGGGTCACGCCCGCGGCTTGTTCGCTGGCACCGACCGCGATCTGCGACAGCAACCCGTTGATGCGGTGCGCATTGCCGACCACCTGGCCGATGGCGCGGCCGGCCTGCTCCACGACCTGCTGGCCTTGCCGCACCTGCTCGGTGCTCTGCGTGATGAGCCCGCTGATCTGACTGGCCGCCTGCGCCGTGCGCAGGGAAAGCGCGCGCACCTCGGAAGCCACGACCGCGAAACCGCGCCCGGCCTCGCCGGCCCGCGCCGACTCCACCGCGGCGTTCAAGGCCAGGATGTTCGTCTGGAAGGCAATGCTGTCGACGGTGGCGATGATCTCGCCGATCTTGGCCGACGAGGCATGAATGGCCCGCATCGTCTCGACCACGCTTTCGATGACTCGTCCGCCGTTTGCGGCCACTTCGGCATTGGCCTGGGCGATGGAGGCGGCTTCGCGTGCGCCGCCCGCCGTGTTCTGCACCACCGAGGCGACCTGCTCCATCGCCGAGGCCGACTGCTGCAGGTTGGCTGCCGCCTGCTCGGTGCGGTTGTGCAGGTTGATGGCCCCGCCGGCGATCTCGGTGCTCGAATCGACCAGGTTGTGCGAGGCCGCGCGAACCTGCGTCACGATGCTGCGCAGCGACTGCTGCATGTCCGACAGGCTGTGCATCAGCTCGGCCGCCTCGTCACGGCCCCAGGGGCGTGGGTGCGTCGTCAGGTCGCCGTCGGTCATGGCCATCAGGTGCCTGCGCACTTCGCGCAGCCCGCCGCGCGTGACCTCGAAGAAGGCGGAGAACAGGTAGGCGGCGAGCAGCAGCGAGACGACCACGGTGACTGCCACGACCCAGCGCTGGCGGTCGAGCCCCGCGACGCGGGCCATGAGCAGGCTGTCCAATGCGTCGAGCAGGCGGGTGGCGACCGATGGATGTTCGCGCAGGAAGGCCGAGGCCGCCTGGTCGAAGACCGCCCAGGCCGCTGCCGCGTCATCGCCACCGCGCAGCGCCTGGCTCGCGGTGCCTGACAGGGCCGAGCCGGCCTCCAGCCAGGCATTGGCATTCAGCGCCGCGACCACCGAGGCGTTCGCGGACCGCACCTTGGCCATGCCTGAGCGCACGTTGTCATGGTGATAGGCGAACACGGCCGCCGCCGCACCGAAGTCTCGCCGCGCCTGCTCGGCGGAGGGTCCGGCCCCGCTCGCGGCGGCCGCCGCCTGCCGCATGCGCGCCACGAGCTCGTGCATCGGGCCGGCGCGGAACATCACCGCATCCATGACGTAGTAGCTGTCGATGTCCGGATCGAGCGTGAGGTTCGAGCCGTCCGCGGCCTGGCCCAGCAGGCTGACCAAGGTACTGGCGATGGCCGCAGGCTCCCCGGTCGCGGCAGCCTTCATCACGTCGGCGTGGGCCGCCGCCGTACCGAGCTCGGCGCCGAGGCGGTCTTGCACTTGGGCCAGCGCCGTTCGGATGTCCACCGGGGATGCGCCCGACGCCAGCACGACGCCCAGCGCCGGCATCAGCGCGCGCGCGTAGTCCACGCCCAGACGTTCCTTGGCCGAGAACTCGATGGCGACGGCTTTGTCGCTGAAGTAGTTCCAACCGAGAAGTGCCATCGGCACAAGGAACATCGCCGAGATGACAGCCGCCTTGACAGCGAAACCGCAGCGGCGAAAGAGGCGGACGCCAGGCGACCAGGCGCCGTGGTAGCGAAAGAAGTCCATCGGAAACGCTCGCGAGGATGAGAACCCCCGGATAGGGGCACCGGCATCTTCGGCGGGGCACGGGCACGCCGATCGCGCGATTTCTGCTGAAGTTCGCGCTCATTTCTGGCGCCACGCATCGCAGCGGTGGAGAGCCGGCCAGGAGCCAAGCCCAAAGTCCTGCGGCGCGGCTAGCGCCCGCGCAGGAACAACGCGTCGAGATCCTTCAGCGTCACCTGCCGCCAGGTCGGGCGGCCGTGGTTGCAGGTGTCGGCGCGCTCCGTGGCTTCCATCTCGCGCAGCAGCGCATTCATCTCTTCAATGGTGAGACGCCGGTTGGCGCGCACGGCGCCGTGGCAGGCCATCGTCGCCAGGATGTCGTCGCGCGCACGCTGCACGACGCCGCTGGCGCCTCCGCTCTCGGCCGCGCCGAGTTCAGCCAGGACCGAGCGCGCGAGGTCGGCCACGTCGGCATCGGGCAGCGCCGCCGGCCGGCTGCGCACGGCGAGCGTGCTGCCGGCGAGGCGGCCGATGTCCAGGCCGAGCTGCATGAGGATCTCGTTGTCGCTCTCGGCCACGGCCAGCTCGGCGGGCGTGGCCGCGAACGTCACCGGAATCAGCAGCGGCTGCGTGGGCAGCGCCCCTTCGGCCGCGCCGGCGGCGATGCTCGCGCGCTTCAGGCGCTCGTAGACGATGCGCTCGTGCGCGGCATGCATGTCGACGATCACGAGGCCCTGGTGGTTCTCGGCCAGCACGTAGGTGCCTGCGATCTGCGCCAAGGCACGGCCGAGGGGCCAGGCCACGTCGCCCTCGCTGGAATCGCGCGCACCATGCGGCGCGCCGGCGGCGGTAACCCGCAACGCCGCCCATGCCGCCAGGCCGCGCACCGGCGATGGCATGTTGCCGGCGGACGTGCCGGCCGAGAAGCCACCCGGGCGCCAGGGCGCTGCGGGCTCGGCCGCCTGCCGGCCCCACGAGGCACCCGCGGCACCGGGCTCGGCGAGCGTCAGCGCAGGCTGCCACATCGGCGGGATCGGTTCGGTCGACCCGTTCCCTGGGCTCGCAACGGCCAACGTCGCCAAGGGCAACGCCATGCCCGGCCCGGCATCGGCGGGCGCGTGCGGCGGCGCCTCGGCCTGCGCCGCCGCACGCGTCGGCGCCAGTGCCCTTTCCACCGCATGGCGCACGGCCTGGTGCACGGCGCGGCTGTCGCGGAAGCGCACTTCGATCTTCGTCGGGTGCACGTTCACGTCCACGAGCTCGGGCGTGATGGCGAGGAAGAGCGCATACGCCGGCTGCCGGCTGCCGTGCAACTGGTCTTCGTAGGCCGAGCGCACGGCGTGCGCCAGCAGCCGGTCGCGCACGAAGCGGCCGTTGACGAACAGGTACTGGCTGTCGGCGCGCGCACGCGCCGCTTCCGGGCGACCGACGCGGCCCTCGAGCGCAAGCGGCCCCTGCCCGGCCGCGAGCACGACACTCGCTTCCATGAACTCGGTGCCCAGCACGTCGGCGCGCCGCGCCTCGGCCGGGGCCGCGCGCCATTGCGCCACCAGCCGGCCCTCGTGCCAGATGGCGAAGCCCACGTCGGGCCGCGCCAGCGCGTGGCGCCGCACGGCCTCGGTGCAATGCGCCAGCTCGGTGGCGTCGCTCTTCAGGAACTTGCGTCGCGCCGGCGTGGCGAAGAAGAGCTCCTGCACCTCCACCGTCGTGCCGCGCGCACGCGCCGCCGGCGCGATGACGCCGTCGCGCGCATCCAGGCGCCAGGCGTGTGCTTCATCGGCGGTGCGGCTGACGATGGCCAGTTCAGCCACCGAGGCGATGGCGGCGAGCGCCTCGCCGCGAAAGCCCATCGTCGCCACCGACTCGAGGTCCGACAGGCTCGCGATCTTGCTCGTGGCGTGGCGCTTCAACGCCAGCGGCAGGTCCTCGCGTGCGATGCCCGCGCCGTCGTCCTCGACGACGAGCGAGCGCACGCCGCCTCCGGCGAGCCGCAGCGTGATCTGGCCTGCGCCGGCGTCGAGCGCGTTATCGACGAGTTCGCGCACCACGGAGGCCGGCCGCTCCACCACCTCGCCCGCGGCGATCTGGCTGACCAGTTCGTCGGGTAGCTCGCGAATGCGCCTTCGCGCCACGTCGCCTGCGCCGCGACCGGCTTGCGGACGCTCATCACTCATCACGCAGATTCTAGGGGTGCCTCTCCTAGACATCGGAGTGGGTGCAGACTCTGGTATGCGCCTAGACTCGGGTCTTGTGCAGAGCCCGATGGGCGCGACTCACGCGTCGCGCAACAGAGAGCCGTGGTTTGTCGTTGGGGATTGTGAATGTCGACGTTCTTTGCCGATCTGATCGGCCGGACGGACGAGGACCGCAGGGCGTTCGAGACGCATCCGGTGGTCATCGACGCCGTCGCGCATGGCATGCCGCTCGAGCGCTATCGCGCCCTGCTGCTCGAGCTCTATCACGTGGTGTGGCACTTCAATCCGGTGTGCGCAGCGGCCGCCAGCCGCATGGGCACACCGGCGCATGAACCACAGCAGGCGATCCGCCATTTCCTGTACGAGCACATGCACGAGGAGACCGGGCACGAGACCTGGGTGCTCAACGACCTCGAGGCCATCGGCGTGGCGCACGCCGATGCGCGGGCGCACCAGCCCTCGATCCACACATTGAGCCTGAACGGATACAACTACTGGGCAGCCGATCGGCGCCACCCTTGCTCGGCGCTCGGCATGCTCTACGCGCTCGAGGTGGTGGCCAGCGTCTATGGCGGGCCATTCGCCTCGGCGATCCGCGAGTCGCTGCTGCTCGAGGGCGACCGTGGCGTCTCTTTCATCGACTCGCACGCGACCATGGACGCCAAGCACATGGCCGAGCTGCGACAGGTGCTCAACCAGGTCAAGGATGAGGCCGCGCATGCGGCCATCGTGGAGTCGGTCCGTGTCAACTTCCATCACTTCACCCGCATCGTCGAAGGTGCCTGAAGGGACGTCCTCCCTCCCGGCGCAGCCGCCTTCGGATGCGCCGGGCGCCGCCGGCCCGCCGCCGGCGGTGGGTGTGACCGGGCTGCTCGGCCGGCCCTACAAGACGATTCGCCTGGAGTGGACGTCAGACCTGCGGCTGCTGCGCGTGCGCATGTGCGTGCGTCCCATCCAGTGCTACAGCCTGGCCGCCATGGGCGAGCTGAAGCAGATGCTGGACGACATCAGCGCCAACCCCGGTCTCGTACGGCACTTCGTCATGACCTCCGACGTGCCGCAGGTCTTCAACTTCGGTGGTGACCTCGCGCTCTTCGTCCTGCTCGTGCGCGCCGGCGACATCGAGTCGCTCGAGCTCTACGGCCGCCGCTGCGTCGACCTCGTGTGGTGGATGGAGAACGCCGCCAACCTGGGCATCCACACCTCCGTGCTGGCGCAGGGCGATACGCTCGGCGGCGGCCTGGAGAGCGTGCTGCCGTTCCACAAGGTCATCTTCGAGCGCGGTGCGCACGCCGGCTTCCCCGAGGTGTTGTTCAACCTCTTCCCCGGCATGGGGGCCTGGGACTTCACGATCCGCAAGGGTGGGTTCGCCGTGGCCAACGAGATGATCCTCTCCGGCCGCCTGTACACCGCCGAGGAGTTGCAGTACCGCCGCCTCGTCGACGTGGTGGCCGAGCCCGGCGAGGGCGAGGCGGCGCTCGAGCGCGTGGTGCGCGAAGTCGACCCGCGCCTGCGCGGCACGCTCGCCGCGCTGCGTGCGCAGCGCGTGGCCGCGCCCATCCGCCACGAGAGCCTGATGGAGATCGTCAAGCTCTGGGCCGACAGTGCCATGAGCCTGACCGACCGCGACCTGCGCCTGATGGAGCGCCTGGCGCGCGCGCAGGCGCGCAAGGCCGGCGGTGCCGACGAGGGTGCGGTCGAGGAGATCAAGCGCCTGGAGCTCGAGAATGCCTGGGGTGACCGTCGCAGCGGCTTCGAGCGCCGCACCACCGGAAGCGGCGACCGCCGCATGCGCGGCTAGCGTTCGCAGCGCGCCGCGGCCTTCGACCGCTTCGGTATCGGCGGGCCGCGCATCCCGGGCTCGGTTCACCCCGTTTCGCGCGGCCTGCTCGGCCCCGCGGGGGCCGCGGTCAGCCGCCGCCTTGCGATACTGCGCGCCATGCAACCCGAGGCCGAGACCCGCGCCGCAGCGCCGCCTGCGCCACCGCCACAGTGGATCACGCTGCAGCTGGCCACGGCGAACCTGCTGAACCTGGCGCTGCCCGGCCGCCGCTTCTATCCCAACCAGGACCCCTACAGCGCCACCGAGTACGAGCGCAAGGTGGCCTGGCTCGGCGGCATGTTCGAGCGCCTCGAGGCCGACGTGCTGGGCGTGCAGGAAGTGTGGGACGAGGCCGCGCTGAAGGCCGCGGTGGCCAGCAGCGGGCTGCGCCGCTTCAGCACGCAGGTGCCGGGGGCCGAGAACGGCGCAGAGGGCACGCCGCGGGTCGGCCTCGTCACGCGGTTCGAGGTGGAAACGCTCGAATCGGTGGCCGACTTCGCCCCAGCCGAGGCCGTGTCGCTGCCCGAGATCGGGCCCGTGCAGCGCTTCGAGCGGCCGGTGCTGCGCGCGCGGTTGCGCACGCCGTGGGGCATGGCGCTGCACGTGCTCGTCGTGCACCTGAAGAGCAAGCGCCCGAAGTACCTGCAGGACGAGGCGGGCAACGCCCTCGAAGACCGCGACGACCCGGCCATCACGGCGCGCGCCACGATGCGCTCGCTGCTGCAGCGCGCCGCCGAGGCGGCGGCGCTGCGCCGCATCGTCGTCGAGATCACGTCGCGCGGCGGCGAGCACCAGGGCGAGCCGCTCGTGCTGCTGGGCGACATGAACGACAACGCGCACGCCGTGACGACGCAGATGATCGCCGCCAACCAGGCCGTGGCCTACGACCGCGGCGCGCGCGACGTGGCGCTCTATCACGCGCTAGAGGTGGCCAGCGAGCCGGCGCTGAAGCGCGACCTCGCCTACTCGCATGTGCACCAAGGGTGGCCCGAGCTGCTCGACCAGGTCTGGGTGAGCGAGGAGCTGGTGGCGGCTTCGAAGTTCGCCATCGGCGACATCCGGCGCGTCGAGGTGTTCAACGATCACCTGCAGGAAAGCCGCGAGCGCTGGCGCAGCGACCATGGATTCGTGCGCGCGCTGGCGCGGCTCCGGCGGTGAGGCCCTTGTCGATGAGCCATGCCCTGGAGCCCGCCTTGCCCGCGCCGCAGGTGCTGATCAGCGAGGTGGGCCCGCGCGATGGCCTGCAGAGCGTGGCCGCGACGATGCCGCTGGCCGCCAAGTGCGCGTGGATCGACGCGCTGGCCGCCAGCGGGCTCAGCGAGATCGAAGTCGGTTCCTTCGTGCCCACGCGCCTGCTGCCGCAGATGGCCGACACGGCCGAGGTGGTGCGACACGCGCTGCGGCATCCCGGCCTCACCGTGATGGCGCTGGTGCCCAACCGGCGTGGCGCCGAGGCGGCGCTCGAGGCCGGGGTGCACAAGCTCACCATCCCGGTCTCGGCCAGCGCCGCTCACTCGATGGCCAACGTGCGCAAGACCCGCGAGGAGATGGTGCAGGAGGTGCGGGCCATCGTCGCGCTGCGCGACCAACGCGCGCCCGACGTGCGTGTCGAGGCGGGCGTCTCCACGGCCTTCGGCTGCACGCTGCAGGGCGGGGTGCCCGAGGACGAGGTGGTCGCGCTGGCCGTGGCGCTCGCCGAGGCCGGCGCCGACGATGTGGGCCTGTCGGACACCACCGGCATGGCCAACCCGGCACAGGTGCGGCGGCTCTTCCAGCGCTGCTTCGCTGCCATCGGCAGCAAGACCGGCGCGGCGCACATGCACAACACGCGCGGGCTGGGCCTGGCCAACTGCCTGGCGGCCTACGACGTGGGCGTGCGCACCTTCGACAGCTCGCAGGGCGGCCTCGGCGGCTGCCCCTACGCGCCGGGCGCCTCGGGCAACGTCGTCACCGAAGACCTCGTCTTCATGTTCGAGGCCATGGGCGTGCGCACCGGCGTCGACCTCGCTCGCCTCTTCGCAGCGCGCGAAGCGCTGCGCGCCGGCTTGCCCGGGGAACCGATCTACGGCATGACGCCCGAGGCGGGCTTGCCCAAGGGCTTCGCGCAGGAGACCGCGCATGGATGACGCACGGCTGCCACACGCCGGTCCTACGGCGACCGCCGCCGCCTCCGAGCTGCCGCTGGCCGGCGTGCGCGTCGTCGAGTTCACGCACATGGTCATGGGCCCCACCTGCGGCATGATCCTCGCCGACCTCGGCGCCGAGGTCATCAAGATCGAGCCGCCGAGCGGCGACAACACGCGCCGCCTGCTGGGCTCGGGCGCCGGCTTCTTCGCGATGTTCAACCGCAACAAGAAGAGCCTCGCCGTCGACACCCAGGACGCGCGCGGCCGCGAGATCGTGCTCAGGCTCGTCGCCGGCGCCGACGTGTTCAGCGAGAACTTCAAGGGCGGCACGATGGCCCGGCGCGGCTTCGGCGTCGAGGCGCTCTCGAAGCTCAACCCGCGGCTCATCTACGTCTCGCACAAGGGCTTCCTGCCCGGCCCCTACGAGCAGCGCACGGCACTCGACGAGGTGGTGCAGATGATGGGCGGCCTCGCCTACATGACCGGGCCCGAGGGCCGGCCGCTGCGTGCCGGCACGAGCGTCAACGACATCATGGGCGGCATGTTCGGCGCCATCGGCGTGCTCGCGGCACTGCGCCGGCGCGAGCACACTGGGCGCGGCGGCGAGGTGCACAGCGCGCTGTTCGAGAACAACGTCTTCCTCGTCGCGCAACACATGATGCAGTTCGCGGTGACGGGGCGGCCGGCCTCGCCGATGCCCAGCCGCATCAGCGCCTGGGCCGTGTACGACGTCTTCACGGTGCAAGGTGGCGAGCAGATCTTCCTCGCCGCCGTGAGCGACACGCAGTGGGCGGCGATGTGCGAGGAGTTCGGCTTCGCCGACCTGCGCACCGACCCGCTGCTCGCCACCAACAACCTGCGCGTGCAGTCGCGCGACTGGATGCTGCCGCTGCTGCGCGAGCGCTTCGCGCCCTTCGCCGCCGCCGAGCTCGCGCGGCGCTTCGACGCACGCGGCCTGCCTTACGCGCCGATCACGCGGCCGGAGGACTTGTTCGACGACCCGCACCTCGCCGCCACCGGCGGGCTGGCACCCATGGGCGTGCCCGCCGATGCCAGCAGCGCCGGGCACGCCTTGCACACGCGTGCGCCGCTGCTCCCGTTGGCGCTGGACGGCGAGCGGCTGCCGCTGCGTGCCGGTCCTCCAGGCATCGGCGCGCAGGCCGACGAGCTGCTGGCGCAGCTCGGCTACGCCGCCTCGGAGATCGAGCGGCTTCGGCGCGACGGCGTGCTGGCGGCTCGCGCGCCTTGAGCGACTGCTGGAAGTCGGGCCGACACGACACGTGTGCCGGGTCTCGGCACGGCAGGCGCCGATTCAGGCCACTTCGCGAATCGATCGATCAAGTTCGTTCGGCGAGATCGCAAGGTGAAGGGTGGATGCGGGATCGGGCCGGCGGGGTGCCCTGCTCCGTGAATGTCCTCTTTCGGCGGACCCGCTTCGCGTGTCCCCCGAATGCCCCCTTGATTTCACTGCGCAGGGCACCCC
>JAEUPE010000093.1 GCA_016790435.1 Rubrivivax sp. | reverse complement strand
AGGAGGAGGACCGGCCGTTCAGGCCAGGTCCGGGGGACATGCCGCTGCGCAGCGCACCCCGCCGGCACGATCCCGCCACGGTCGCTGTGATCCAACGCCTTCTCATCGCCAACGCGCCTGTTGCTTGAATCGCCGGGCGAGCCCCGCGAACGAACGGAGACATCGATGAACACAACCCGCCGAGCCTTGACCAGCCTCGTCACCGCCCTCGCCCTGCTCGGGCCCGCCGGCACCGCGTTGGCTCAGCCGTTCCCGAGCAAGCCGATCACCCTCGTCGTCAACTTCCCGCCCGGCGGCGCCGCCGACGTCATCGGCCGCGCGCTCGCGCAGCAGCTCGGCGACCAGCTCAAGCAGCAGGTGGTGGTGACCAACCGGCCGGGCGCCAACGGCAACCTCGGCGCCGACGCCGTGGCCAAGTCGCCCGCGGATGGCTACACGCTGCTGATGAGCAGCGGCGGCGCGATGACGGTGAACCCGTTCATCTACAAGAGCATGCCGTTCGACGCGGAGAAGGACCTGACGCCCGTGTCGAGCGCGGCGCGCGTGCTCGTGTTCCTGATGACGCACCCGTCGGTGCCGGTGAACAACGCGCGCGAGTTCTTCGCCTACGTGAAGGCCAACCCGGGGCGGCTGACCTACGGCTCGCCGGGCACGGGTTCGAGCCCGCACCTGGCCGGCGAGATGATGAAGAAGCAGCTCGGCCTGTTCGCCGTTCACGTTCCGTACCGCGGCGCGGCGCCGGCGCTGGTCGACCTTCTGGCCGGCAATCTGCAGTTCATGTTCGACCCCGGCCCGGGCCTGCGCCATGCGAAGGAAGGCAAGTTGAAGCTGCTGGCCGTCGGTAGCCCGAAGCGTGCAAGTGCCATCCCCGACGTGCCGACGCTGGCCGAGGCCGGCGTGACCGGTTTCGACGCGGACACGGTGTTCGGCATCTATGCGCCCGGTGCGACGCCGGCGGCAGTCGTGAGCCAGCTGCACGACGAGATCAACAAGGCGCTCGGCACGGCCAAGGTGCAGGAGGTGATCCGCTCCCTCGGCGCCGAGCCGATGATCGGCACGCGCGCCGAGTTCATCGCACGGCAGGAGGCGGATCGCACGCGCTTCGGTGCCTTCATCCGCGACAACAAGATCACGGCGGACTGACCCAGGGCCGAGCCACAACGCCGATCACACAGGACCCGATGGCGCAACGGCCGCTCTGCATCCTCGTTTGCGCGCTCGGCGGCGAGGGCGGCGGCGTGCTCGCCGAATGGCTGTACACGGCTGCCGTGCGCGCCGGGCACGCGGCGCAGGCGACGAGCATTCCCGGCGTCGCGCAGCGCACCGGCGCGACCACGTACTACCTCGAGATCGCGCCGGCGCCGGCGAGCACGGCCGGCTCCGTGCGCCCCGTCTTCAGCCTGAGCCCCGTGCCGGGCTGCGTGGACCTGCTCGTCTCCTCCGAGCTGCTCGAGACCGTGCGCCAGGCCGGTGCAGGCTTCGTCAGTCGCGAGCGCACGCTGGTCATCAGCAGCACGGCGCGGGCGCTGACCGTGGCCGAGAAGATGGCGCTCGGCGATGGCCGTGCCGACGGCGCCGCGCTGGTGGCGGCATTGCAGCGTCAGGCGCGCGCGGTCGAACTGCTCGACCTCGGCGCGATGGCGCGCGAGGCCGGCACGGTGATGAGCGCCGTGCTGCTGGGCGCCATCGCCGCCAGTGGCGTGCTGCCGTTGCCACGCGCCGCCTGCGAGGAGGCCATTCGCGCCGCCGGCAAGGGCGTGACGGCGAGCCTCGCCGGCTTTGCGCTCGCCTTCGACACGATGAGCACGCGCCGCGCGCAGCAGCGGCAGGCGCAGGCCTTGATCGCGGAGGTGGGCGCCGAGGCTGGTGCGAAGGCGAGCGCGAAGGCGAGTGCGAAGGCGAGTGCCGAAGCGAGCGCAAAGGTGGGTGGCGCGCCGAGGCCCGTGCTGGTGCCCGCCGAGTTGCGCCGCGTGGCCCGCGAACGCGTGGCCGCGTACCAGGACGAGGCCTATGCGCGGCTCTTCGACGAGCGGCTCGCGCGCCTCGCAGCCGCCGAGGCTGCACGGCCCGGCGGCAGCGGCGGTGCCGATGAAGCCGGCGCAGGGCTCGTCGCCGGCGCAGAGGGCGCGCCCGGCCCATCCGCGGCCCCTGTCGCGCACGAGGCCACGCGCTGGCTCGCGTTGTGGATGTGCTTCGACGACATCGTGCAGGTCGCCGCGCTCAAGCTGGCAACCAGCCGGCAGGCGCGCGTGCGGCGCGAGGTCGGCGCCGCGCGTGGAGACATCGTCAAGACGTTCGACCACTTCAAGCCCGGCGTGCCCGAGCTCGCCGGCTTGCTGCCGGCCGGCTTCGCCGCGCGCCTCGTCGCCTGGGACCGTGCGCGTGTCGCGGCCGGGCGTGAACCCTGGGCCATGCCGCTCAAGCTCGGCACGCATGGGCTGCGTGGCACGCTCGCATTGCGCTTCGTGGCGGCGATGAAGGGGCAGCGCCGCCGCGGCCACCGTTTCGCGCTGGAGCAGGCGCTCATCGAGCGCTGGGTCACTGCCGTCGAGCGCGGCGCTCGCGAACATGCGGCGCTCGGCCTCGAGCTCGCGCGCTGCGGCGCGCTGGTCAAGGGCTATGGCAGCACGAACGAACGCGGCAAGGAGAACCTGCTGCACATCGTCGACCACCTGGCCTTCGATGCCGCCCGTCCGGCGGCCGAACGCGCCGCGGCCGTGCGTGCCGCACGCCTGGCGGCCGTGGCCGACGACGCCGGCCGCGCGCTCGATGCCACCCTCGTGGCGCACGGCGCGCCGGCCCGAGCGCCGCGCGAGCAGGTGGTGCGCTGGTTCAAGCGCCGGCCGGGTGAGGGTGCGGCAACGATCGCCGGCACGGGCGACTGACGCGACCGACATGCGCCGTCCCCGGAGGCCGGGAAGGGGCTCGATCGCGGCTCGATCAAGGCTCGATCAAGGGTCCAGCGCCTGCGCTGCCAGGCTGGCGTCCAGCTCCGGCGCCAGGCACACGAACACCGAGTGCAGCAGGCGCGTCGTGACATAGGACTTCGTGCGGTCGACGCGCATGCGCTCCATCTGCGTGGGCACGTCGACATCGAGGTGGCGAACGAGGTTGCGGTCGGCGGCCATCACCTGCGCGCTGCAACCGCACACGCGCGGGATGTCGATCGGCCGCGCCTGCAGTGCCATCGCGAGCTCGCGGCGCTGCACCATCTGCGCCACGTGCCCGGGGCACAGCGTGGAGATGAGCCGGATGGCGCGCGGCAGTTCCGCCGCCGGCTGCGCGGAGACGGGCCCTGCGGCCATGCCGCCTGCGGCGGCGAGCAGCCATGGCATGAATCGGGCAGGCCATCTCATGGGGCGACTCCTTGGGAAGCTCCCGCGATGATGGGGCTTGCAGCTAGCGGCCGGTGGAGAACACGCGCTCCAGCACCCCTTGGTGGGGATAGGCCTCGCCGGGGTCGACCTTGCGCCGCCGCTCGGGTGCACAGGGCAGGCGCGCGAGGTCCAGGTCCGAGTGCCGCTTCACCTGGCTTGGCTGAAGGCCGTGGCGGCGCGCGATGTCCCGCAGCAGGGCCACCAGCGCATCGATCTGGGCCTCGGGGAAGGGGTCGCGCCCGTCGCCGTCGTTGATGAGCTCGACGGCAATGGCGCGCACGCTGTGGCGAAAGACGTGGTGGGCAACGCGCCCCTCGGGCACGCTGGCGCGCAGCGTGCCGTCGCGATCGATCATGTAGTGGATGCCGAGCCGCGGATGCGCCTCGATGAGCCGCAGGTTGTCTTCCATCGTGCCGGCGCCGATCCAGACCGGCTGGCCCGTGCGCGGGTCGCACGTGGGGCCGCCGGTCGAGTGGATGACCACGAGTTCCACGGGATCGGTGCGCGCCGGGCCGGAGCGCAGGGCGGCGGCATCACCGATCGAGAGGGCGAGCAGCAGGCTGCCGACCGCGACCCGGACCATGGCCTGGACAGTGGCCCCGAAGCTGGGGCCCATCTGGCGTCGCGGTCCCACGTCCTCAGCCCGGTTCGGCCACGAAGCCGAGCCGCGTGTACAGCGATACCGCGGGCGTGTTGGCCAGCGTCACCATCAACCCGAGTTCCCGCTCGCCCCGCGCCTGCAGCGCGGCCATCGCTGCCCGGATGCAGGCACCGGCCAGGCCCTGGCACCGGCGCGTGGGGTCGGTGAAGGTGAAGGCCACGAACGGCTGGCCCAGCAGGCGCGTCACGAGCGTGGCCGACACGACTTGCCCATCGCGTTCTGCGACCATGGAGCACGCCGGCAGAAAGTCGCCATAGTCGCCGGCCAGCGTCTTGCGCACCTCGGCCACGGCGTCCTCGACCGTCTCGCCCTCGTCGTCCACCGTGCCGCGGTAGGCGCGCAGCATCAGCGGGCCCAGGACCGGCTCGTCCTTGGCTCTGAACAGGCGCACGCCGGGCATCTCGGCCCGCGGCGGCGAGGGCTGCAGCGCCGCACGCATGAAAGTCCTCGGCTGCGCGGCCATGTCGATCAGATCCGCTGCCCGTTCGCCGAGGCCTCGATGAGCCGGGCCAGGCGCGCCTGTCGCGTCTCTTCGCGCTTGGCGCTCGTCACGTGCCACGCCGCCTTGTGCCGGTAGCTGGTGGGCTGCGCCTCGAAGAACTGCCAGGCCTTGCGGTGCTTGCGGAACTCTGAGCGCTGCGCCGGCGAGAGTTCGGCGTGCTGGGCCTGCTCGTACGCGTACGTGCGCGACTTGGCCTCGCTGCGGCGCGCGAACGCCTCCAGGCCCGCCGGGGCCATGCGGCCCTCGATCTGCAGCACCTTCACGCGGGCGATGTTGATGGCGCTCCAGGTGGAGGTCGGCCGGCGGGGCGTGAAGCGGATCCGGTACGACTGCGCGTCGATGCTCGCGCGCACGCCGTCGATCCAGCCGAAGCACAGTGCCTCGTCGACGGACTCGGGCCAGGACATGCTCGGCAGGCCCGAGTCGCGCTTGTGGAAGCCGACGATCAGCTCCGGCGCGCTGCCGCCGTGCCGGCGCAGCCAGGCGCGGAACTCGGCCGCGGTCTCGAAGAAGGTGGGTTCCTTGCTGGGCATGTCGGCTCGGCCGGTCGACCTCGAATCGGGGCAGCGGCCCGGAAGCCGGCGACGATCAACGGGCGGCGGGCGTCTGCTCGGTTCAGGGGTGCGAGCCCCAGGGCGCCGCCAGCAGCAGCTGGTTGCTCTGCGTCTTCAGCAGGGGCCGCAGTTGCTTGACGAAGGCGCCGAATTCCGCGTACTCCGACAGCCGCTTCCAGAAGGCGCGCCGCTCGTCGTCGCTGTCGAACCGCCACAGGTGCACGAGCTGGTGCAACTCGCCGGTGTCGCTGGTGAAGTAGCCGATGCAGTGCTTGGCGAAGCCGCCCGCCTCGAGCGCCGGCCAGCCCAGCGTGGAGTACAGGCGCACGACCTCGGGCATCTGGCCGACGGTGACGGAGTAGGTGCGCTTCTCGTAGATCGTTGGCATGGTGTCGCTCTCTTGTGCGGGTGGGTCTCTGGTGGCCGTTGCCGGGCCCGTGTGCGGTGGAGCCGAAGCGGCCCAGAGGCTTCGGGCCGGCAACCCCGCGTGTTGTACCGCGCGGCCTCGGTCGCGGTGTGCCGACGGTTCTGCCCGTGACCGCGGCCACAGGGCATGCCTGGGACATTCGCACGCGACACGGGCCGGGATATGGCTCGGCACAACGCCCTGCGGCGGCGGCAGCGGCCGGCCCTACACTGCCCGCCCGCCCTGCCGCGCCCGCCGTGCCCACAGCGCGTCGTCGTGCCTCGCCCCATGCGCACTTCGCATCACCGCGCGCTCATCGGCCTGCTGTTGGCGGCCGCGCTCGTCCTCACCTGGCTGCGCCCACTCGATGCGTTGGCCGAGCGCCAGGTCGAGGCCGGCCTGAAGCGCGCGCTCATCGCCTTCGCCTCGGCACGCACGCTCAACGCGGCGCTGAGCGCGCTGCAGGAGGCCACGGTGTCGTTCCAGGTCGGCGCTGGGCTGTCCGTGAAGCCGGGTGCCATCCTCGAGCCGCTGGACGACGTCGTCGAGCAGTTCTCCAACCTCATGTTCGTCGCCACGGCCTCGTTCGCGGTGCAGCGCCTGATGATCGAGATGCTGTCGTCGTGGCCGGTGTGCGCGCTGGCATCGCTGCTGCTCGCCGCCTGGGCGTGGCTGGCCTTGCGCGCGCGTGGCGTGCCGGGCTGGCTGCCCAGGCTGGCGCTCGGCGTGTTGATGCTGCGCCTGGCCGTGCCGGTCCTGGCGGTGGCCAGCGAGGCCGTGCACTGGGCGGTGCTCGAGCGTCCCTACCAGCAACACGCCGGGCAGCTGGCGGCGCTCGATGGCACCGAACCAAAGTTGCCGCTTGCCCCGACGAGCGAGAGCCTGCTGGACAGGATGAAGGGCTTGCTCGCGCAGGGAGGCGACATCGCCAAGCAGGTGGAGGCGTTGCGCACGCGCGCTCAGGACATCGTCGAGAACCTCGTGCGGCTGGGGGCGGTGTTCATCGTGCAGACGATCGTGCTGCCGCTGCTGTACTTCGGGTTCCTGTTCTGGCTCTACCGCGCCCTCGCCGCGGCGACGCGACGGCCGCGCGAGCTGTAACCAAAACCCCTAGGACCGATCCGACCCCGCAGCCAGGCGCCCAAGGTTGCGTCGCAGCGACCTAAAATACGGGCCGTTACATGTCGCGTTCCCGGCGCCACCTTCGGCGCCACACAACCGCTGCGAGGTGCTGAAGATGAGACCCCCGTTCTTGAGCACGGACTTCCAGGAATCGAGGATCGAGGACGAGCCGATCCTCGGCACGGTGCTGCGGCTTTCGGACGGCCGCATCCAGACCCTCACGTGGTGGGAACGCATGCTGGTGACGCTGCGCCTTACCGACGCGAAGGCGCTCGAAGCGCGTTACGCCAGGCCGGTCAGCGCCTGAGAGCGCCCGAGAGCGCGTAACAGCGCTCGGGACCTCCCGAGCCGGGCCGCAGGTCCGGCGGACCGTGCGGATTTCCGGCCGCGGTGGAGCCGCAGAGCTCCGCCGGGTCAAGCAAAGCGCGGCCTACTTGGCCGCCGCCGCGTCCAGCGGATAGATCGGCCGGCGCACCTTCTTGAACGCCAGCAGGTCATAGTCCGACGTGCACACCCCGGTGCCGGCGCACTCGACCACGGCCTGCGCGAGCGAGCCGAGGCCGGCGCGCCAGTGCACTCGGCTCTTCAGCATCACGAAGCGCTTGGTCTCAGGCGCGATGCCCACGGCAGTGAACGCCGCCAGGTCGTGCGGCTCGACGTGGTCGCTGATGACGACGATCTGCACGCGGCCCGTGTCGAGCACGGCGCTCGGCCCCATGTCGCCCTGCTCGCCGCGCGCCATCGGGCCGCGGTTGCGGTAGCGGCCGTCGCTCAGGAAGCGCACGCGCCCGCTCACGGTGCGCGGCTGGCCCTTCAGGCCGATCGCCGGCATGTCCAGCTTGCCGCCGAGCGACAGCGTGATGTCGGCGCCAACGCCGGCGCGCACCATCTGCTGCACCGCCGCGGGGTCGTAGATGGCGAACGCGGCCACGTCCTCGAGGCCGGCATCGAGGATGGCGCCGAGCACCGTCATCGTGTCCATCGTGCCGCCGCTGGCGCAGTTGTCGCTGTGGTCGAGCAGCACGATCGGCCCACCGGCCGCGGGTTTCGTCGCGGCCAGCGCCTGCGCGCGGCGCATCGACTCGGCCAGCGGCTCGATGCGGTAGACGAACTTCTCGCGCTGCTCCCAGGCGAGCGCCAGCAGTTCGTCGCACCAGCGACGCGCCAGCGCGGGGTCGTTGTCGGTGACGACCACGGCCGAGAGGCCGGCGTCGCGGATGTCGGCGTTCGGGAAGCCCACGAACAGGCTCGCGCACAGCGCGCCCTCGGCCTCCATCTGCTGGCAGCGCGCCTGCAGTTCGCGGTTGGGCGAGTCGGCGCTGCCCTGGCGCATCACGTGCGGCAGCATGGCGTTGCGGCCCCAGGCCATCGTCGGCTTCGCCTTGCCCGCGAGCTGAGCGAGCACCGCGCGGCCGGCGCGCAGGCCGGTGGCGTGCATGTCGATGTGCGGGTAGGTCTGGTAACCGGCGATGGCGGTGGCGTTGGCGCCCATCGCGTCGTACAGGTTGGTGTGCATGTCCAGCGCCACGCCGATGGGCACCTTCGGCCCGACGATGGCGCGCACGCGCCGCAGCAACTCGCCCTCGCCGTCGTCGAACGTCTGCGTGACCATGGCGCCGTGCAGGTCGAGCAGCACCGCGTCGCAGCCCTGGGCCACGGCGTCGCAGATGCGGCCGGCGATGTGCTCGAAGGCGGCGTCGTGCACCGGCCCGCTCGGCCAGGCGCTGGCGGCAATGGGCACGGTGTATTCGGCGCCCGCCTCCTCGGCCAGCTCGATGAAGGCGCCGAGCGCCGAGCCGGTGCCGCGGTAGGCTGCCACGGCGGCGGCCCCTTCGGGCGGCACGGCGGCGCCGGTAGCGAACCGCGCCAGCGGCGTGGGCACCGGCGAGTAGGTGTTGGTCTCGTGCTTCATCTGGGCGATGACGAGCTTCATGCTGGATGTGCCTCCTAGGGGGTGCCCGGATGATGCCGCAAGCGCGGCGCCGCCCGACAATGCTTCCCCGCCCGGCGCCGGCCTGCTCCGGGTCGACAACGCAGATGCGGCCCTGGCCTGAACCGCGCCGCGGCTTCAAGGCGCCCGCGCGGCCACGACACCTGCACCACCGAACGGGCTTCTAGGGCAATCCCCGGCCTGACCCGACAGGGGCAGAGGAGAAGATCCCGAGATGCCTGCGAACCCCACCCGCCCCTCGCTGGCCGCCGTGGCTGCCTCGTCCGGTGCCGCCGCAACGGCCGGCCCGCGCAAAGGCCCGACGACCACCACCAGCTTCGTCGGCGGCGAGCTGCGGCCCCGCGCCACCGACCTCGCCGATTTCACCGCGGCCGACCTGGTGGTGCTGTACCACAGCCGAAGCGCCTCGCCGGTGGAGGCCACGCGGGCGGTGCTGGCGCGCATCGACCGCCTGAACCCGCGCCTCAACACCTTCTGCCACCTCGACCCGGAGTCGGCGCTGGCCGCCGCGCAGGCGAGCGAAGAACGCTGGATGCGCGGCGAGCCGCTCTCCGTGCTCGACGGCGTGCCGGCGTCCATCAAGGACCTCGTGCTCACCAAGGGCTGGCCGACGCTGCGCGGCAGCCACACTGTCGACCCGAAGCAGCCCTGGGACGTGGACGCTCCGGTCACCGCGCGCCTGCGCGAAGGCGGCGTGGTGCTCGTGGGCAAGACCACCACGCCCGAGTTCGGCTGCAAGGGCGAGACAAACTCGCCCAAGACCGGCATCACGCGCAACCCGTGGAACCGGCTCAAGTCGCCCGGTGGCAGCTCGGGCGGCAGCGCCGCGGCCGTGGCCTCGGGCATGGCGCCGCTGTCCATCGGCACCGACGGCGCGGGCAGCGTGCGCATCCCCGCGTCCTTCTGCGGCAACTTCGGCTTGAAGCCGAGCTTCGGGCGCGTGCCGGCGTACCCGCTGTCGCCCTTCGGTACCGTGGCGCACCTCGGTCCGCACACGATGAACGTGCGCGACGCGGCGCTGGTGATGAGCCTCATCACGCGCCCCGACGCGCGCGACTGGACCAGCCTGCCGCCCGAAACGCCGCACGGCGCGCACGACTACAGCGTCGGCCTCGAAGACGGCATCCGCGGCCTGCGCGTGGCCTGGTCGCCGACGCTCGGCTATGCGATGGCCGTGCCCCCCGCGGTGGCCGAGGCCTGCGCCGCGGCCGTGCAACGGCTGGCCGAACTGGGCGCCATCGTCGAGCAGGTGGATCCCGGCTTCGAGGACCCGCTCGACATCACCACCGGCCTGTGGTTCGTGGGCTCGTGGACGCTGTGGAACACGCTCAGCCGCGAGCAGCAGGCGAAGACCGACCCCGACTTCGCCGCCGAGGCGGCGCTCGGCTCCAAGTTCAGCGCGCTGGACATCCAGCGCCTGCACCTGCGGCGCGGCGCGCTCGGCTCGCACATGCGCCAGTTCATGCAGCAGTGGGACCTGCTCGTCACGCCCACCGTGGCCGTGCCTGCCTTCGACGCCAAGCCGGCCGGCCACCAGGACATGGACCCGAAGACGATGCTTGGCTGGACGCCCTTCAGCTACCCCTTCAACCTCACGCAGCAGCCGGCCTGCACGCTGCCTTGCGGACTCACGAGCGAGGGCCTGCCCATCGGCATCCAGTTCGTCGGCCCGATGTTCGGCGACGCGCTGGTGCTGCGTGCCGCGCGCGCCTTCGAGAGCGTGATGCCAATCCTCCGGCCCGACCTGGCCCGCTTGTGACCTCCCAGCCTCGCCTTCATCCCTTGCCGAACCGCCACGGGCGCCCCACGCCATGACCCTGGACATCGCCTTCCTGCCCGCGCACGAACTGGCGCGGCGTCTGCGCCGCCGCGAAGTGGGCGCCCTCGAACTGCTCGATCACTACCTGGCGCGCGTGCAGCGACTCAACCCACGCCTCAACGCCGTGCCCGTGCTCGACGCCGAGCGGGCCCGTGAGCGAGCGCACGAGGCCGATGCCGCGCTCGACCGCGGCGTGAGCTGGGGCCCGCTGCACGGCGTGCCGATGACGGTCAAGGAATCGTTCAACGTCGCCGGCTTGCCGACCACGTACGGCTACCCGGCCTTCGCGGAGAACCGCGCCAAGGACGACGCCGTCACCGTGCACCGGCTCAAGGCGGCCGGCGCCGTGGTCTTCGGCAAGACCAACGTGCCCGTGTCGCTGGCCGACTGGCAGAGCTTCAACCCGGTGTACGGCACCACGAACAACCCGTGGGACCTCTCGCGCACGCCGGGCGGCAGCTCGGGTGGCAGCGCGGCCGCGCTGGCCGCGGGCCTCACCGGGCTGGAGCTCGGCAGCGACATCGGCGCCTCCATCCGCAACCCGGCGCACTACTGCGGCGTGTGGGGATTCAAGCCCACCTGGGGCGTGGTGCCGCAGGCCGGGCACGAGCTGACGCCGGTGCCCATCGCCGACAACTTCGACATCGCCGCCGTCGGCCCGCTGGCGCGCAGCGCCTTCGACTTGACGCTGGCGATGGAGGTGCTGTGCCAGCCGCTCACCACCTACACGCCGATGGGCCGCGTGCCGCTGGCCTGGCCGACACGCGGTACGCCGCCCCGGCGCTGCCGTGTGGCCATCGTGAGCGACGATGCCCAGGCACGTGTCGATGCGCCGGTGCGCGAGGCGCTGGCGCGGCTGGCGGACTTCCTGCGCCGCGAGGGCGTGGCCGTGAGCGAGGAGGCGCGCCCGGTCGACAGCGCCGAGGCGCACGCGGTGTACCTGCACCTGTTGCGCGCCGCCACGGGCGCGCGCTTCACCGACGCCGACTTCGCCGCCGCGCAGGCGCGCGCGCCGCGTTACGCCGCTGGCGACACGAGCTACCCCGCGCGCATGGACCGCGGCACCACCACCGGCCACCGCGAGTGGGTGCAGGTGGACCAGCGGCGCGACCTCCTGCGCCGGCAATGGGCGGCGTTCTTCGAGCGCTTCGACCTGCTCATCTGCCCCACCGCCACCACACCGGCCTTCGTGCAGAACCAGCAGGGCGAGCGCTGGGAGCGGCTGATCCCCGTCCGCACTGCCGACGGCCGCACGCTGATGCAACCCACCACCGACGCGCTCTTCTGGGCCGGCTACCCGGGCATCGTCGGCCTGCCGGCCTGCGCGGTGCCGCTGGAGCTGGCGCGCGAGGACACGAGCGCCGCGCTGCGCCTGCCCGTGGGCGCGCAGATCGTCGGCCCCGCCTTCGGTGACATGGACGTGCTCGCCTTCGCACGCTGGCTCGAGAGCGAGTACCGCCGCTTCGAGCCGCCCGCGCTGGCGTGGGCGGCATGACGATGAAAGGCGACACGCGCCCCGGCGTCCTCGTCCGGGCGGCCAAGCCGGCCGAACATGCCTCCACGGTGGCCGCCCACCTGGCCGACCATGCCGACACCCCAGCGGGCCACCGCCCGGCGCAGCGGGCCGGCCGGACCCCAGATCGCATGCCCGGTGACCCCGCCGACGACATCACGTCCCTCGACGCCATCTCGCTCTCGCGCGCCATTCACGCGCGCGCGCTCTCCTGCCGCGAGGTGATGCAGGCCTATCTGGCGCGCATCCACCGCCTCAACCCGCGCGCCAATGCGCTCGTCAACCTCGTGCCCGACGAGCAGGCGCTGGCCGAGGCCGACCGCTGCGATGCCGAGCTCACCGGCCCTGAAGGCCGGCACCGCGGCCGCTGGGGCTCGCGCGGGTGGATGCACGGGCTGCCGCAGGCCATCAAGGACACGGGCCATGCGCAGGGCCTGCCCACCACCTTCGGCAGCCCGCTGCTCGCCGATGCGGTGGCGCAGGTGGACAGCCTCTACGTCGAGCGCATGAAGGCGAGCGGCGCCATCGTCATCGGCAAGACCAACATGCCCGAGCTCGGCCTGGGCTCGCACACCTACAACCCGCTCTTCGGCCGCACGCCGAACGCCTGGGACCCGGGCGTGAGCGCCGGCGGCTCGAGCGGCGGCGCCGCCGTGGCACTGGCGCTGCGCCTGCTGCCGGTGGCCGACGGCTCCGACTTCATGGGGTCGCTGCGCAACCCCGCGGGCTGGAACCATGTCTTCGGCCTGCGCCCGAGCCAGGGCCGCGTGCCTGCCTGGCCCAAGCCCGAGCTCTGGGTGAGCCAACTGGGCACCGACGGGCCGATGGGCCGCACCGTGAGCGACCTCGCCGCGCTGCTGTCCACGCAGGCCGGGCACGACCCGCGCGTGCCGCTCTCGCTCGCCGCCGAGCCGCGCAGCTATGTGCCCAGCGCCAAGGAAGCCACCGTCAAGGGCCTGCGCATCGGCTGGCTCGGCGACCTCGGCGGCCACCTGCCGATGGAGCCCGGCATCCTCGCCACCTGCGAGGCGGCGCTGGCGCGCATGCAAGCCGCGGGCGCGGCGGTGGAGCCGCTCGGCGCGAATGGTCGGGACGGGCCGAATGGCTTCGGCTACCCGCCGGAGGCCGTGTGGGAGGCCTGGTTGATGTGGCGCCGTGCGCTCGTGGCGCCCAGCGTGGCGGCACAGCTGGCGCTGCGGCCCGATGCTCGCCAGCACATCAAGCCCGAGGCGCTGTGGGAGTACGACCAGGCGCAGGCGCTCGACTTCGGCACGTTCATGCGCGCGGCGCAGGTGCGCAGCACTTTCCACAACCACCTCGTCACCCGGCTCTTCGAGCGCTTCGACCTGCTGGCGCTGCCGGTGGTGCAGGTGTGGCCGTTCGACCTGCAGTGGGACTGGCCGAAGACGGTGGCCGGCCGCACGATGGACACCTACCACCGTTGGATGGAGGTGACCATCTACGCCACCTTCGCCGGGCTGCCGGCGATCAGCGTGCCGGCGGGCTTCCATGCCAACGGGCGATGGCCAATGGGCCTGCAGCTGATCGGCCGGCCGCTCGGTGATGCTGCGCTGCTGCGCGCGGCGGCGGGTTACGAGGCCCTGGTGGGCGATTGGCTGGGGCGCAGGCCCGCCGAAGGCTGATCCGCGCGACCCCGAGTGCCTCGGATGCCTCGAGTGCCGTGCTAGCGGGCGACCGGCGCGTCCTGATCGCCGGACACCGGCGCGGCGACGGCGGCGGCGTCGCGCCGCTCACGAGCCGCCGGGCGCCGCGCTTCGCTGGCATCACTGGCATCGCTGGGGGCGTGGCGGGTGGCCGCTTCAGCGAGCGCAGCCATCGAGAACGGCTTGGTGAACACGTCGTCCATGCCGGCCTGCAGGCAAGCGGCGCGGTCCTCTTGTGTCGCCCGGCCGGTCAGCGCCACGATGCGCACGGGCCGCATGGCGGTTCGCGTCTCCCAGGCCCTCACCTGGCGGGTGGTTTCCAGGCCGTCGAGCTGGGGCAGTCCGCAATCCATCAGCACCAGCCGGGGTCGTTCCCGCCCCAGGGCTGAAGTCAATCGTTCGAGCGCGACACGGCCGTCGTGCGCGACCTCGACGGTCCACCCGGCGCGTTGCAGCGCGGCCGAGGCCACGAGGGCGCTCACTTCGTCGTCATCGACGACGAGCGCCAGGGTCGAAGGCCCCGCCGGCCGCACCGGATGGGCGGGCATCCCCGGCTTGGCCTGCGGCTCGGCTGCGGCCGCGGCCATGGTCGACGCCGTGGGCGAGGCCACAGGCGCGGTCATGAGCGCGGCCGTGGGCGAGTTCATGGGCGCGGCCGTGGGCGCAAGAGGCAGCGGAAGCAGGCAACGGAAGCTCGAGCCGTGGCCGACCTCGCTCTCGCAGCTCAAGTGGCCCTGCATGAAGGCGACGAGGTCGCGCGCGATGGCGAGGCCCAGGCCGGCGCCCTCGCGCGCCTTCTCGGGAGCGGCGGAACCTTGCTCGAAGGGCCGGAAGAGCCGCGCTTGATCGGCCTTCGAGATGCCTGGACCGGTGTCGGAGACGACGAACTCCACGCCGCGCTCCGCGAACAGCGTGACGGTCAGGCTGACCGACCCGCCGCGCGGAGTGAACTTGATCGCATTGCTCACCAGGTTGTCGAGCACCTGGCGCACGCGTCCGCTGTCTCCTACCACCCGCAACGGCGTCGGGAACATGAACCGGGTGTGCAGATGAATGCCCGCCTGCCGTGCCCGCACCTCGTACAGCGTCGCGAACTGTGCAAGCTCCGCGGACAGGTCGAACACCTTCGGGTCCAGGCGCAGCGTGCCGGCCTCGATCTTGGACATGTCCAGCAAGTCGCTGACGAGCGTGAGCAGGTGCCGGCCGGTCGACGTGATCAGCTCCACCTTGTGCCGCGCCGAGGGTTCGGCGACCTCGTGGTCCAGCAGTTCTGCCAGGCTGATGATGCCGTGCAGCGGGCTCCTCACCTCGTGGCTGACGGTGGCGAGGAAGCGAGACTTCTGCTCACTGTGGCCCTCCAGAACCACCACGGCCTGGGCCCGCTCCTCGGCGATCTGCTGCGCCAGCAAGCGCAGGTGGAACACCTCCAGCAAGCGCCGTTCGGCGCGCTTGGCGGTGCTCAACATCAACAGCAGCACGAGTGCGAGCCCGGCAGACGGGACGAGGCCGAGGTCGGCGCCGCGCGCCAGCATGCCGATGGCCGTGAACGCCATCATCGGCACGACGTAGGCCGACGTGGCCTTGAAGCTGACCTGCAAGCCGAACGTGGCCACGCAGGCCACGCTGCACAGGCAGGCCGCGACGACGGCCGCCTCGACCATCGGTCCCTGCGTGAACCACAGGCCGCCGAGCCCCCAGACGAGGCCGTCGGCGGCCAGCAGCGCGCACGTGATCCACAGCCAGCGCTGGGGGTCGGCGATGCGCCGGCGCCTGTAGAGCGCAAGCTGGGCCATGCGCGGCAGCGCGACGCCCAGCTTCAGGCCCAACCACGTCCAGAGCTGGCCCGATGGAATGACGTCGTAGAGGTGGGCGGCGAGCAGGATCGCGAACGCGGTGGCCAGGAACGTGCCGACCGCCATGTGCTCGAACAGCATGCGCAGCTGTTCGCGCTCCACGGAGTCGGCCTCCGGCGCCTGCGGGGCCCGTGGTGCAGCGGAAAGCGGCGCAGTCGTGGTCATCGAGGCGCCATGTTTCTCCGCTTCTGCCCGCTTTGCGGCCGGGGTGCGAGGGCGAGCGGCGCAAAGCGTGAAGACGCCGCGGAAGTGGGACTTGTTCGCGCCGAAGTGCACCGACGGCCCTGACCGCCCCGCGGGCAGGGCTGGCCTACGATCGACTCCTGCTCCACTCCGCGTTCGGCCGCCCCCCAGTGGACTCCGATCTCACTTTTCAACGTCGCAGGCTCTTGAAGTTCGCCGCCGCGACGGCACTGCCTGCAACGGTGCTGGCCGCTTGTGGTGGCTCCGGAGATGGCGGCACGGCCATCGAAGGGGGCCGCGACACGGACAGCATCAGCTCGGGCATTACCGGTACCAGCTACCTGCTCAGCGTCTACGTGCCGCCTGCGAGTGCCGGTCCTCGCGACGGCATGCCGGTCGTCTATGTGCTCGACGGCGAGAGCTGGTTCGAGACGCTCGTGGGCATCGTGGAGTCCACGCGCACCCGCTTGATCATCGTCGCCCTCCACACTTCGGGCCAGCGCAGTCGCGATTTCGTGCCCGCGAATGCGTGCACTGCCAACGGCGGCGGCCACTCGGCCTACCTCGACTTCATCCGCCGGGAACTCATTCCCCACGTCGAACGAACGATCGGCGGCGACCCTGGCCAACGCGTGCTCTTCGGTCACTCGCATGGCGGCAGCTTCGTGCTGTACGCGATGTTCTCGGAGCCTCCCGACCAACACACCTTCAGGTCGTATCTCGCCAGCGACTCTTCGATCAGTTGCATGCCCGCGGTGGCCGATGAATGGGAACGAAGCTATGCGGCGGCCCATCGCGACCTGCCCGTTCGGCTTAACCTGTCGTACGCCTCCAACGGCAACAACTCGGCCAACCTGATCTACGCCGCCGCGGTGGCGCAGCGCGACTACGGGCGTTTCACGTTCCGTGCGCAGGCGTACTCGGGCACCCACAGCGGCATCGTTCCGCAAGTGCTGGCAGACGGCTTGGCGTTCGCATTGGCCGACAGACCTTGAGCAGCGGTCAGGCCCGGGTCGATTCGAGCATGGCCCGAATGGCGTAGTGTTTCCAACTCATTCGGAGCGCATCCATGCCCCTCGAACTCTGGCTCGCCTTCGTCGCCGCTTCCGCGGTGCTGCTCGTGCTGCCCGGCCCCACGATCCTCACCGTCATCAGCTACTCGCTGGCGCACGGCCGGCGGGCCAACGTGCCGCTGGTGGCGGCGGTGGCGCTCGGCGACTCCACGGCGCTGGTGCTGTCGCTGCTGGGGCTGGGTGCGCTGCTGGCCACGTCGGCGTTCTGGTTCACGCTGGTCAAGGTGGCGGGCGGGCTCTACCTGCTCTGGCTCGGGTTCAAGCTGCTGCGTGCCGGGGTCGGCCCGGCCCCCGAGGCGGCCGCGCCTGCCGCTGCACCGGGCTCTCGCTGGCGGCTCTTTGCGCACACGTACGCGGTCACGGCGCTCAACCCGAAGGGCATCATCTTCTTCGTCGCCTTCCTGCCGCAGTTCCTGAGCCCGGCGCAGCCGGTGGCACCTCAGTTGTGGGTGCTGGCTGCCACCTTCGTCGCCATGGCCACGCTGAACGCGGCGCTCTATGCGGCGTTTGCCGGCGCGGCGCGGCGACTGCTCGCCTCGCCGCGGGCGCAGCGGCGCTTCAACCTGCTGGGTGGCTCGCTGCTTTCCGGTGCCGGCGTTTGGGCGTTGCTGGCACGGCGTACGGCCTGACGTCGAGCGTGAGGGCCCAGCGTCTGCCGGACCCGCCCTCCTGGCCCGTCAAATCGCCAGCACGGCGACGACGTAAGCGGCGAAGAGCCAGTTGAGGCAGAACACGCCCGACCAGTGCACCCAGAAGCGGCGCGCGGCCAGCCGGTTGAAGACCAGCAGTGCCGCCCCCGCAGCGCCGACGGCGAGACTCAGGCCGAGGAACTCGCCGCGATAGCGGCCCTCGCCCAGCCAGGCGACCAGTGCGTACACGACCGGGCAGAGCACGGCAGGCGGCAGCCACGGACGCGTGGTGAACGGGTGCACCCAGGGTTCCGGTGGTTCGTGTGGCCCCGCTCGCCAGGCTTGGCCGGGCTACGTGGTGAGCTCGAGGCGGTTGCCTTCGGGGTCGAGCACGACGCTCTCGTAGTACCCGTCGCCGGTGCGGCGAGGGCCGTCGAGGACCGTGGCGCCGGCCTCGGCCAGCGAAGCCGTGAGCGCGTCCACCGCCGTGTCCGAACCGAGCGCGATGGCCAGGTGCGTGAGGCCCATGCGTTGCGCGCCGGGCGCGTGCTCGGCCGGCTGCAGCGTCGAGGTCTGCATGACCTCCAGCCTGGCGCCGCTGGCGAACTGCAGGAAGCGGGACATGAAGCCCTTCTTCGGGTTCTCGTAGAGCGGACCGATCGCGGCGCCGAACGTGCGCGCATAGAAGGCGCACAGTGACTCCAGGTCGCGGGCCCAGAGCGCGACGTGCTCGATGCGCGGGTGGTGCATGCCGATCAAGCCGCCTTGGAGACGACGGCGCGCAGCGGATGACCCGCCGGCGCCCACGCCGCCACCCGGCTGACGAACTCCGGGCTCGTGGAAATGGCAAGGGGCACGAAGACCGCGCTCATGCTCGTTCGCAGGAAGCCCGCGGACGGCTGCGCGATGGCGTGGCCTCGGTGGCCCGATCGGCGCGATGCGGTGACCTGGACCGGCATCGTCCAGGGCAGCTCGAGCTTGCGGCCCGTGTAGCCGGTGGACGAAAGCCCGGCCGGCGACAGCGTGATCCAGGTGCGGTGCGCCGTGGCGGCATAGGCCACGGCCAGCACGAGCACCGCCAGGGCCGCGCCGCCGGCCAGGGCGCCCAGGGAGGCCTGCTGCGTCAGCAGGTGGTAGAGCACGAGCACGCCGACGATCACCGCCGTGTGCTGCAGGAACGCGCGGCGCACCACTTCACCGGGCAGCCGGAAGTCGACGGCGGCGGGTGGGGTGCTGGACAGGGGGTCGGGCCGCACTTGCTTCTAGGAACCGGACGAGGACAGCCATTTCTCCAGGCGCACGCCGTCCTCGACGCCTTGGTACATGCCGGCCACGACGGCCGAAGTGCGGTAGCCGTGCTCCCGATAGAAGGCGATCGCCGCCGCGTTGTCGTGCCTCGCTTCGAGGCTGAGCCGCTGCACGCCGGCGACCTGCGCCACCCTTTCCAGCCAAGCCAGCAGGGCGCTGCCCACGCCCCGGCGGCGGCCGTCCGGGCGCACGGCGAAGAGGCACAGGTGCGCGTGCTGTTCGCGGTAGATCATGATGCCGAAGCCGAGCAGGCCGCCCTCGTCCTTGGCCACCAGGACATTGGTGTCCGGGTCGGCGATGGCCCGGCCGACGCGCGCCGGCGTCCAGCTCCAGGCCAGCCCCTGCTCGATCTCCTGCTTGGACAGCCGCGCGATTGCCGAGGCATCGCGGGTTTCGGCCAGGCGCAGTTCCATGGGCCGCGGCCTCACCGGCGGCCTCACCGGCGGCCCTTCGCGGCTTTCGCCTGCCGCGGCCAGTACTGGAACTCGTCTTCGTGCGCCTCGAGGTCGAGCTCGGCGATGCGCACCTGGAGCTTTTCCTGCACGTCCGTGACGGCCTGGTTGTAGATGCAGGGGCCGATCTCTTCGAGGAAGAAGCCGAGCAGCGCTCCGGCGGCGATGTTGCCGATGCGTTCGTCCATGTTCTCGGCGAAGTAACGCTCGATGGACGTGACGGCCTCGGCGCGGGCCTCCTTGGACAGTTGGATGCTCATGCGGCGGATTGTGCGCACTTCGCGCACACGCAGGCACGGCCCGCCTTGTCGGCCGGCACCTGCGCGAGCAGGCTGGCGGGGAAAGCGATATCGCGGCACCAGCACGGCGTGTCGAAGCGGCCGGTGGCGGCGGGCAGGCAGCCGTTCGGGCCGCCGCAAAGCGGGCACCGCATTTCCGGCAGCGGTCGAGCGGGTGGTGCGGTGTTCATCGTGGGCCTCGAAGGCGAGAGGTCGGGATCGAGCCGCGGTCAGGCCGCGCCCGGAGACAGGCGCAGGGACATGAAGACGCTGTTCTCGTTCTCCCGGTAGCTGCCGAAAGGGCCACAGTCGCTGAAGCCGACGCTCCGGTACAGCGCATGCGCCGCGCCGAAGGCGGGATGCGAACCGGTCTCGAGGCTGAGCCGTTCGTAACCGCGCCGGCAGGCTTCGTCGACGATCTGCGCCAGCACCGCGCGCCCGGCCCCTCGGCGCCGAAGCGCCTTGGGCGTGCGCATCGACTTCACCTCACCGTGCGCGGGGCCCAGTTCCTTGAGCGCGCCGCAGCCGAGCAGCGCGCCGCCGTCCCACACGGTCCAGAAGGTGATGTCCGGCGCGCGCAGCTTCGTCACGTCGAGCGCGAAGACCTGCTCCGGCGGCGAGAGCTCGTGCATGTTCGCGAGGTGCTCGCGCAGCAGGTCGAGCACTTCGGGGCGGGTGAGATCGTCGACTTCGATTCGCATGACGCATGGGCTGGTTCAGCTGGACACTTCGCGCATCAGCGGATGCGCCGGACTCTCGGAGAACTGTTCAATCCTTCGAAGTCGAGGAAGAAGGAGCCGAGCGCCCCCCGCCGGACGGTGATCTTGCGGTTGGCCGGGCCCACGGAGCCGCTGCTGCCGTCGACGACCTCCCAGACCTGGCCGTTGTCCAGGCGGATTCGCTCGTTCGGCCCCCAGCCGGAGAAGTCCGCCCCGACCGACGACGCGATGCTCTGCAACTCGTCCGCAGGACTGCGCCCCACGAGGCCGAAGCGATCCAGCGCCGAGCGTGGTGCGCTGGGCGGGTCGGCAGGGCGCGTCGCGGCCGACGGTGCGGAGGCCGGCCCGGTGGCTTGCGCTGCCACGTAGGGGATGGCGTCGTAGCAGGCCAGCCGGGCGGTGGCGTCGACGACGTGGCGGCACCTGCCGAACTCGATGCCGATGGCACTGGCGTTGCCGGTGCTCGCCAGGGCAAGCCACATCGCCAGCGGCCAGCCGATGGCGATGTGGCTTGCCCTGCGCCGCGCGTCGGTCGAGGGGCCCGGGGTCACTGTCGACGCTCGGGCTCGGCGAGGTGGAGGAAGCGCGTGTACAGGTCGCGCGGCGGAGCGGCCGATGCGGCGCGCATCACCTGGCCGGCAGCGCCACGGTGGTAGCCGCCGTGCGTGACGACATGCAGCAGGATCTCCTCGCGGCTCATGAGGCCCACGTCGCCGTCGGTGAAGACGAAGCGGACTCGCTCCGACAGCGCCAACCGAGGCAAGGTCTCCACGTAGGAGCGATACCACGCGTCGACCGCCTTGACGTCGGCGGCGAGTGCCGCGAGGGTTGGCGTCTCCTGGGTGTTGGTGGCCTCGTAGCGGTGAGGCTTGCCCTCCAGGTGGGCCTGGAAGATGCGGTCGACCACGTGCACGTGATTGAGGATGCGAATGGCGCTGCGGAGTTCAGCCGCATGCGCCACGGCGTCCACGTCGGCCAGCGCCGCGAAGAGTTCTTCGTTGGCCCAGGCCTTGCACGCGAAGAGCGATCGCAAGGTGTCGGTCGATGGCGCGGTGTGGGTCATGGAAGTGCTGCGTCCAGGGTGGCCTCAGGCATGGGTCGCGGCGCTCAGTCGGTCCAGGTGGTCACGGCGGAGACGTCGGCCCAGGTGATCGCGATCTGAACGCCGTCGGGGCCGGTCGAGTTGAAGCGGTTGGGCCCCTCGTTGTTCAGGTACCGCCAGAAGGCCACGCGCATCTGGTTGAACGTGTCGGTGGAGACGCCGACCCAGAGCAGGTCCTGCGTCGCCCCGGACTTGAAGATGATCCGCGCGCGCCAGTTCTTGGCGATCCGTGACTCGGCCGTCACGCTCGCTCCCGAGGCCTGTGCCTGGACACCGGGCGACAGGAGCGCGAGGAACACCGACGTGGTTGCAAGAACTGTGAGACGACGCATGGTGCCTTGGCTGGAGTTCATGGATGGCGCCCGGCGGGCGCGAAGGTGCCTGCATGCGAGGCCTGTATCCGCCTTCGTCTGCTGCAGAGGAACGAAGGCAGGGCCTTGGGATCGATCATGAACAAACGCGGCAGCGTCGGCAAGTCATCCGGCCGTCGCCCGCATCCGTGGACCGCCATCCCGTGGACCGCGAGGGCGTTCATGCCTATCGAAGGGCCCTGTGCACGGTGACTTCGTCGGCCTCCTGCGCCCACGGCGCGCGGGCCGCGGGCGGAAGGGGCCTGAACCCGAGCTTGGCGAGCAGGCCGACGGAGCGCTGGTTGGCCGCCTTGAGCACGGCAAAGGCGTCGCGGACGCCGTAGTGCGCGGCCAGTTCCTGCAGCACCGCCTCCAGCGCGGTGCTGGCGATGCCTCGCCGCCAGAACCGGCTGGCCAGTTGGTAAGCCACGTAGGCGCGCCCGCCGACCAGCACGGTGGCCTGCATGAAGCCCGCAAGTTCGCCACCGGGCAGCCGGACGACCCAGTTCAACCACTGCTCGGTGCCATCGGGCGACAGCCGCGACTCGAGCATGGCATAGCGCTGCGCCAGCGCAGCCGCGGAGGGCGGCGGCTCGCTCTCGAACTCGTAGATGGCCGCATCGCTCAAGACGGCGAACATGTCGACGGCGTGGCTTGCGAGCTGGGGTTCGAGGACCAGGTGGGCTGCGTGCAACGTGTTCAAGGCGATCTGCGGTTCGAGCCGGCTCGAGCCTGGCGCACGGTCGGCCCGGCGCGGGTTCACTCTTCAGGACCCGATCGGTCGCGCGGCCGGAACTTGCCAAGCGCCGCGGCCGCGATGACGAGGAGGCCGATCACCATGAAGAGGATGCCCCAGGCACCGACGAACTGGCTCACCCGCTCCTCGACGGTGGTCCCGGGGGCGCCGGGCGCAAACAGCCAGGCAACGAGCGCGAACATGGCCAGGAGCGCGGCGATGGCGACTTTGCGCGGTGTGCCACCTCGCTGCCAGGCGACATGCAGCAGGTAGCTCCCGGGGCCGAGCACGGCGAGCGTGACGATCACGACGGCGAGCGACTCGGCCATCACGGGCGGCGTGGTGGGCGGGTTGTCATGCGCGCGGCAGCGCCGAACGTCTGCAGGGATCAGGCATGCGAGCGCGCCACCGGCTTGAACATGTTGATGTTCGTGGCCACGTACCCGAGCTTGACGTAGAGCGCATGGGCCGCCTGGTTGTGGCCGAAGACGTGCAGCGCGATGCCGTCGAGGCCGAGGCGGGCGACCTCCTGCTCCATCGCCAGGAAGGCACGGAAGGCGTGCCCCCGCCTGCGATGCTCGGAGCCGACGACGATGTCGAAGACGTAGGCCACGCGCTTCTTCGCACGGTCCTTGACACCGAACCACAGGGTGCCGACCGGGCGACCCTCAGGGTCGAGCACGGTGTGGATGTGGTTGTTCTCCGTGTCCTTGCCGCCCGGCAGGAGATCCTCGTACTCCTTGCGCGAGAGCTCGAGTGCCGAGTCCTCGGACCATTGGCCCGAGGCCACCTTGTCGGCGGCGTACTCGGGAATGACGGTTTCAAGCCAGGCGGCGTACTCGTCGCCGGTGATGGGGCGCAAGACCGACAAGGTGTCTCCTTCGAGGGTTGAGCAATGTCGGCCTGGGAAGCTGCGGCGGTCACGCGGCTCGGGATGCCGTGGCCGCCCGGGGCCGGGCAGCGGCCTTCAACGTTTGCCCTGCTTGGACGGGCAGGCGTCTCCCGCACCGTGCACCTTGGGCTCGCTGTCTGGCGGGCGAAGCACCCCGAGCGTGCGGACCCGCAGGCATTGGCCGCGGCGGCTGTAGTTGAAGAAGCAGTAGTTCCGCGACGAACCGGTGCAGCGTTCGACCTCCGGATACCCCGCTTCGAGCAGCGTCCCGGCCTCACCCCGGGAGCGTTCGGGCACGCCCTTCGCGGTCGTGAGGGCCGTCTCTTGCGGCAGCCAGCCGTCGGCGAGCAGGGTGCTGCGCGCGCCGGACAAGGGCTTGCCCACGAGCCATTGCATGTCCTTGCCGGCGGCAAAGCCCTCGGCGGCAAGGCCAAGCCAGGCCGGGAGCGCAATCACCAGCGGGGCGAGTCGAGTGCGGCGCGGATGCTGCATGGCATGGATCCGTGGGCCCGACGTTGGGGCCCTTGCGGCCGGCGAGCAGGTGCCCGGGCTGCGCGGCGCATGATAGCCGCGGGCCGACCTAGGGCAGCACGCCCTTGAGCGCGGCCAGCGCCGATGCCTCCAGGGTGCCGAACTGCAGGCCGATGCGGAAGCCACCCTCGCTGCCGGCGAGGCTGCAGCTGACGACCGTCGCCCGTGCCTCGAACAGCGCACTGCCGGTGGGCCGGGCCGGCAGGTTCATGCGAATGGTGAGTCCGGCGTCGACGGGCAGGCTCACGTCGACGACGACGCCGGCGCCGCCCTTGCCGACGTCCAAGGTCCGTGCCTGCAGCACCCTCCCGTCGGACATGACGAGGGCGGCCGAGGTGCGAAACGGATGCCTGTCGTGGGCGCGACGATCGTTGATGATGACGCCGGGCAGACTCATGATCTTGCGGCCTCGAGTTTCAACGGGTCCACCTGGGCGGGCGGGCACGTGGGTGAAGGGGCCGGCGCTGTCGATTCAGGCGGCCGGTTGCCGATGCGCTCTCGGCGTGAGCCGGGCGGCGCGTGCGTCGACAATCCGTCGAAGCACCAACCCGGGAGCCGGCGTGAAACCCTACGACATCGAAGTGCAGCGCCTGAGGTCGATGAAGCACGACAAGGGCCTGATCGAGATCGACGTCGATGCCCTGGTGCTGTCCCGCCAGGCACGCGACGACCCGTCGGGTACCACCTGCCTTCGGCTGCCCGTTGAGCATGCGCGCACCTTGTTGTTGCTGCTGAAGCAGCAACTGGCCGAACTGGACAAGTTGCAGCCGCGCAGCCGGCGATCGGGTCGAAGCTAGCGCGAGAGTCTCCAGCACCACGCCTCGGCGCGCCCGGTCGGGTTCGCGCTGTGCACGGCGCCTGCGCGTGATCACGGTTCACTCCTGCCCGTCAGGCTTCGTTCTTCGCCCGGGCGTGCCAGACGAGCAGGAGAGGTGGAATCACGAGTTCCGTGGCCAGCAGCGCAACGACCAGGGGCGCGGGGGCGCCGTGCTGTACCCAGGCGACGAGGCGGGCGACTCCGGCCAGGAAGAACACCCACATGGCCGCCTTGAAGAAGGGTTCGTAGGTGCGCAGATCCTTGGCGCAGAGGTAGAGGACGGCGCCATAGAGCGCGAACGCCACGCCATAGAACCGGTTCTGGCTGCTGAGCGAGGGTTCGGCTGCCGTGGATGGCGACACGCTGGCGCCGAGCAGGGCATCCGCGTCGAGGCCCAGCGCCAGGTGAATGGCGGCCACGACGAAGAACACCGGCGCGAGGACCCGCAGGAGCAGGGCGAGGCGTTGCATGGGGCGGCACGCTTCTCAGACCCGCTGGTGAAGGGCCCGAGTCGGCGGCTCGCGGAGGCGGTGCGATCTGGCCATGTTGCCGATGATGGACAAAGGCGGCGACTCCGGCAAGCCGGACCACCGTGGTGGCGGCCGGTCATCCGCCCCGTCCGCCCCGGGCGGCCCAGGTGCCGCAGGCCTGTTGCCGCCTAACACAGGAGTTCAGCGGCCGTGAGCATCGCCCTGCCCACGGCACGCGGGATCGCACTCAGTTGCGCCCTGGCTGGCGCCCCGCGGCCTGCCGCATCTGCCGCTCGAAGGAGTTCCGCTCCTGGAAGGCCACGATGCGGCGGCCGCGGTACGTCGCATACGCCTCGATGAACTGCTGCGTTCCGTCGTAAGGCCCGGCGACGACGCCCGGACGCTTCGAGTCGGCGAAGAAGTACTTCTGGCCGCCGGATTCGAACGACGCCACCCAATGCCGGCGCAGCGTGTTGCCGGCGATCGTCTGCGGGTCGAACTCGATCATCACGTAGGTGGCCTTGGCAGCGGGGTCGACCTGCCGCAGGGTCTCGACGGCAAAGCGCGAGAGGTCGACGCACACGCCGGTCGGCCGCGCAAAGAAGTCGGGCGCCGTGATGATCGGCATCCGGCCGTTCTTCTGGCGCTGCGTTTCCGACAGCAGCAGCGCGCGCTCGCGGTCGTAGCTGAAGCGCGCTCCGATCCAGGCATTGATGTCCGCCGCGCTGCGCCAGCGACTCAGTGCGTCGGCGTAGGTCGGCGCATCGACGTGAGGTGCCGGCGGCGCCGCCTGGCCCTCCGGCGCGTCCGACAAAGGATCCGCCGCCTGGGACCGGCTGTCGCTGGCAGCGAACAGACCGATGGCCAGCGTCAGCGCCAGCGCAAGCGACCCGATCCTCCGCTCCGATCGCGGCCAGAGCCTCTTCGTCGACATGGCAGGCGTCTCCCGGCTCAACCGATCAGGGCCGCGTTCGCGTTGCCGCTGACAGCCGCTGCCAAGGCAGATCGCCGGGGTCCGCGGCCATCGGCCCGGCCGCCTTGCCCACCAGCACGTGGCTGGCGTTCGGCTGGAAGTCGGCACGGAAGTGCACCGAGCTCTTCACCACGATGAGGCGCATCTGCTCGGCATGGATGCCCACCATGCGCAGCAGCTCGCGGTCGAGCAGCTGCTTCTTGCCGCTCACCACGGCGACGCGGATGCCGTCGATCTCCAGGCACGCGCTCGGGCCGAGGTTGACGGTGAGGCCGGTCATCATCGGCCCCTTCAGTGTCACCTTGCCGTCGGCGAGTGCCAGCACCTTGAAGCGGCCGCGCACGGGCGCGTCACTCTCGCTGCCGGTGAACGTGGGCACCGCCTTGCCGAGCGCCAGCTCGACCTCGGCGCCGAGGCCCGCCTCGTGCGCGATGCGCGCGCTCGCCGGGTCGAACATCAGGCCAAGCGCCACCTGGCCCGGCAGCCGCTTGCCGGCGCCCTGGGCCAGCAGCGCGTGCAGCATGCCGGTGGTGTTGCTGTCGCCGCCGGCGCCGGGGTTGTCCTGCGTGTCGGCCACCACCACGGGCTTGCCGGCCTGCGTGGCCAGCGCGAGCGCCTGCGCCACCGCCTCGCGCGCCGGCAGTACGGTCACGCGCCACTGCGCGGGCTCGCCCGCGCGCGCATACAGGCGCTCGACGGCGGCCTCGGCGCGCTCGCCATGGCCCCAGACTACGGGGCCGCACTCGTCGAAGTCGGCGGCCGGGAAGCCGGGGCAGAAGCTGAGCACGGTGCCGAACTCGCGGTCCAGCGCCTTCAGTTCCTCGTACAGGCCCTGCGCCGGCTCGAGGAAGGTGCTCTGCGCGTTGAGCGCGATGAGGTACGGAAACCGACGCGCGTGCATCGGCTCCTTCTTGCCGGCCTTGAAGCGCCGGGCCAGCAACGCGGCCGCCAGCTCGCCAGTGGCGGCCATGTCGACGTGCGGGTAGGTGCGGTACGACACCAGGGCGTCGGCGAGCTCCAGCATGCGCCGTGTCACGTTGGCGTGCAGGTCGAGGCTCGCGACGATGGGCAGGTTCGGGCCGACCAGCGTGCGCAGGCGTTGCAGCAGTTCGCCTTCGCTGTCGAGCGCGTGCTCGGCGACCGCGGCGCCGTGCAGGTCGAGGTAGATGGCGTCGAGCCCGCCATGGTCGCGCGCCGCCACCACGTCTTCGCAGATGGCGCTGGCGATGCGCTCGAACGCGTCCCGGGTGACGTACGACGACGGGATGGCGCCGGCCCAGCCCGAGGGCACCAGCGTCCACGCGACGCCGTTGACCTTGCGCGCCGCCTCGATGAAGCCGGCCACCGGGATGTTGATGCCTGACAGCTGGTCGACCATCGCCTGCCCGCGCACGAAGGCGGGGAACGAGTCGCCGCGCGTGAAGGCGGCCCAGTCGGCCAGGCTCGGCGCGAAGGTGTTGGTCTCGTGCTGGTAGCCGGCGATGAGGATGCGGGGCATGGGAGGGCGAAGGAGGGGGTGAGGGGGCGGTGAAGGAGCAGAGGAGGGAACTGTCGAGCGGCCTCGAAGGGCGCGCCTTGGAGCGTATCCGATGTCGCCCGCCGATCAGCCCGGGCCGTTCTGGCCGTCGCGGCCCGGATGGCCTTCCGGGTCGCAACGACGGACCGGTTCCTGCTTGCGTCGTTGGCGGGCCATGCGTTCGCCCATGAGCATCGACACCACTCCGTAGCCGATGGCCAGGCCCGCGGCCAGCACGCCCCACTCGATCCAGCTCATGCGGGGTCTCCGTCGGGGCGCGGGGCGCTCATGAAGCGGGCCCTCGCGCGTGCCAGTGCCAATGCCACGGGGCTTCCCTCGGCCTCGGCCTCGAGTTGCTCGTCGATGCGCGCCAGGCACTCGCGATGCACTTCGGCCAGGGCCGGTGGCGGCAGCAGGCGCGCGGCGGCGGCAGTGAAGTCTTCGCCCGCCGTGCCGGCCCAGGCCACCCGGCGCACGAGGTTGGCGGCGTAAGGCGCGCAGACCAGGCATTCGAAGGCCAGCAGCGCGAAGGCGCGCGGGGCCAGGCCGAGCGGCTGGCGCCAGAACCACAGCGCCACCAACGCCGCAGCGATGTTGGCGTACAGCAGCGCCACGGCGGCCAACGTGGCCGTCACGCCCCAGTGCGCGAGCACCGTGGTCGGGATGGCGACGAAGAGCAGGGCCCACGAGAGCCAGGCGAACGGCGCGAGCCAGGCAAGCTGCGGCGCGGCGGCCAGCGGCTTCTGACCCGTGGCGCCCGGCGCTGCCGTGGCCTGCATGGCCCAGTGAAGGCGGAAGACCGGCGCATGCGGTGCGAAGGGGTTCGCGAGATACGGCTCGCGCCCCCCGAGCTTGAAGCCGCGTGCGCCGAAGCCAGCGCGCCACCGGCAGCCGGAGGCGCCGAGACGACCGAGACCGTGCACGAGCACCGCCTCGTCGGCGCGCAACAGCAGCAGCGAGTCCTTCAGGTAGAAGGCGACGATCATCAGCGCCAGCAGCGCTTCGGGGCTCAACGCGACTCCTCGGCGCTGGGTGATCGGGTGCCAGATCGGTTGCCTGGCCGGTTGCCTGCTCGCCGAATGCCGGTCGGGAGCCTCCGGGCGCCTTCACCGCGCCCGGTCGCGTGCCGGCGCCGCGAACAGATCAGACCTGCTTCTTCCGGCCGAACAGCTTGCCCAGGCCCAGCGCCGCGGCCACCGCGACACCGGCGATGAGTTTCCAGCCCGCCGCCAGCACCGCGAGCAGGCTCTTCCACCAGCCGCCCTTCACGGCCGCGGCGGCGGCGCCACCGAGCACCAGCGCGCCCAGGCCGATCTCGGCCACGTGGTCGCCGGCCTTGAACTCGGCATAACTCTCGCCGCCGTTGAAGGCAAAGCCCTTGAGCACGGCCTTCAGCTCGGCCACGTCGCGCTGCAGCGACTCGGCGTCCGACACCAGCGTCACGCTCTCATAGCCGTGGCGGCCGAGCATGCGCACGGTGTAGTTGATGACCGGGTTCGGGTCGCCCTCGGCGCGCAGGCGCAGGCCCCACTCGAGGTGCTTGGTCTGCGGGTCGAAATGTGGCGCCACGGCCCAGCCTTCGGTCGTGAGCTGCGGGATGCCGCGCTTCTTGCGCTCGTCGTTCGAGGGGCCGTCGCTCGACTTCAGCGTCTCGAGCAGCTTGTCGGCATCGAGCTTTTCGTCGTCCTTGATGTAGCCGATGTCGTTGAACGAAAACACGGCCCACCAGTTGCCGCCGACGAGGATGGTCTGGCCCGGCTGCGGCAGGTTGCCGGTGAGCTCGAGAAAGCGGCCGCCGTGCGCCTCAGGCAACAGGCGCAGCTTGTCGGGCACCTGCAGCTTGGCCTTGCTGCCCACCGCGGCGCTCGTCGGACCGGCCTGCCACGGCAACTTGGCGAACTCCTCGCGCCGCTGCTCGGGCGTCATGCCCTGCGCCGAAGCGGCACCGGCGGCCATCAGCAGCGCGGCGGCGATGCAGCCGCCCCAGCGGGCGCTGCGATTCATCCAGTGGGCAACCATGTTTTCCTCCCTCGTTGGCAACACATGCTGCCACGGCGCCGCGCGTGGGCTCGCGCCGCCGCCCCGTGCGCAGTGCGAAAGTTGCCGCGCTGCTGGAGTTTGCGGGGAACCTGTGCGGTCAGCGGTCAGCGGTCAGCGGTCGGTAGGCGCTTGGCGCCTGGCGGGCGCTCAGTCGGCACTGGACCGCGGCGCGAACCGCAAGGCCGAGCGCGCGCGCGCTCGTTCGGCCTCGACATCGCGGTTGCGTGGCGGCGCATTCGTCACGAGGTCGCCGATCAGCCGCCGCGCCACGGCGGCCACATCGGCGACCGCCGCCTCGAAGGCGGCTTCGTTGGCCTTGGAAGGCACGTTGAAGCCGGAGAGCTTGCGCACGAACTGCAGCGAGGCGTCACGGATCTCGAGCTCGGTGGCCGGGGGCTCGAAGTTGAAGAGCGTGCGGATGTTGCGGCACATCGTCTCGTCCTCCTTGTCTTGGCGTCGAGGGTCGACGCTTCGTTCGGCGCCTGTGCCGGCGCCGCCTTCAGGGGATGCCGTTGCGCCCGTGCGCGAGAAAGGCCGGCCGCTGCGACAGGTGTTCGTAGTAGGCGCGCACGGCGGGCAGCTCGGCGTGCTCGATCGGCGTCATCACCCATCGGTGCGTGGCCAGGCCGAGCACGATGTCGGCCAGCGTGAAGCCGTGCGGGGTGGCGTAGGCACCGGTGCCCTGCAGTGCCTGCTCCAGGAATCCCATCTGCCGGTTCCACTCGGCGGCGCTGGCCGCGACGGCTGCGGCGTCCTGGTGCGCCGGGCTGCGGCGCACGAGGCCCATGAAGGCGTAGCGCCAGGCGTTGTTGAGCTCCGTGGCCATCCAGTCCATCCACTGCTCGACCTCGGCGCGCGCGGCGGCGTCCGCAGGCAACAAGTCGTGCCGGCGCTCGCGCGCGGTCAGGTAGCGGCAGATGGTGTTGCTCTCGCGCAGCACGAGTCCGCGGCCGCCGTTTGCCGCCGGGTCGCGCAGCACCGGCACCAGGCCCATGGGGTTGAGGGCGCGGAACTCGGCGCTGGCCAGCGAGAGATCGCCGGCGCCCCAGGGAACGTGCCGGATCTCCAGCCCGAGCTCGGCGCACGTCCACAGCACCTTGCGCACGTTGATGCTGTTCGGGCGTCCGAGGACTTCGAGCATGGCTTCAACCTGTCTTCCGGCGTGACTTGGCGCCGGTGGTCATGGCACGGCCGGCGCCGGCCAGCGTGCTCGCGCCCGCGGTTCCGGCCGCCTTCGCTGTCTTCGCCGCTTTCGTCGCCTTAGCCGCCTTCTCGGCGGCCGCCTGAGCGGCCCGCAGCGCCTTGGCCGCTGCGTAGCGCGCCAAGCCTTCGGCCGGCCAGGTCCGGGCCGGGTCGTAGTAGGTCTTGAAGGCCGGGATCGCCGCACCCAGCTCCAGCCACGGCTGCTTCGAGCGCACGTAGATGTGCGCTCGCGGCGGCAGGCGGTTCGGCTCGTCGAGCGTGCCCACGCGCACGTAGCGCGTGACGGCGTTCCGCCGCGCGCCGTGCTCGTTCCACATCGCCGTGCGGCAGGCCGGGCAGCGCGCCACCCAGTGCGCGTTGCCGCTGTCGGTGGGCACCTTCACGAACTCGGCCTCGCCGGCGGTGACGGTGAAGGCACTGAACTCGATCATCGCGTGGTGCGCGAACGGGCCGCCGGTCTCGCGCTGGCAGCGCGTGCAGTGGCACGCGTGCACGAACATCGGTTCGCGTTCGAGCCGGAAGCGCACCTGGCCGCAGGCGCAGCCGCCGTCGTGGGAGGATTTGCTGGTGGGACCCCGAGCCATGGCCGCCATTGTGGCGCGCGGTGCCGGGGCGCTTGCGGACTTGCGGTGCGGCCTCGAGGCGTGGCCGAGGCCGCGCTCACTTCCAGCGCTGCGGCTCGATGTCGAAGTGGCCCGCCTCGCCGCTGAGCGAGAGCAGGCCGTCCTGGATGGTGGCCTGCCAGATCATGCTGCGGCCGACGGCGCCGGCCAACGCCTGCGTGGCCTCGGCCGGCAGGCGCCACACCTCGAGCCGTGGCAGGCGCGCGAGGCGTCCTTCGACGCCGCGCCACCAGATTTCGGCCGAGCTCGAGAACGGATAGGCCACCACCAGGTCGGCCTGGCTGCAGGCCTTGGCGAGTGGCTTGTCCTCCGGTTGGCCGGTCTCCACCCACACGCGTCGCCGGCCGGTGTAATCGGTGAGCACGACATCGGGGTCCTCCGGGTCGGAGAGTCCCTTGCCGAAGCCCCAGGTGGCATCGCCGCCGGCGAGCGTCTGCACCTGGTGCGCCTGCAGCGCCAGCGCCACCAGGCGCACCATCAGGCGTTCGTCGGTCTCGCTCGGGTGCCGCGCCAACGTCACCGTGTGGTCGGCGTAGTAGGCGTGGTCGATGTCGGCCACTTGCAGCGCGGCCTTGAAGACGGTGGATTTGAGGGCCATGGGTGGCGGACTGTGCCAGACGTTGCGCCGGGACGCCGGACGCCGGACACCGGCTCGGCGATCGGGCGCCCGGGCCGCCCGCCGGATCAGAAGAGGATGCGAAGCAGCAGTTCCGCGATCTGTGAGATGAGGTCCAGCATGATCGAGGCGAAGAACTGCTTGAACTCGTCCGAGTTGACGATGAAGTTCTTGACGTCGGGCAGCACGTCGGCCAGGCGGATGCCCGAGATGAACGCGTTCAGCGCCGCGTTGCCGTCGATGAAGAAGTTCGGAAAGTCGCCCGGGCTGCCGACAATCCTGGCCCGCTGGACGGCGTCGAGCTGCGTGAACTGGTAGGTGCCGCTGGCCACCAGCGTCAGCTGCGCTTCGGTGAGTGCGACCAGCGTGTCGAAGGGGTGGCGGCCGTTGGCGTCGAAGAGGCTCTGCCGGCTGTTGAGCCCGGCCGTGACGGCGCTCAGCACGCCCGCCACCGACGTGGCGAGCTGGCGCATCCGGCGGCTGTCGGCCGCGGTGCCGCTGGCCGAGGCGCCGTCGGCCACGTAGTCGCGCAGCACATCCAATTGCGCCGGCGCCGTCAACGGCAGGGTGGACGCTCTCGCCTTGCCGGCTACCTGCGCCGCGGCGGCCTCCACCGTCGGCCGGGTCGCGCCGGCCACGAGGCCGCTCACCAGCGTGGACAGCGGGCTCACGAAGGCGCCGCCGCCCGGCGGGGCCTTCAGCGTGCAGTCCAGGCCGGCAGGCTGGCGCGTGTCGGCGTTGGTGGTATCGGGGAAGACGCGCACGACGATCGAGTGCCGCGCCAGGTCGGCCGCGGTCACGCCCGTGAGCGTGTAGCTCCCGCTGGCGTCGGTGGTGGTGCGGCGCTCGTTGCTGTCGAGCACGTTGTTGTCGTTGAGGTCGAGAAAGACCACCGCGTTCGCCAGGTAGCTGCCGGCCGCCACCTTGCCGCTTTGGCTGTCGGGCCCGCCGAATGGCGGCGGCTCGTCCTCCGACCCGCCACCGCAGCCCGCGAGCAGGGCGAACGCAGCGGTGAGCAGGCACCGTGCGAGGCGGCGCGATGCGTGCATCGTGGCCGGCGGACGCATGAGGTCGCACGTCATGGGGTCTCCTGTGGCTGATCTCTCTCGACCTCGGTCCCCGGCAATCCTGCGACCGAGGCGGGTCGGTGGCGCGGTGTTCATCGATGAACCAGCCCGGTGGCGAAAGCCGTGCCGCCGAACACGTTGACGGCGCGACCGCTCGGGTTGCCCGCCAGGTCGAAGAACCGCAGTTCGTCGCCGGCGAGCCCGCGCACCCGGCCCTGCGCGTCGATGTCGAAGTCGTCGCTCAGGCCCACGCCCGTGCGGATGCTGGTGAGTTGCGCGCTCGTGGCATCGATGCGACTCCAGAGCCCCGGCGCGACGATGGCATGCAGCGTGCCGGCAGGGCTGAAGTCGAGGCCACGGACCGGGCACGTCGGCGTGGAGGGTGGGCACAGCAGCACGGCCGCCGAGAGCGGCCGCCCCTGCGCGTCGAGCTGGTAGAGCTTGTTGGTGGCGGACACGGTGAACAGGCGGCCGTCGGCGCGGACTGCCAGCGCGACCATGGTCTCCGGCAGTGTGCCGACCAGGCGGCACAGGCCGTTGCGCGGGTCGGACTCGTACAGTGACGCGCTGCGCCGGGCAGCGGACAGCACCATGCCGTCGCCGCGGGTGTCCAGGGCCGCCAGGGCCGGGCAGCGGAAGGTGCCGCCGGCGCCCTCCGAGAATGCGATCAGCGCTTCCGTTTCGCCGGAGAACTCGTTCACCCGGTAGAAGCTCGCGTCCGAGCTCAGGAAGTCGGTCGTGAAGTAGGTGCCCGCGCCGAGGGCGAGGGGCTCGACGGATGGGTCGGCGTCGTCAGCGCCGCCGCAACCCGAAACCAAGCCCAGCACGAGCGCGAGCGACAGCCCGAGCAAGACCGGGAGCGCGGCCGAGCGTTCGACGTGGCGAAGGACCGAGCGAGTGAGCCAGCGTACCGGCGGGAGCGTGACCGCGCGCACGGGCCATCGAGTCGGCATGAGTCCTCCCTTGGGGAAGCCGGGCCGCGATCCGGTCGGTCACGGCCCGGGGTTTGGCGGCGAGTATGGAGGGACTTGGGCCGCGCCGGGCATCCGGCGCTCGTGCGCGCTCGGCCGGTGCGGCGCCGATGAGGCTCTGCGCCACCTCGGGCGGCAGTGCGAGGCAACGGTCTTCGCGAGCCGCTGCTCGAGGGTGAGTACCTTGTCGATGACGAACAACACGACCAACACGATCCCGGTGGAATTCATCGGTTCAGGTGGGGCGGCAGGGATGTTGCCCCAGGGGATGAGGGGGCTGGAGGGCCTCGCGCGCGAAGCACAATCCAGTGCAGGAAAGCGCAATCGCACCAGCGAAGAACCTCATGAGCCAGCTTCTCGTGTCGACCTGCATGACGCCGCGGACGTCGACCCCGAACTCATCGCCGCGCCCGGCCGTGGCCCCCCCCGATTCGGGTGGCCGCGTGGGCCCTCGCGCGGCATAACGGGGGCGCTGGGGTGTTCATGCAACTCGTCAGGCTCCAAGACGCACCGCGCTTCGAGCCACCGCGCGCGAACGGTTCGCGCGAGGGCGTCACGTACCACGACCTGCTCGTCGGGCGCGAAGGTGCGCCCGACAACTTCAGCCTGCAGTTGATGGCCGTGAACGGCGGTTATGCCACCGGGCACCACCGTCACAACTTCGAGCAGGTGCGCATCGTGCTCGAGGGCTCCTTCGGCTTCGGTCCCGGCCTCGTGCAGCATGCCGGCAGCGTCGGCTATTTCTGCGAAGGCACGCACTACACGCAGCAGGGCGAGGGCCGCAGCCTGACACTGCTGCTGCAGGTGGGCGGCCCGTCCGGCGCGGGTTTCATGAGCCGGCGCCAGCTGCGCGAAGGCATCGCCACGCTGCGCGACAAGGGCGAGTTCCACGACGGCATGTTCACCTGGTTCGACGCCCAGGGAATCAAGCACGACAAGGACAGCTACGAAGCCGTGTGGGAGCACGTGCACCGCCGGCCGATCCAGTATGCGAAGCCGCAGTACCAGGCGCCGGTGCTGATGGACCCGGAGCGCTTTGCCTGGGTGCCGATGCCCGGGCGCGAGGGCGTGTGGTTGCGCACGCTGGGCCGCTTCAACGAGCGTGGGCTCGCGATCACGCAGCTGCGGCTGGCAGCCGGCGCCGAGCTGGTGCTGCCGCGCGGCCAGCAGGTGCTGCTGATCTGCTGCGTGCAGGGCGCAGGCCAGGTGGAAGGGCGCGCCTACGAGCGACTGAGCGCGCTGCGCGTGGAGATCGGCGATGCGCCGCTCGTGAAGGCGACGCGGGACTCCGTGTTCTACGGGTTCGAGTTGCCTCGGTTCGATTGATGGTTGGCGCCCACCGCGGCGAGCCCCGGCCCGGTCACCCGCCCGCCCGGGCGCCCTCCCACTCGAACCCCTGCATCACCCCCACCGCATTGCGCCCCACCTCCTCGGTGGCATAGCCGCCTTCGAAGACGAAGAGCACCGGCTGAGGCAGCCGCTTCAGCCGCCGGCCGATCTCGAAGTAGTCCTCCTCGTGCAGCTTGAAGCGCGAGATCGGGTCCAGCTCGAAGGTGTCTACCCCCAGCGAGACCACCGTGGCGGTGCATTCCGCGGCGGCCAACGCGTCGAGTGCCTGCTCGAGCGCCGCCAGGTACTCCGGCGCCTCGGTGCCCGCCGGCAGCGGCAGGTTCAGGGTCGCGCCATGGCCGTCGCCTTCGCCGCGTTCGTCGGCATGGCCGCTGAAATAGGGGTAGTCGTCGTGCGGATCGGCGTGCAGGCTGGCGAAGAAGACATCGTCGCGTTGCCAGAAGATCGACTGCGTGCCGTTGCCATGGTGGTAGTCGATGTCGAGCACGGCCACGCGTGGCTGGCCGAGGGCGCGCAGGTGCTGCGCGGCGATGGCGGCGTTGTTGAGGTAGCAGTAGCCGCCCATCGCTCGCGCCGTGGCGTGGTGGCCGGGTGGTCGGCAGATGGCGAAGGCGGCTGGCGCCCCCTGAACCAGCGCGCTGGCGGCGGCGATGGCGCACTGCGCGCTCCAGTACACCGCCGTCCAGGTGCCGGCGACGATGGCGGCGCCGGCGTCCATCGAGTAGTAGCCGAGCTGGCCTTCGATGTGGCGCGGGCGCTCCTTCGGCAGGCCGTGCCCGGCATGCCAGACCATCGGCAACGCCGGGTGTGCGCGGCCGATGGCGCGCCAGGCGTCCCAGGCGCCGCGCAGGAAGTCGACGTAGTCGGCATCGTGCACGGCGAGGATCGGCGCCAGGCCGGCATCGGCCGGCGTGTGCACGAGGCCGACCCCGGCCTCGAGGAAGGCGTCGAGCACACGCTCGGCGCGCAGCGGCAGCTCGAAGCCCGCAACGAGCTGGCCGCCGATCAGTTCGCTCTGGCCGTGGTGGGCTTGGTGGTGGTCGCTGTACCAGGCGTCCATGCGTAGGGGCTTTCTTGTTCGATCGGGCGGCCGGGACGGCGCGGGCGGCCCCCCCGGCGGGCCGGTGTGGGCCGAAGTATCGCGCTGCGGCGCGCGCGCCTGCCATGGGGCGCCAGGTCGGCGCCCAGCCTTCGCGGCGGCCCTCAACCCGGTCCGGCAGCGGTGCGGCGGCCTTCGCGCCGCGCCACCCAGAGCGTCGCCGCGGCGATGACGGAGCCGCCGATGAGCGTCGTCTCCGTCGGGATGTCGCCGAAGAACGCGAAGCCGAAGAAGGCCGACCACAGCAGGTCGAGGAACTTGGCCGACTGCGTGGCCGAGATGTCGGCCGCCGCGAGGCCGCGGTTGACGCAGTAGTGGCCGGCACTGCCGAGCACGCCGCACAGCAGGAAGCCCACCCACTGCAGCGCCGTCAGCGGCCCCCAGAAGACCAGCGCCAGCGGCAGGCTGAACAGCGTCACCGTGATCGACTGCCAAAGCAGGATCACGCCCGCGGTCTCGTGTCGCGTCAGCGCCTTCGTGAGCAGGAAGCTGCCGGCAAAGAGTGGCGCGCTGGCCAGCATCACCAGGTGCCACAGCTCGCCGCCCCGCCCGCCCAGGCCGAGCCGGGGGCCGACGACGATGAGCACGCCCGCGAAGCCCATGGCCGTGGCGAGCCAGCGCTCCCATCGCATCGGCTCGCCGAAGAAGAGGCGAGCGCCCATCATGATGAACAGGGGTGTCGTGAAGCCGATCGCCGTCGTGTCCGCCAGCGGGATGTGCGGCAGTGCCAGAAACCACAGCACGAGTCCGGCCGAGTGGAAACCGCCGCGCCAGAACTGCCCGCCGATGCTCTTGGGCAGGTAGTGCCGCGGCCCGCGCCACAGCACCACCGGCAGCAGGATGAGCAGGCCCATGGCATAACGCAGGAACTGCGACTGCATCGGGTCGACCGTCTGCGCCAGCGCACGCATCAACGCATTGAGCAGCGTGAAGAAGAGGCCCGCGCCCACGGTCCACAGCAGGCCGCGCGTGGTGGGGCTCCAGCGGGCTGCTCGCCGGCGAAGGCGCGCACCCAGCGGAAGACGGGCGGCGCTGCGCTCAGCGCTGGGCAGCGAGGGCTCTGGCGGGGGCAAACAGGTCTTCCATCGCACGGCGCAGGCGACAGGCCTCGGTGCGCGTGTCGATGGCGACATCGTCCCAACTCAGGCACTGGCCCTGCTTGACCGGCCGCGTCATTTTGACCTCGTGCGCCAGGCCCAGCGGCAGGCCGCCCGCTCCGCCCACCGCCAGCGAGGCCTCGGCCGGCAGCAGCTTGCCCCATACCGTGTAGCCGCCTTCGCCGTCGAGCATCTCGCCCGGCTGCAGGTCGCGCTTGGCGGTGGCCACGACATCGGCATTCCAGCCCGTCGCCACGCCTGTCGCCTCGCCACGCAACGCCACGCTGGCCACCGACACGCCGACTTCCAGCCCGATGAGGTGCCAGCGCTTGTAGAGCGTGAAGTAGCGCCCGCTCGGGTCGGTGTGCGCGTTGTATTCCTCAAAGCAGTTGCGGATGTACTCCGTCTCGCCCTCGACCGTGACCCACACGCCCATGCGGATGTCGTAGGGGATCACGCGGCCGTCAGCCTCGAGGCTGGAGATGACCTCGACCATGCCCTTCTTCTCGAGCACGCCGCCTTCACTCTTCGGGCGCGTGACGCGCGGGATGTCGGCCACGCTCGCCGGCGGATAGAGCAGACCGTTGCTCGGCACCGCCAGCCCGGTCGCGTTGGACACGGCGGCGCTCTCGATGCTGGGCTTGCTGCCGTCGAGGAAGCTGTTGAACATCTTCGGGTTCAGGCCGCCGCGCGCCGCCTGCTCCGGCGTGAGGCCGTAGTGGCCCCACACCGTCTCGGGCGTGCTCTGCGCGAAGTGCGGCAACCACTTGTGGCCGCGCCCCGCCGCCACCACCGGGAAGCCGCAGGTGCGCGCCCAGTCCACGAGGTCGCAGATGAGCGCCGGCTGGTCGCCGAAGGCGAGCGAATACACGACACCCGCCTCGGCCGCGCGGCGCGCCAGCAGCGGCCCGCAGAAGGCGTCGGCCTCGACCGTGACGTTGACGACCGGCTTGCCGTGCTTGAAGGCCGCGAGGCAATGCTCCACGGCGGCGATGGGGTGGCCCGTGCACTCGACCACCACGTCCACGGCCGGGTGCGCCACCAGCGCCTGCCAGTCCTCGCCCACGTGCGTGCGGCCCTGCGCCACGGCTTCGTCGATGGACTTCGCGCCCGAGGCCTCCTCGGGCCAGCCGACGCGCGCGAGGTTGCGGCGCGCCCCGGCCGGCGAGAGGTCGGCGATGGCCACCACCTGCATGCCCGGCGTGCGCGGCACCTGCGCCAGGTACATGGAGCCGAACTTCCCGGCGCCGATGAGGCCCACGCGCACCGGCTTGCCGGCGGCGGCGCGTTGTTGCAGCTTGGCGTGCAGGTTCATTGGATGGGGTCCGGCGAGGTTTCGAGCGCGCTGCCCGGCATGCCTTTGCCCCAGGGCAATGCCACCGGCGGTTGCGCGAGCAGGCAGTCGTCGCCCAGGCACTCGATGGCGTCGAACTGCCGGTGCGCGATGTACTCCGGCCGCTTGAAGCGGCGGATGTGGTTGCTGACCGCGCACAGGCTCAGGTAGACGCTGACGCGGTTCCACGGGCTCAGGTTGCTCGTGCTCGCATGCACGAGGCAGGAGTGGAAGACGATCATCGAGCCGGCGGGGCCCTTGGGCGAGACGATGCCGCCGTTCTTGCCCCCGGCGCGCTCGACGAGTTGCGAGATGAGCGCATTGTCGATCGTCCACAGCGGGTAGCTGGTCGTGGTGAGGTCGTGGCCGGCCTCGATGACACCGCGCTTGTGGCTGCCGGGGATGAACATGAGCGGGCCGTTGAACTCGTTCACGTCGTCCAGGAACACGGCGATGTTCATGGCGCGCTCGGTGGGCATGAGGTCGTCGTTCTTCCAGGTGCCGTAGTCCTGGTGCCACTGCCAGACGTCTCCCTCGAAGGCCATCTTGCCGTTGATCTTGAACTGGTGCATGTACAGCTTCTCGCCGAGCAGGTCCTCGACCGGCTTCACCATGCGCGGGTGGCGCGCCAGCCGCGCAAAAGGTGCGCTGACCATGTGCGCGGCGAAGTTCGTGCGCACGGCATCGCTGCCCTTCTCACGCACGTTGTAGGCCTCGCGCCGCGCATAGAGCGCCGGCACCTCGGCATGGAGGAGGGCGATCTCCGCCGTGCTGAAGTGGCCCGGGAAGAAGAGGTAACCGTCGTGGTCGAAGGCGGCGATCTGTTCGCGGGTGAGGTGCATGTCGTTGTCTCCGGGTGGTGGCGGGCGCCTTCGATCAGCTGGCGCCGTGCTCGCGGCGCAGGATGCGCGCGGCCTCGACCATCGACTGAAGTTTGCCCACCGCCACTTCGCGCGGCAAGTACTTCATGCCGCAGTCGGGCGCGAGGATCACCCGCTCCTTGGCCACGTAGGGCAAGGCGCGGCGGACGCGCGCCGCCACGACTTCGGGGGTCTCGACGGCCATGTCAGAGAGGTCGATGCAGCCGACCATGATCTGCTTGTCGTCGAGCTGCGCCAGCACCGAGCAGTCGAGGTGGCTCTGCGCCGTCTCGATGCTCACCTGCTTGCAGCCGCAGCCGCGCAGCTCGGGCAGGAACGAGTAGCCGCTCGGCCGCACGTGGATGACGGCGGCGTAGCCGAAGCAGATGTGCACGGCCGTCGTGCCGGTGATGCCCTCGAGCGCGCGGTTGAGCGCCTTCAAGCCGTACTCGCGCGCCTTTTCCGGCCTCGCCTGCATGTAGGGCTCGTCGATCTGCACGACGTCGGCGCCGGCGGCGAAGAGGTCGCGGATCTCGGCGTTCACCGCCGTCGCGTAGTCCATCGCCGCGTCTTCGTCGCTGGCGTAGAAGTCGTTCTGCGCCTGGCAGCTCATCGTGAACGGGCCGGGCACGGTGATCTTCACCTGCTTCTTCGTGTGCGCCTTCAGGAAGAGCAGGTCCTCCACCTCCACCGCGTGCTTGCGGCGGATCTTGCCGCTGATGCGCGGCACCGGGTTGGGGTGACCGGAGCGGTCGAGCGCGGTGCCCGGGTTGTCGAGGTCCACCCCCTCGAGCGCGGTGGCGAAGCGGTTGCTGTAGCTCTCGCGGCGGATCTCGCCGTCGGTGATGATGTCCAGCCCCGCATCTTCCTGGGCACGGATGGCGAGCAGCGTCGCGTCCTCCCAGGCCTGCTGCAGGTAGGGCTCGGCGACGCGCCACAGCTCCTTGGCGCGCACGCGCGGCGGGAAGCGGCCGGCGAGTTTCTCGCGATCGATGAGCCAGTCGGGTTGGGGGAAGCTGCCGACGATGGTGGTAGGGAAGAGCATGGTGCGTGGTGGGTCTGGCCGAGGGACCACGCATTGGAGCACCGCTGCCGGGCCTTGCCACCTCGGAGCTACCCCGGAGGACGCCGCCGCAGGTGGAAGGCTCTTTTCCGCCGCCCCGCTACAGGCGGGCCGCCCGCTCGTTGCGCAGCGCCCGTGCCAGCGAGCGCTCGCCCGCCTTCTCGGCCGCGGCGATGAGCGTCAGGTCGATGATGTCGCGCTGCGCATGGCTGCCGCCGAAGCGGTGCGCGTGGCTGCGCAACGGGCGCAGCAGGCGCACCGCCTCGGCCGCGTCGCCCTCCGCAAAGGCCAAGACGGCGCGCGTGGCGTCGTGTCCCACGTCGCGCAGGAACATCACGTTGTCGCCCGAGCCACGCTGCAGCACGCGCTGCTGCGTCTCGATCAGCCGGGCCGCGTCGGCACTGCGCCCGGCGCCGACGAAGGCCATCATCGCGTGCAGGTCGTTGAAGGCGTAGTTGCCGGCCTCCGGCGCGTTCGTGACAGCCGCCCAGCGGTCGGCCAGGCCCGACCAGCGCCCGCCCACCGCGATGCCGCGCAGCGACAGGCGCCACAGCATTGCCGAGGCGTCGATCATGTCCAGCACCACCGCCGATTGGCCCCCGAGGACGCGCTCGTCCACGAGCGCGAGCACCTCGTCGATCTCCTCGAGCCCGAGATGGAAGAGGGCCAGGTGCCAGCCGTTGTGCACGGCGAAGAAGCTGCCCTCGCTCCAGGCGGCGGTGTCGCGCTTCAGCCACGCGATGCCGTCGCGGCGGCGGTTCTGCATCTCCATCACATGCGCCACGGCGTGCCAGCCCCAGCCATCGCGGCGCTCGAGCTCCACGCACTTGCGGCCGACGCGCTCGGCGGCCGCATAGTCGCCGGTCTCCTCGAGGCCGAAGGCGTGCATGCCGAGGACGGCGTGGTAGCCGGGCATGCCCGCCTGCCAGTCCGGCAGCGCCCGCGCGATGCGGTCGCGCAGCATGCGCGAGTGGCCGGTGAAGAAGTCGATCTGGTGCCCGGCCTGAAGCGCCAGCGCATCGTTCGGGTAGCGAATGCTCAGGTCCTCGAGCAGCAGGCCGGCGGCATGCCAGCGCCCCTGCACGACATGCTCGATGGCCGCCAGGTGCATGCCTTCGCGCTCGTTGACGCCCGGCAGCGCGCGCGCGGCGGCGAGCGCGGCGCGCGCCTCCGGCAGCCCGCCGGGCTCGGTGCCGAGCAGGTTGAGCCAGGCCACGAGCACGTGGCCCATCGTCATCTGCGGTGCGGCTTCCAGTGCCGCCTTGGCGCTGGCGAGCGGGTCGCCGATGAGGCAGCGCAGCTCGTGGCAGCCGTTCTCGAAGAGGTCGATGGCGGCGGGCGTGGCGCCGCTCATCGCGTGGCCGTGGCTGTCCTTGGGGGTCGTGAGGGTGTTCATGGCGTGACTCCTGGCAGGAGGGTGGTGAGGGTGTCGCCACGATGCCGGGCGGGCGTCGGCTGGGCGTCTGCTGCGGTGGACGGTGCGTCGTCCGCTGCGGCGGTGCGCCGCGTGATCTGCTGCGGAGGTGGGTCTGCGGTGGTGTGCGAGGGCGTCAGGCGGCCAGCGCTGCGCCGTTGCCGAATCGGTGTGTCGGTCGACGAAGCGCTGCAGCGACTTCAACAGTGTCGCCGTCTCCCCATGCCAAAGGAAGTGGTCGTCGCCCTCGAGCAGCTGGAAGCGCGCGCCGGGGATGGCCTGGGCGAGGCGCTCGCCGGCGGCCAGCGGCACGATGCGGTCGCCCCGGCGCTGCAGCACGAGCGTCGGCACGTGCACCTGCGCGAGACGCGGCCGCAGGTCCATCGCCTGGTAGGCGCGCAGCAGCACGGCCGCCCCGTGCGGCGTGGACGAGTTGCGCAGCAGCCGCGCGTACCAGCGCCGCACGGCGGGATCGTCGGCGACGCTCGGCGCCATGCGGCGCAGGCTCTCGTCGTAGCGCGCGGGGTCGGTGAAGCCGGCGATCCAGTCGTCCAGCCGGCAGGCGGGCAGCGCCCACGGCCAGTCTTCGCGCCAGCGGCCGACGGGGCTGGTGCCGTAGAGCAGCAGGCCGGCCGTGCGCTGGCGCTGGCGCAACGCGAACTCGAGCGCCAGCGTGCCGCCCACCGAAGAGCCGAAGAGCCAGGCGCGGCCGACACCGAGGTCGTCGAGCGTGGCCACGATGTCCTCGACGCCGGCGGCGGCGTCGGGCGAGACGCCCACGCGCTCGGCCAGGCCGCTGCCGCGGCGGTCGAGCATGACGATGCGGTAGCGCCGTGCGAGCTGGTCCAGCAGCGAACGCGCCCGCGGTTCGTCCAGCGCCACCTCCAGGTTGCTCATGATTCCCCACTGCACGACGAGGGTCGGGCGCTCGGTGTCGTGGCCGGCGGTGCCCCAGTCTGCGTAGGCGACGTGGCCGAGCGGCGTGCGCGCGAGGCGGATCTCGGGCCCGGCCGGCGCGAAGGGGGCCGCCACCACGGCTGACACCACTGCCGTCGCCAGCGGCCCCGCTGCCCGGGGCCGCACCGCGGCCGTGGCGCGCGCATACGCTGCTTCGAGCGCGGCCGACGGGCGCACGCCGAGTTCCTCGCGCAGGATGCGTGCGCACTCGAAGTACGCTGTCTCCACGCCCGCGGCGTCGCCGCGCGCGGCCCGCGCCGCCATGCGCGTGCCGTGGCCGGCCTCGTGACACGGGTCCAGGCGCAGCAGCGCTTCGGCGATGCGGTCGGCCAGCGCGATGGCGCGTTCGGTGGACGGCTCGTTGACTGAATGACTGGCTGGATGACCGGCCAGATCGCTGGCCTGCGCCTCGTCCGCCTTGCCGCCCTGCATCGCCAGCGTCATCGCCGCCGCGCTCTCGAGGGCGCGCGTCAGTGCTGCGGCGTGGCTGCGCCGCACCTGGTCGACCCAAGCGTCGAAGGCTTCGGTGCCGAGCGAGAAGCCCTCGAGCCAACCCGCGGCGTGGGGCGCCACCAGCGGCTCGACGAGCGCGGCCAGCTGCTGCGGCTGCGGTGCCGGTTTCGCCTCCGGCGGCCGTGCCGGCCCCGCGGACCGTGAGCCGGGCGCCGCCGCCGCGGATGCCGCCGCGGACGCCGCCGCCGTGGCTGCCTCCGCCGGCGCAGCCCTCCCGGCCGCGGTGGCCTGTGCAGCCCGCTCGGCGAGCTCGGCCACTTGCGCCATGGTCGACTGCGTGCCGTGCATGTCGCTGTGCCAGCCATCGCGCAGCCACAGGCTGTCGGCGTCGCCGTCGAAGAGCACCGCCTGCACCGCTTCGTGCGTCTGGTGCACGAGGCGGCGCAGCCGCCCGCGCACGAGGGCCGCGTCGCCGTCGGGCCACAGCAGGCTGGCGAGGTGCGCGCGCCCGAGCGGCCCGCGCGCTTGGCTCAGGTACGCGAGCAGCGCCAGCGCGTGCTTGAGCTTGAGCGGCACGAGGCGCTCGCCGACCTGCACCGTCGGGTAGCCGTGCAGCCGCAGCCGCACCGGCGTGGACCGGTCCGGCTTCAACGGTGACCGGCCCGGGGCCGGCGGCGGCAGCGCCGCGTGACGTTGAACCGAAGAAGTAACGGCCGAACTCATCGTGTGTTCTCCCATGGAGCGGCGATGCTGTCGAGGCCGGGGCCGCCTGTCGGTGAGGCGCGGTAAACCGGCGCCTCGTCGAACGGGGTCGGACGGGGTAAAAACGGGCCCCGCGCGGCCCCGCCTCCCTCTCGTGGGGGAGGAGGCCGGTGCGGCGCCTGCTTCGATGACGACGCCCGAGTACTGCTTCGGTTCGTTCGTGCTGCGCCCGGCCACGCGCGAGCTGCTCGCCGACGGCCAGGCGCAGCGCGTGGGTGCGCGCGCGTTCGACGTGCTGCTGGCGCTGGTCGAGCGCAACGGCGGCATCGCCAGCCGCGACGAGCTGTTCGAGCGGGCCTGGCCCGGCCGCGTGGTCATCGACGACAACCTGAAGGTCCAGGTGATGGGCTTGAGGCGCCTGCTCGGCGCCGAGGCCATCGTCACCGTGCCTGGGCACGGCTACCGGTTCGGGTGGCCAGTGTTGAAGGGCGAGGGCGCGGCTTCGCCGATCGCGGGTGCAGCGGCCGGCGCGGGCGCCACCCACGCCTCCGCCCCAGGCGCCGCCACCGGGCCGGGTCCGGCACTCATCGGCCGCGAGGCCGACCTGGCCGAACTGCTCACGTTGCTGCAACCGGGCCGCCTGGTCACCGTCGCGGGCAGCGGCGGCGTCGGCAAGACGCGGCTGGCGCTCGCCGCGGCTGGCGCGGCAGCGGGCCCGGTCGGTCTGGCCGACGCCTCCGGCGCGTCCCGTGCCGCCGGTGCCGCCCGCGCGCGCAGCGCCTTTGCCGACGGCGTCACGGTGGTGGAGCTGGCGCCGGTGAGCGAGCCGCGCCTGGTGAGTGCGGTCGTCGCCCGCCGCCTCGGCCTGCCGATCGAGGTCGACGGGCTCGATGCGGCCGGCCTCGCACGTGCCATCGGCCCGCTGTCGCTGCTGCTCGTGCTCGACAACTGCGAGCACCTGCTTGCCGGCGCTGCCGACCTGGCCGAAACGCTGCTCGCGCAGGCGCCGCGCTGCGCCTTGCTGGCCACGAGCCAGGAGCCGCTCAACCTGCGCGGCGAGGTCGTGCTGCGCCTGGGCGGGCTGGCGCTGCCGCCGGCCGACGCCCCGGCCACCGACGTGGCTGCGAGCCCGGCGGTGGCGCTGCTCGCCGAGCGTGTGCGGGCGCAGGACCGCGGTTTCGTCGTCGACGAACGCAACGCCGCGGCTGCGGCCAGCCTGGCGCGCCGGCTCGACGGCATCCCGCTGGCGCTGGAATGGGCGGCGGCGCGCGTGCCGCTGCTCGGCGTGCAGGGCGTGCTCGAGCGCCTCGACGAGCAGCTGCGCCTGCTCAACCGCGGCGCGCACGACGCGCCGACGCGCCAGCAGACGCTGCGCGCGGCGCTGCAGTGGAGCCACGCGCTGCTCGACACCACGCAGAAGGCGGTGTTCCGCCGCCTCGGCGTCTTCGCAGACAGTTTCACCCTCGACACCGCCGAGGTGGTGTGCACCGGCGACGGTGACGATCCGTGGGACGTGCTCGATGCGCTGCAGGCCCTGGTCGACAAGTCGCTCGTCGATGTCGTGCGCGTCGGCCGCCCCGGCGGTGGCCCGGGGGGCCGGCTGGCCGAAGTGCTCGACGGCGAAGGCCAGCCCGGCGAGCGCCGGCTGCGCCTGCTCGTGACGGCGCGCGAGTTCGCGCTCGAGCGGCTGGCGGAGGCCGGCGAGGCCGAGGCGACACGCGCCCGCCATGCCGACGCCGTGCTGGCGATCTTCGAGAGCTCGCTCGCGCACATCCCGAGTTCACCGCTGCTGCCGTGGCTCGAGCGCCTGTGGCCCGAGCTGCCCGAAGTGCGCGCGGCGCTGCGCTGGGCCGGCGGCACGCATCCCGCCCACGGCGGCGAGGGCGACCCGGCGCGGCTCGTCGCGCTCGTCTCGCTGGTCGGTGCGATCGGCCCGTTCTGGAACATCGCCGGCCTCAACCGCGAGGCGCAGCGCTGGCTGGAGCGCGTGCGGCCGCTCATCGACGAACGCACGCCCCAGCGGCATGCCGCGCGCTACTGGCAGGCGCTGGCGTTGCGCGCGGTCGACCCGCTAGCGCCGGCCGTCGAGGCGGTGGCTGCGGCGCAGCGGGCCGCGGCCCTCTACCGGGAGCTCGGCGACGACTTCGGCGAGTACCGCATGCTGGGCGTGCAGGCGGTGCAGGTGAAGCGCTCGGCGCCGCCGCTGGACCCGGCGCCGCTGGTGGCGCGCATGCGCGAGCTCGAGCGGCCCGAGTGGAACGCGACCTGGCGTTCGGCGCGGCTGCGCGCCGAGGGCATCGCCTTCAGCAACGCCGGAGACTGGCGGCGCTATCGCGACCACTTCGCGGCCGACCTCGCGCGAGCCCGTGAAGCCGGCGACGACCTGCACGCGTGGTCGGCGCACATCAACGTGGCCGTGGCTGACATCGCGCTCGGCCGGCCGGCGCAGGCCGCCGCCGACCTTCAGCCGGTGGTGGACCGGCTGCGCGAGCGCGGCTACCTGCGCTGGCAATGGCGCTGTGCTGCGGTGCTGATGGCCGCCTGGATCGAGGCCAGCGACTGGGCCCGGGCGCGCGCGGCGATGCGCGAGACGCTGTCACTGCTGGGCATGGCCGGCGCGACCGACTTCATCGGTGACCATCTCGCGTGGTGGGCCACCGCCAACGGCGCGGCCGAGGAGGGCGCACGCCTGCTTGGCTGGTGCGACGAGGCGCCGTCTCGGCGCAAGACCGCCGGGCGGGCCGACCACGACGCGCATGCCTGCCGGCAGCACGAGGCGCTGCTGGCGCGGGCGCTGCCGGCCGAGCGGGTGGCCGAACTGCGGGCGAGCGGGCGCGCGTGGGGCGACGAGCGGGCGATGCAGTGCTTGCTGGGGCTCGTGGGCCAGGTGGGCTGACCTTGAATCAGGCCGGGGCCGCGGCAGGCAGCAGGCGCCGCGAAGTCACGCCCGGACCCGCGCCACGACGCCCGTGCGACCCGGCGCCGCGGGCGCGTTCACGTCGCGGAAGAAGGCCATGGCCCACCAGCGCCGGCTGGCCTCGGCCGCAAAGCCTGCTTCGGGCCGGAAGCCCACGCCCTCGCGGTAGGTGCCGAAGAGGCGGTCCCAGAGCGGGAAGTCGCCGTAGTTGTGCGCGTGCTCGGCGTGGTGGATGCTGTGGGCCTCGGGCCGCTGCATGATCCAGGTGAGCCAGCGTGGCGTGGCGATGTTGGCGTGCTGGAAGACGGCGTTGAAGGTGCTGATCAGCCCGACGAAGCCCGCGGCCAGCGGGTCGAGGCCGAGCACGAGCGTTGTCACCGCCAGCGGCATCAGCGTGTAGAAGACCATCTCGGTCGGGTGGAAGATGGCGGCGCTCGACACGTCGAGCCGCTTAGGCGCGTGGTGCGCCTGGTGGAACAGCCGCCACAGCAGCGGCGAGGCGTGCGCCGCGCGGTGCCAGGCATAGCCGACCAGCGACACGGCCAGGTAGCCGAGAACGGTGCCACCGGCCAGGCCGAGTGACGCGCCGGGCAGCAGGCTCGCCTCGAACCACGCCGGTGGCAGCGCCAGCGGCAGGTAGAACGAGACGGCCGAGAACGCCACGAAGAACAGCGCGCCGATCGTGCGCCAGGCCGGCAGCGCCGGCTGCCAGCGCGCCGGCGCGAGGTGCTCGACGGCCAGCAGCAGCGGGTAGACCGCTGCCGTGGCCAGGAGAATGAGGTCGGTGTGTGACATGGTGCCTGCTCGATTCAGGAGTGGGTGACGCAGGCGCTGCGCGCCTCGGCGGTGGAGGCGGCCTGGTGCGGGTGCCGTTGCGGCACCGGCAGCCCGGCCACGAAGCGCACGAGGTCGCGCGCGAAGCGCTCGGGCCGCTCCCAGTGCAGGGCGTGGCCGGTGCCCTCGTAGACGGTGCGTTCGGCCTGGCCGCCACCGGCGCGGATGGCGCGCACGATGTGCCACTGATCGGACTCGGGCACGAAGCTGTCCTGGTTGCCCCAGGGCAGCAGCGTTGGCGCGGCGATGCGGCCGATGAGGGCGCTGAAGTCGTCTTCCAGCAGGCCGGCGAAGGCCAGGCGCCACACCTTGGCCGGCGTGCGCAGGCACTCGTCGACCATCGTCTCGATCAGGCCCGGTGCCGTGGTGCCGGAGACGGTCTCGTGCTGGAAGCCGTCGGCCAGGTCGCGCGGCACGGCGTCGCCTAGCGTGGCGATGGTGGTGCGGATGAACTCGACGAGCTGCGGCTTGTCGCCGAAGCTGGCGAAACCTCCGGCGGCGACGAGGCCGCGCACGAGTTCGGGCCGGTCGATGGCCAGGCGCATCGCGTTCGCGGCACCCATCGAGTGGCCGACGACGATGGCCGGTGCCATGCCACGCACCTGAAGGAAGGTGGCGGCATCGGCGGCGAAGTCGCGCGTGCGGTACTCGTGCGGGCTCTGGTCGGAGCCGCCGTGGCCGCGCTGCGAGAGCGAAACGACATGCCAGTCAGTCGGCAGGTGCGGCAGCACCGGCTCGAACGAGCGCCAGGTGTCGGTGATGCCGTGCAGCATGAGCACGCTGGTGATGCCGGGGCCCGGCGGCGGGCCCTGCTCGGCGAACTCGAGCCGTGGGCCGAAGGGCAGCAGCAGGTGCGCGATGCGGTGGCGTGATGCAGCGGGGGCGTGATGGGACATGGCGGCCTTTCGTGGCAGGGTGGAGCGGTCGGGCACTGTGCGCAGGGGCCGTCCGTCGCGCGTCCGCTGGCCCTGCGCGCAGGGCGCCTTCTCGCGTGGCCTGAAAATCAGTTCTTCGCCCGGTGCCGTGACGCACGGGCGCGGCGCTGCTCCAATCGCGCCCACCATGAACGCCGCCACTTCCACCGCCACCGCCCCCTTCATCTACACGGCGAACGCTTCGCGTGTCGTCTTCGGCGTCGGCGCGCTGCGCGAGGTGGGCGCCGAAGTCGAGCGTCTGGGCGCGCGGCGCGCCCTCGTGCTCTCGACGCCGGAGCAGGCCGACGCCGCGGCGCGCGTGGCGGCGCTGCTCGGCGGCCGCGCGGCCGGCGTCTTCCCGAAGGCGGTGATGCACGTGCCCATCGAGACCGCGCGCGAGGCGCGCGAGGAAGCGGCGCGCCTGGGTGCCGACTGCGCGGTGGCCATCGGCGGCGGCTCCACCACCGGGCTCGGCAAGGCCATCGCGCTCGAATCGTCGCTGCCCATCATCGCCATCCCCACCACCTACGCCGGCAGCGAAGTCACTTCGATCTGGGGCATCACCGAAGGCGGCGTGAAGAAGACCGGGCGCGACGCGCGCGTGCTGCCGCGCACCGTGATCTACGACCCCGAGCTCACGCTCACTCTGCCGCTGGGCCTGACGGTGACGAGCGCGCTCAACGCCATCGCCCATGCCGCCGAGGGCCTGTATGCGCACGACGGCAACCCCATCGTTGCGCTGATGGCCGAGGAGGGGATTCGCGCCAGTGCCGCGGCCTTGCCGGCGCTGCAACGCGACCCGCGCGATCTCGCCGCGCGCGCCAGCGCATTGCAGGGGGCATGGCTGTGCGGCATCGTGCTCGGCAGCGTGGCCATGGGGCTGCACCACAAGCTGTGCCACACGCTGGGCGGCACCTTCAACCTGCCGCACGCCGAGACGCACGCCGTCGTGTTGCCGCATGCCATGGCCTACAACGCGGCCATGGCGCCCGAGGCGATGGAGCGCGTCGCGCGCGCGCTGGCCGCGGCCGGGGCGCTGTCGCCAGATTCGGCGGGCGCAGTCGCCGCGGCCGAGGTGCCGCGGGCGTTGCAGGCGCTGGCGGCGCGCCATGGCGCGCCGACCTCGCTGCGGAGGCTGGGCATGCCCGAGAGTGGCGTCGACCGGGCGGCCGACCTGGCCGTCACCAACCAGTACCCGAACCCGAGGCCGTTGGAGCGCGCCGCGCTGCGCGCCCTGATACAACGCGCGTTCGACGGCGCGCCCCCCGCAGCCTGAGTCACGACATGCAACCACCACACCTGGCCGCGATACCGAGCCAAGGCAATCAGCCGCGGCGCCGAGGAGAACGACCATGATTGCCCCCGGAGCCTTGGCCCTGTTCGGCGCCAGCGGCCGCACCGGCCGCGTCGTGCTGGCCGAGGCGCTGCGGCGCGGCTGGCCGGTGCGCGCGCTCGTGCGCGACGCCTTGCGCCTGCGCCCCACGCCGGGCCTCGAGCTGACGGTCGGCGACGCGCGCGACAGCGGCGCCATCGACTCGACGCTTCGCCCTTCGGTCGACACGCCGGCCGTGCGCGCCGTGCTGTGCGCGCTGGGCATGCACGACTTCAGCGTGCCGGCCACCGACTTCTCGGACAGCGTGCGTGCCATCGTCGCCGGCATGCGCCGCCAGGGCGTGCGCCGGCTCGTGCTCGTGGCCTCCGGCGCGGCGCTCGATCATCCGCAGGGCGGCTACCGCGGTGAGCACGACCCGCCCGAGGTGCTGCGCCACGTCATCGCCGAGCACCTGCGCAACCACCGCACGCTGAACCAGGCCGGCGAAGAGTGGGGTTTGCAGTGGACGCTGATGTGCCCGCTCAACCTCGTCGACGACATCCCGGCCGGCCACGCCCGGCGTGCCTTCGAGCGCCTGCCCGAGGGAAGCGGCGAGACCGGCATGCCCGACCTCGCGCTCGCGATGTGCGACCTGCTCGACGACACCGCGGCCATCGGCCAGCGGGTGGGCATCGTCAGCATCAGGCCCGGGGCCACGGAGGCGAAGTCCTCATGATCGACAAGATCTTCCCCACCCCCGCAGCGGCCCTGGCCGGCGTGCGCGACGGTGCCACGGTGATGATCGGCGGCTTCGGCACCGCCGGCCTGCCCAACGAGCTGACCGAGGCGCTCATCGAGCAGGGTGCGCGCGACCTCACCATCGTGAACAACAACGCCGGCAACGGCGACCACGGCCTCGCGGCGCTGCTCGCCAAGGGGCGCGTGCGCAAGATCATCTGCAGCTTCCCGCGCCAGACCGACAGCTGGCACTTCGACCGCCTGTACCGCGAAGGCAAGGTGGAGCTCGAGCTCGTGCCCCAGGGCAACCTGGCCGAACGCATCCGCGCCGCCGGCGCCGGCATCGGCGGCTTCTTCACCGCCACCGGCTATGGCACCGAGCTTGCCAAAGGCAAGGAAGCACGCCTCATCGACGGCCGCTGGATGGTGCTGGAGAGCCCCATCCACGCCGACCTCGCACTCATCAAGGCCGAGCGCGGCGACCGTTGGGGCAACCTCACCTACCGCATGACGGCGCGCAACTTCGGTCCCATCATGGCCATGGCGGCCAAGGTGACGGTGGCCAGCGTGCACGAGGTGGTCGAGCTCGGCGCGCTCGACCCCGAGGCCGTCGTCACGCCAGGGATCTTCGTGCAACGCGTGGTGAAGATCCCGCGCGTGAAGACCGGGGCGGGCGGCTTTGCCGCCGGCAGCGCGCCGGCCCAGCCCGCGAAGGCGGCGTGATGAGGAGACGCCCATGACGCCCCCGACTCCCATGACCCAAGCCGGCAAGTCGAGCCGATGGACCAAGGACCAGATGGCTGCCCTCGTGGCGCGCGACATCCACGACGGCGCCGTCGTCAACCTCGGCATCGGGTTGCCGACGCTGGTGGCCAACCACCTCGGCAGCCCCGCCAACGCGGCCAAGGAGGTCATGCTGCACAGCGAGAACGGCGTGCTCGGCATGGGCCCGGCGCCGGCACCCGGCGACGAGGACTACGACCTCATCAACGCCGGCAAGCAGCCAGTGACGCTGCGGCCGGGCGGCAGCTTCTTCCACCACGCCGACAGCTTCTCGATGATGCGCGGCGGCCACCTCGACATCTGCGTGCTCGGCGCCTTCCAGGTGGCGGCCAACGGCGACCTCGCCAACTGGCACACCGGCGCGCCCGATGCCATCCCGGCCGTCGGCGGGGCGATGGACCTCGCCACCGGCGCCAAGGCGACCTGGGTGATGATGGAGCACACCACCAAGGCGGGCGAGCCCAAGCTCGTCGAGCGCTGCACCTATCCACTCACCGGACTGGGCTGCGTGCGCCGCATCTACACCGAGCTCGCGGTGATGGAGGTCACCGCGCAGGGCGTGAAGGTGCTCGAGATGGCCGAGGGGCTGTCCTTCACCGACCTGCAGGCCTGCACGGGCGTGCCGCTGCTGCGCTGAGCGCCGCGCTCGCCCCCTCTTTCGACCCGGTGGCGCGGTGCGGCGGCACCGAGCCCTCATCGCCCTATTCCTTGCTGAAACGGAGAAGCCGCTTGAAACTGCAGATGGCGAAGAACTCGCTGTTCGCGATCCTGCTGCGCTCGCCCTGGTGGGTGAGCACGGCCATCGCCGTGGCCTTGGCGCTGCTGAGCGGCGCACTGCTGCCGGCGGAGTACCGCATCGTCGGTGCCTTGTCGGGCCTGCCGTTCGTCGTCATCGGCGCGTTGGCCGCGCGACGCCAGTGGCGGCTGCCGAGCGCCGCGCGCGTCTCCGAGATCGAGGTGGCCGTGGCCGCGATGACCTGGCCCGTGTTCTCCGGCCTGCTCGAACAAGCCTTCAAGCGCGATGGCTACGCGGTGCAGCGCGGTACCGGCGCCGCCGACTTCGTGCTCGAGCGCCAGGGACGACGCATGGTGGTGAGCGCGCGCCGCTGGAAGACCGCGCGCACCGGCCTCGACGCGCTGCGTGCGTTGCCCGAGGCGCGCGATGCGGCCGAAGCGTCCGATGCCTTGTGCATTGCGCTCGGCGAGTTCACCGACCAGGCGCGCGCCTTCGCGACGGAGCACCGCATCGCGGTGTGGCAGGCGGCGGAACTGGCGCAGGCGCTGCGCGGCCTGTCGCTGCAAGCGCCGCCGCCGCGGTGAGCGGGCGAGGCCTGCGAGATCCGCGAGGTCCGCACCCTCAGCGCAATTGCGCGAACAGCACCACCACCGAGCGCGGCTCGACGCGGTGCGCGCGCCCCATCACACCTTCGGCCTGCGCGAACTCGGCGATGTCGTGCGGCGCGTCGCGCGCCGTGTCGATCATGCGGCGCCAGCCGCTCGCGGCGTCGTGCGACAGCGCCGGCAGCTCGAACTCGAGCGCCTCCCAGTAGGCGTTGAGCGCGAAGTGCATCAGCAGGTCACCGGCGAGGCTGGTGGCGGTGATGGCGAGGCTGCGTGAGTGCTCCGCCTTGTCCGGCGCGCCCAGCCGCACGCCGTGCAGCTGCACGTTGACGCGCTCGATCAGTTCGGCCAGCGTCAGCCGATGGTCCTCGCGCACGCTCTCGCGCAGGTTGCGGATGCGCACGCAGCCGCGCACGAAACGGTGGATCTCGGCGTTCCGCTCGAGCAGCGTCCAGTCGAGCCAGCTCAGCTCGTTGTCCTGGCAGTAGGCGTTGTTGTTGCCTCCCTGGCTGCGCCGCATCTCGTCGCCCATCAGCAGCATCGGCGTGCCGAGCGAGAGCAGGTTGATGGCGAGCAGGTTCTTGATCTGCCGCTTGCGCAGGGCCTGCACCTGCGCGTCGTCGCTGGGCCCTTCGACGCCGCAGTTCCACGAGCGGTTGTCGTCGCTGCCGTCGCGGTTGCCTTCGCCGTTGGCCTCGTTGTGCTTGCGGTCGTACGAGACGAGGTCGGCGAGCGTGAAGCCGTCGTGGCTGGTGACGAAGTTGATGCTCTGCGCCGGCTCGCGCGGCCGCGCGCCGTAGAGGTCGGGGCTGCCCATCAGACGGTCGGCCAGGCGCGGCACGACGCCCGCGTCGCCCTTGACGAAGGTGCGCACGTCGTCGCGGAAGCGGCCGTTCCACTCCTTCCAGCGCTCGCCGAAGAACTGGCCCACCTGGTACAGGCCGTCGGCGTCCCAGGCTTCGGCGATGAGCTTGGTGCCGGCCAGCACCGGGTCGCTCTCGATGTCCCACAGCACCGGCGGGTTGGCCACCGGCTGGCCATATTCGTCGCGCGAGAGGATCGAGGCGAGGTCGAAGCGGAAGCCGTCGACGTGCATCACGCGCACCCAGTAGCGCAGGCTGTCCATGATCAGGCGCCGCACCACCGAGTGGTTGGCGTTCAGCGTATTGCCGCAGCCCGAGTGGTTGGCATACCGGCCCTCGCGGTCGAGCAGGTAGTAGGTGGCGTTGTCCAGCCCGCGCAGGCCGAAGGTGGGGCCGCGCTCGTCGCCCTCGGCAGTGTGGTTGAAGACGACGTCGAGGATGACCTCGAGGCCCGCCGCGTGCAGCGTGCGCACCATGTCGCGGAACTCGTCCAGCACGGCCAGCGGCCCGGCACCGCCGGCATCCGCGGCGTACCCCGCGTGCGGCGCGAAGAACGAGATCGGGGCATAGCCCCAGTAGTTGCGGCGCCCGGGCGGGGCGTCGGCCGGATCGAACTGGAACACCGGCATCAGCTCGACCGCCGTCACGCCGAGATCGAGCAGGTAGGGGATCTTGTCGATGACGCCGGCGAAGCAGCCGCGCCGCGGCGCCGGCACGCCCGACGAGGCGTGCTGGGTGAAGCCGCGCACGTGCATCTCGTAGATGAGCGTCTGCGCGAAGGGGCGGCGCAGCGGCTGGTCGCCTCGCCAGTCGTAGCTCTGGTCGTCGGCAACCACGCTCTTGCACGCGTGGGCATCGTTCGGCCCCACGCCGTGGCCCGACTCGCGCCGCCAGTCCGACGGGATGGCCACGGCGCGGCCGTAGGGGTCGAGCAGCACCTTGCTCGCATCGAAGCGGTGCCCGCGTGCCGGGTCGAAAGGCCCATGGGCGCGATAGGCATACACCTGCCCCGGGCCGACGTCGCCGACGAAGGCATGCCAGTAGTTCCAGGTGCGGTGGGCCGGCGGCTCGAGGGCGATCGTGCGCACTGGCTGCGTGCTGACGGCATGCTCGTACAGCAGCAGGTCGACACGCTCGGCGTGGCGCGAATAGACCGAGAAGCCGACCCCGCCCGAGTGCGGCCGCGCCCCCAACGGATGGGGCCGTCCGGGTGAGGGCGGGCGCGGGCGTGACATGCATGGATTCTGGCGCGCCCTCGCGGCGGGCGCGCCTCAGCTGCGCCAGGGCAGCTCGAGCGCCTGACTGTCGGGCAAGCGCGTCGGCACCGGCGTGCCGGCGGAGACACCCGGCACTCCACCGCAGCGGGCCGACGTTGAAGAGCGGGTGCACTTGGCCCCTGCGCTGCACCACGCTGCAGTCGGCACCGAAGCACTGCACGCGGCCCCGGCTGTGCACCTCGCCCCAGCCGGCGAGGCACAGCACTAGCTCGTCGCAGGCGCGTCGGGCCTTGGTAGTCTCGCTAGCGCGGCTAGGGTGTAGAGCGCCGGCCCGCGGCGTGCGTGCGCGTCAGCGAGACCGAATGCCTGGTCGAGGCGCTGAAGCTGGGCCTGTCCCAGTGGCCCGACCCGCTCGCGCAGCGGCTACTCGCCACCGGGACATGACCCGATGGCGGAGCGCACGTGGGGCACCCTACGATGCACCCTCCTGCATCGCCACGGTGGCCCATGTCCTTCACTTCGCGACTCTTCGTCCTCGCCTGTGGCCTCGCCGGCCTCGCCAACGTCCTGCCCGCCCACGCCCAGGCGCCCGCCGCCTCCGCGCCTACTACGCAGGCGCCGTTGCGCCTCATCGTGCCCTTCACGCCCGGCACCGGCATCGACCTCATCGCCCGCCAGCTCGGCCCCAAGCTCGCCGAGCGGCTGGGGCGGCCGGTGGTGGTGGACAACCGCGCCGGCGCCTCGGGCAACCTCGGCACCGAGGCCGTGGTGCGCGCGCCGGCCGACGGCAGCACGCTGCTCGTGACCGTGAGCACGATGGTGATGAACCGGGCGCTCTACCCCAAGCTCGCGTTCGACCCGCTGAAGGACCTCGAGCCCGTCACGCTCACGAGCTGGGGCCAGCTGCTGCTGGTGACGAGCAAGGCCTCGGGCATCGGCAGCGGCGCCGAGCTGGTGGCGCGCGCCAAGGCGCGGCCGGGCGCGCTCAACTACGCCTCGCCCGGCAACGGCACGCCGCACCACCTGGCGATGGAGCTGCTGAAAAGCCGCGCCGGCTTGTTCATCACGCACATTCCCTACCGCGGCACCGCGCCGGCCGTTACCGACCTGCTCGGCGGCCAGGTGGACGTGATGTTCCTGCCCATCCACGTGGCGCTGCAGCACGTGAAGACGGGGCGTTTTAATGCGCTGGGCATCAGCAGCGACAAACCGCATCCGCTGCTGCCCGAGGTGCCGCCGCTGGCCCGCCTGGGCCTGGGCGACATGCAAGTCGACATGTGGTTCGGCGTGCTCGCGCCGGCCGGCACGCCGCGCGCGCTGGTGGAGCGGCTGAACGCCGAGATCAAGGCCATCCTGGCGTCGCCGGAAGTGACGACGGCCTTCGCCACGCAGGGCATGAGCCCGGCTTCGAGCACGCCTGAGGAGTTCCGCCGCCTCATCGCCCAGGACGCCGAGCGCTGGGCGCGTGTCGTGCAGGCGCAGGGCATCAAGGCCGATTGAGCGCCATGGACATCGCCATCATCGGCGCCGGCCTCGGCGGCCTCGCTGCCGCCGCGGCGCTGCTCCAGCAGGGCCACCGTGTGCGCGTGTACGAGCAGTCGCCGCAGCTCGCCGAGGTGGGCGCCGGCATCCAGATGAGCGCCAATGTGATGAAGGTGCTCGACCGCCTGGGCCTGCGCGCCGGGCTCGAGCCCGTGGCCGTGCGGCCGAAGGCCTTCGAGTTCCGCCGCTTCGACAGTGGCGAGATGCTGCACCGGCTGCCGCTCGGCGAGGCGCACGAGCAGCGGCACGGCGCGCCGTACTTCCAGCTGCACCGCGCCGACCTGCACGGCGCGCTGCGCCGGGCCGTGCTGGCGCTCGACCCGCAGGTGCTGGTGCTGTCGGCGCGCGCCACCGACATCGAGGAAGGAGTTGGCGCGGGCGGCGAAGGCGTGCAGGTCACCTTCGACCAGGGCGACCCGGTGCGTGCGGAGCTCGTCGTCGGCGCCGACGGCATCAAGTCCGTCGTGCGCCAGCACGTGCTCGCCGAGCTCGGCACCGACCGGCCGCTCTTCACCGGCCAGGTGGCCTGGCGGCTCACCGTGCCCACCGAGCGCATCCCCGAGGCGCTGCGCACCGACCTCGTCTCCACCATCTGGTGCGGCCCGCGCAACCACGCCGTCACCTACTACCTGCGCGCCGGCGCGCTGCTCAACTTCGTCGGCTGCGTCGAGCGCGGCTGGGAGGAGGAGTCGTGGACGGCGCGCCGCCCGTGGGAGGAGCTCGATGCCGACTACCAGGGCTGGCACCCGATGGTG
>JAEUPE010000088.1 GCA_016790435.1 Rubrivivax sp. | reverse complement strand
CCTGGCGCCCTGGAACATGATGTCGCCGCTCTGGCCGTGAAAGGCGATGAGGCCGGTGCCGTGCTTCTCCCAGATGTCGGCCATCTTGCGCAGCACGTCGGTGGTGTAGTGCATGCCCGGCGGCGGCTGCACGCGCAGCGTATGCAACTCGGCGGCGTCGGGGTAGACGGGCGTGCCGTCCTCCTTCTTCAGTTCCGTGAAGCGCGGGATGACGCCGCCGCCGTAGCCGAACACGCCGACGGTGCCGCCCTTCCAATAGCCCTTCTTCGTGCGGTAGCTGGTCTCCAGCGTGCCCAGCAGGTCGACAACGTAGTCCTTGTCCTGGGCCAGCCGCTTGAGCCCGGTGACGAAGCTCGGCCAGGGGCCGCTCTCGAGCTCGTCGAGCATGGGCGTGTCGTGCGGCTTCTTCGCCATGGGCTTGTCTCCGGTTGTCGCGGGCGGCCTGTGTCGGCGCGCCGTCACTGGGGGCGAATGCTCGCCGCCTGCGCATCGGGCCGCCATCACCCGCGCGAGTAGCTCACGATAGACCGCGTGGAGTGCGTGGGCACTACCCGGATGGGCTATCCGCCGCTTACCCGTTCCGGGTATGGACGCTCGCCGGGCGCGTCACGCTCAATGCCGGCTTCCGTCCGACCCAGCCCATTGACCGCGCACCGCGCCATGCCACGCATCCAGCCGCTGACGCACTTGCGCGTGCCCCTGGGCGGCCAGGAGATCGAGTTGCAGCAGCTCGACCACGAGGCGGGCGGCATGAGCCTGCTGCGCACGCGCATCCGCGAGAAGAGCCGCTTCACGGTCTTCGACATCGACCCCGCGACGGCGCGGGCTTGGGGCGAAGCGCTGCTGGCCTGGGCGGGCACGCAGCCGGGTGGCGAAGCTGGCGACAGCGAAGTGGTGGCAGGCAATGGCTGAGTCGGCCGCATCGGCCACCGCATCCTGCCGCGCGTCGGCCGGCCCACCGCCCGGCAACGCCACGGCCACGACCACGTCACCGAGCTCGACCGAGCCGTCCGGCCCCAGCGACATGGTCGACCTCGCCTTCGCGCTGCAGGGCCGCGAATTGCCTCGGGCTCATCGCGCCGCGCTGGCCGCGGCGCTGCAGCGCGTGCTGCCCTGGCTGGTCGAGGGCTCGGGCATGGCGGTGCACCGCCTCAACATCGCCGCCGGCGGCGGGCCGATGGCCCTGCTGTCGGGGCGCACGCGGCTCACGTTGCGCCTGCCGCGCGCACGGCTCGGCGATGCCGAGGCACTGAGCGGCGCCACGCTGCAGGTGGCCGGACACTCGCTGCGCGTGGGCGCGTCGCAGCAGCGCGAGCTGCTCCCCTTCGGCACCCTCTATGCGCACTTCGTCGCGGCGGACGAGTGCAACGCCGCCGCCGACGAGCTCGCCTTCCTCGACCAGGTGGCGCACGAGACGGCGGCGCTGGGCGTCCGGGCGCGCGCCATCTGCGGGCGCCACCAGGCCCAGGAGGACGGCGCGCTCGGCGGCTACGGGCTCATGCTCGACGGCCTCGACCGCGAGGCCGCGCGGCGCGTGCTCGAGCACGGCATCGGCGCGCACCGGTTGTGGGGCTGCGGCGTCTTCGTGCCCCACCGCTCCGCCTCGGCCGTGGGCCAGCCCGACTGACCGGGCACGCCCGCCCCGCGGCACCTTCGTTCGTCATCCACACCCCGACAGGAGACATGGCTCGATGGGCTACATCGTCAACGGCACCGAACTCGAAACCGACGCCGAGGGCTACCTGCTCGAGCCCGACTACGGCGACGAGGTCGTCACGGCCATCGCCGCGGCCGAGGGCATCACCCTCACCGACGATCACTGGAAGGTCGTCGGCTACCTGCGCGATCAGTACCGCGAGCACGGCCACACACCCAACTTCCGCGCGCTGCTCAAGGGGCTGGAGGACGTGCTGCCCGGCTGCGACAGCAAATCGCTGTACGTCCTCTTTCCCACCGGCCCGGCCAAGCAGGGCGCCAAGGTCGCGGGCCTGCCGCAGCCGCTCGGCAAGGGCGGGTACTGAAGCCGCGAAGCGCGCCCACCTCGAACGCCCACCTCATGCAGCAGCCCCCCGCGATGCGCATCAAGAGCCGCTGGTTCAGCGGCGCCGGCGAGCCCGTGCACAAGAGCGCGGGCGAGCAGGGCAGTGCCATGGCCTTCATCGTCTGGCGCGTGGCCATCCACATGCTCAAGCGGATGCGCGCGGCAGACTTCGACATCGACGCCGGCGCGCCCTATTTCGCCTTCGCACGCGAGGTGCTGGTCTTCCTGGCCGCGGTGGCCGACCGCGTCGCCTACGAGCGCATGCCGGCCGAGCAGCGCGCCGAGTTCGTGGTCGCGCTCGTGCGCCACGTGGCCCGGCACCTGCAGGAGAACGCCGACGACTTGCTCGGCCCGACGGCGCCGGGCGAGGCCACTCATGGCGACCGCTTCATCGACCTCTTCAACGAGCTCTCGTCCCACTATGCCGAGTTCGGCGCCGCGCCCGGGCCCGCTGCGCCCGAGGCAGGCTTCGAGCCCGACTTTGCTTTCGTGCGCTACCTCGGGGTGCGCCTGGAGCCGGCGCTGCCCGAACACCACCGGCGCTGGGTGCTCGACCAGGTGATGGCCATCGAGGCGCCCGAAGCGCTCGGCATCGTGCAGCGCTCGATGCGTGAGTTGTTCGACGCCACGCCGGTGCCACGCCGCGGGGGTGGGCGGCGCGGCGCGCTCACGGGCGACTGAGACAGCACCGCGCGAGGACCGAAGCCGTGCCGCCCGCCATGCTCGACACCCTTGCCCCTTCGCCTTTCGACCTGGCGTCGGATGTCGCCTATCGGCCGTGGCGCGAGCAGAAGCTGCGCCATCGCGCCCGCGATGCGGGCGAACTGCTCGTCGATCTGGGCGACCCACGTCACCTGAACACACCCGACCGCGCGCGGCTGCTGGAGCGCATCGCCCGGCATGGCGTGGCCGTCTACCGCTCACCGCGCACCGAGGATGACCCGACGCTGCCCCGCGCGCTGGGTGTGCAGCTCGGCCTGCTGCGCCTGGACGCCAACTGGCTGGCCGACGAGGATGGGCTGTCGCGCATCGCGGTGGCCGCCGGTGGCGCGGCTGGCGCGGGCCGCACCGGCGGCACAGGCGGCACAGGCGGCACAAGGGGCGAGTTCATCCCCTACACCGACCACGCGATCGGCTGGCACACCGACGGCTACTACCACCCGGAAGCCCGGCGCATCCTCGCCATGATCCTGCACTGCGTGCGCCCGGCGGCGGTGGGCGGCGAGACCACCCTGCTGGACCACGAGCTCGTCTACATCGCGTTGCGCGACGAGTCGCCCGCGCTGGTGCGGGCGTTGATGCATCCGAAGGCGATGACCATCCCGGCACGCGAGGACGACGGCGGTGTCGCGCGCGCCGCGCAAAGCGGGCCCGTGTTCAGCGTCGTGGAGGGGCCCGCCGGGCCGCAGCTGCACATGCGCTATACCGCGCGCACGCGCAGCATCGAGTGGCGCGACGATGCCCTCACCCGTGAAGCTGCGGCGCGGTTGGCGCGCATGATGGACGGCGAGCTGGGAGGCATCCTGCACCTGACCCTGCAGCCCGGCATGGGGCTCGTCGGCCACAACGTGCTGCATGCGCGCAGCGCCTTCCGCGACGATCCGCGCGCACCACGCCTGCTCTATCGCGCGCGCTACCTCGACGCCGTGACGGGCAGCGCGACGCGCGGAGCCGGTGTGCCCCGCGACGCGCCCGCGCCCGGCCCGGCCGCCGGCGCGACGGAGGGCGCGTGGCGCATTGGGTGACGGTCTGGCGCGCCGCGCAGCTGGTCGGCGTGCCCCGCGGCGCCTTGCAGCAGCGCGTGCGCTCCGGCGAGATCGAGTTGCACGACGGCCTCGTCTCCACCGAGACGCTGCTGGCGCTGTATCCGCAGGCGCGGCTCGAGGAGTCGGGTCTGCTCGAGCGCGTGGTGCAGATCCGCGACGAGGCCTTCGGCAAGCGGCTGCGCGAGCGCGTGCTGCCCAGCCAGGAAGTGCTGTCGCAGCGCCTGTTCCACCAGAGCCAGGAACTGGCCGACGTGCAGCGCCACCTGCAGCGCTACCACGCGCTGGTGCTGTCGCTGCGCGAACGGCTGCGCGCGCTGGACGCCGAGGCGGGCGGCTCGGACCCGCGCTTCACCGAAGTGCTGCACCAGCTGAGCGACGGGCTGGCGCGGGCACTGGCCACCGAACCGGTCGATGTGCTGGACGTGATGGACGACATGCTCAAGGTGGTTTCCGCGCAGGTCACCGTGCGCCCCAGCGGCCACCAGTTCACGGTGGAGGGCCGCGACAGCCTGCTGCAGGCCGGCATGAAAGCCGGGCTGAAGCTGAACTACGGCTGCGGCAACGGCAGCTGCGGCATGTGCAAGGTGCGCGTCACCAGCGGCCAGGTGGCGCGCTGCATGCACAGCGACTACCCCCTGTCGGAGACGGAGAAGGCGCAAGGCTACGTGCTGGCCTGCGCGCACACCGCCGCCAGCGGCGAGCTGACGCTGGAAACGCTGGAGGCCGGAGGGCCCGAGGACATTCCGGCGCAGACCATCGTCACCAGCGTGCGCGCCGTGCGCACGCTGGCGCCCGACACGATGCTGCTGCACCTGCAGACACCGCGCACGCACCGGCTGCGCTTCCTGGCCGGACAGTCGGTGACGCTGGGGCTGGCCGGCGGGGACGACGCTCACGCCACGCATCCGGTGGCCAGCTGCCCCTGCGACGACCGCAACCTGCTCTTCTACGTGCCGCGTCGCGCCGACGATGCGCTGGCGGTCCGCCTGTTCGGTGAAGCGCTCAAGCCGGGCGACCCTGTCACGGTGCACGGTCCGCAAGGGCGCTTCGTCCTCGACGAGACGCCGCTGCCGCTCGTCTTCGCCGCCTGCGACACGGGCTTCGCGCCGATCAAGAGCCTCGTCGATCATGCGCTGTCGCTCGACGCGGCGCCCTCCATCGCGTTGTTCTGGCTCGCCACCCGGCCCGACGGCCACTTCATGGCCAACCAGTGCCGCGCCTGGAGCGAAGCGCTCGACACCTTCGAGTACAGCGCCTTCACACACGAGGACGCGGCGGTCGGCGCGGGGCAGGTGGCAACGGCCATGCGCGCCGACCTGTTCGGCATCGACAGCGCTTTCTACGTGGCGGGTCCGGCGCCCTTCGTCACCGCGCTGTGCGCCGACCTGCTGGCCGCCGGCGTGCCGCCGCCGCAGATCCGCAGCGAGGTGTTGCCTTGAACCCGCGCGGTTGCGTTGGCCCCGAGGGGTCTGCGCCAGTGAACCAGTTCGAGTGTGGCGGCGCGCGGCCCGATGGAACGGCAGCGGGTGCCACGGCGCCAAACGACGAGGGTGCCTGCAGCGGCAGCGAGTCGTTTGCGCTGCGCGTGCTCGGCGAAGACATGGCACCCGAGTTCCTGGACGGCGAGATCATCGTCATCGAGCCCGGCGGCGTCGTGCGGGACGGCAGCTTCGTGCTCGCCCGGCACCAGGGCGAGTGGTTGTTCCGCCAGTTGCGGCGCGAGGGCGAGGGCTGGCAGTTGCGGGCGCTGAACCCGGCCTGCCCGGTGCACGCCGTCGTGCCGCTGCCCGACCTGGCAGCGGTGCATGGCGTCGTCATCCAGAAAGCCGTGCCGGGCCGGCGGCGGCTGTCGCGCTTCTACCGTTGAAGCACCGCGCGACGCGGGTCAACCAGCCGGTCATGTGAGGAACGCAGCGTGCCCTATTTCGTCTATGCCGTGAGGCCCTTCGCCCAGCTCGAGCGCCTGGGCGAACATGCCGCCTTCCGCGACGCCTCGACCATGGCCAAGGCGCTGCGCGCCGAGCGTCGCGCGCAAGGCGCCGGCGAGCTCATCCGTGTCATGTTCGCTGAAACGGCCCTGGCCGCCGAAGACCTGCTGCTGCTGTCGCGCGAGCCACCGCCGCCCGGCGACGAGTGAGCGCGCGGCTCGGGGTCGAAGGGTGCGGGCAGCAATGAGCGATGAACCAGAGCGATGAACCCGACGGCTGCTGCGGCGTGACGCACGGCTGCGTCTTCGCCAAGGCGTTGCTGGCGCGGACGGCGGCCTGCGAGTGTGCCGATCGGCGGCAGGCCGGCGAGTCCACGGCCATCGGCTGCCGCTCGCCGGTGGCCCACCACAACTGCGAGACGCTGGCCGCCTTGTTCGCCGAGCGGGCGCGCTTTGCCTTCCGGCTGCCGGCCTCCGGCCGGCCGCTGCTACACCAGCAGGCGCTGCGCCTGCAATGCGGCGGCCTGGCCGCGCTGCGAGCGCATTTGGACGACGGCGACGACCAGGTTGCCGGAGCGGGTGGCGCCACCGACGACGTGCATTGCCTCGTGCAGGCCGCGCAGCAACGGCATGGCAGCCTCACTGATTTGCCCTGGGCCGACCTGGTGCCGCGCATGCAGGCCTGGGTGCCGCGCCCGCGCAGGGCCCCGCCGCGATGAATGCGCCGGAGTTGCAGGCGCTGGTGGGCCGGGTACAGCGCAACTGCCACATCGCCGATGCCCGCCACGCCGCCGAGCTGACGCTGTGCACCTACCTGCTGCAGATGCGCGAGTTCTTTCGCTGGGAGCAGGGGCTGGCACTGGGGCTGTCGCTGCCGCGCGAAGCCGTCGGCGCCTGGATGGCCGAGCGCGAGGCGCTGTGGGAAGGGCTCGTCGACGAGGACTATGCGCCGGTGGCGCTGCCTGGGGTGGCGGGCGGGACGGCCGATCCGTTCGATGTCGAAGCCGTCAATGCCGCACTGGCGCCGCACGCGCTGCTCTATGGCGCCGGCCTCGTGGCGCGCGACCGGCCCGTGTTCTTCCTCGCCGACCTGCACGACCGCGCGGAGCGTGGCGGTCTGGCCGTGCTGCAGGCCGGCCGCGAGCGCGCACGCACGCTGCTCGCACCACCGGCCGCGCTGGGCGGAGGGGGTGCGGGCCCGATCGTGCTGCGGCGCGAATCGATGGCGCGCTGGGCCTGGGAGCGGACCGAGGCCTTCGCGATGCGGCCGCAGCCCGGCGGGGCCTTGCACGCGATGCTGGCCCACTATGGCCTCGGCCGCGACTTCCAGGCCGGGTTGCCGCAATGGCTCGACGACCAATGCGAGACCGCGGTGTGGCATGAACTCGGCGAGCACCGATTGAGCCGGCGTTGGGGCGCGGGTTGGATCGAGCTGCGCGCGACCCGGCCTGCCTCTGCACAGGGCGAAGCGGCCGCACAGGCGGGCATCGAAGCGGCGGAGCCGGCGCCAGCCTCGGCCGCCCAGGCATTGCGCGCTGACGCCCTCGTGCGGGCACTGCGCGACCAACTGGCTGACCTGGATATCACCCTGCCGGCCCTGCTGGCGCAGGGCAACCCCGGCCCGGTGCATGCGTGGTTCGCCGGGTACGAGGGGCTGCGCGAGGCCTTGTTTCCCGGGCTGGTGGCCGGCTACGTCGCGTGGCGCAACGGCGACGGCGGCAAGTTGCTGCGCGAACAATCGACCCATGGGGTGCGCCACTTCGAGGCGCTGGTGTCGAGCCTGCTCGAAGGGCCAGCGCAGGCCCGCGACGCCGCTCGCGCCAGGCTCATGCCGCCTTTGGGAAAGGGCCTGCCGGGTCCCGTGGTCTGTCAGTGGCCGCCGGGCGCGGGCTGATCAGCTCGCCATGCTGCCCTGGCTGCGGCCAGATCGCCGGCCGCGCCTCGAGGGCTCACTCGCGCTCGGCCTTCCAGAGGAGGTACTTGAGCGTGGCGACGCAGCCGATCACGAGGCCGGCGAGCGCGATGAACGAGCCGATGGCCAGCGTCGAGATGCCGGTGAGGCCCTGGCCGACCGTGCAGCCGAGCGCCGTGACGCCGCCGAAGCCCATCAGCACGGCGCCCAGGATCTGCGTCTTCAGGTCCTCGGTCGACGCAAAGCCTTCCCAGCGGAAGGCACCGGTCAGGCGAGCCACCAGCGCCGCGCCGATGACGATTCCCAGCAACGACGTGATGCCGAAGCTCGGATGCAGCGCCTTGTCGGTCCACAGCATCAGCAGCTCCAGCGTGAAGGCGGTGGGCGCGACATAGCTCAGCGACTCGATGGTGCGCGTGTTGGTGGCGAAGTACACCTGCTCCAGCGTCTCGGGGTTCTCGCCGTAGCCGAGATGGCCGCTCAGGTACCAGCCGGCGACGATGAGGGCCCCCAGCGCCAAGCCGCTGCCCATCTGCAGGGCATTGCCGCGAAAGCGCGCGTCCTTGAAGACGAAGACGAGCAGCGCCAGCACCAGCACGGCGGCCACGGCAATCATCGACGTGCCGCTGGCGACGCCGGTGGCCGCTGTCAGCGCCTGGCCGAGCGAGGCATCCTGCAGCGGCGTGCCTTCGAGCTGGATGCTGACCGGGTCGAGCCAGGCGCTGCGCCATTGGCCGAACAGCCCCTTCAGCGTCATGTAGGCCGAGATGGCCATGAACACCAACACCACGAGCGAACGCACGCTGCCGCCACCCAGCCGCAGCAGGTTCTTGTTCGCACAGCCGCCGGAGAGCGTCATGCCGACGCCGAAGACGGTGCCTCCGAGCAGCAGGCTGAGCCAGGGCAGACTGGCGCCGCGCCGGTAGATGGAGTGCGCGAGGTTGACCTGCCCGAAGTGCTGCAGCGCCGTGGCGCCGGCGATCGCCACCGCCATGGCCAGCATCCACATGCGGGCGCGACCCCAGTGGTTCATGTTCACGATGTCCGACATCGCGCCCATGGTGCAGAAGTTGGAGCGCTGCGCCACGGCGCCGAAGGCCAGCCCGAGCGCGAAGCCGCCCCACAGCACCGTCGTGGCCATGCCTGCTGCTGCGCTCATCGCGCTCCCTCCTGCTTGTTCACACGCCTGTCAGATGAACAGGCACACGTCGGTTTCGCCCGCAAATTTCATGAAGGTCGCGGCGCCGCCGTACTCGATCTGGTCGATGAAGTCGCTCTTGCTGAACTCGAACAGGTCCACCGTCATCTGGCAGGCGATGAACTTCACGTCGGCCTCGAGGCACAGGGAGCGCAGCTCCTCGAGCGAGGCGACGCCCTTCTTCTTCATTTTCGCCTTCATCATGCCCGTGGCCATGGCCTGCATGCCGGGCAGCGCCGAGACGATGACGGGCATCGGCACCGGCATCGGCATGGCCGGGTTGGCGAGCGGACTGATGGCGATGCCGGAGAGGTCCTTGCGCAGCAGCTGCAGGCCGTAGAAGGTGAAGAAGACCTGCACCTCCCAGCCGAGCGCCGCCGCCGTGGACGCGAGGATGAGCGGCGGGTACGCCATGTCCAGCGCACCCTTGGTGGCGATGATCGCCATCTTCTTGACGGCCATGGCGCGCTCAGCCCTTCTTCAGGAAGAAGACGTACTTGCCGCTTTCCTGGCCGGACGAGAGCAGCGGGTTGCCGGTCTGCTCGGCGAAGGCGGCCATGTCGGCCACCGAGCCCGGGTCGGTGGCGACGACGCGCAGCACCTGGCCGCTGGCCATGTCGGCGAGCGACTTCTTCGTCTTCACGATGGGCAGCGGGCAGGCGAGCCCCGAGGCGTCGAATTCCTTGTCGAACTTCATGGCTGTCTCCGTGGCGCCGCTTGGGCGCGGTCTGGCTCGATGATGCAGGCGGCATTAGCGTCGGTGCGGTGCAGAGCCGTCTATTCCCGCGACGGGTGATGAGGCGTAGCCCATCCGGGTAGTATGGTCTTCCCGGGCGCAGCCCCCGCCGACGCGCAGGTGGTGCCCGCCGCGGCCGGGTGGTGGCACCATCGCTGCCCGGCATCCGCGGCCCAGGCCGCTCTTGGAGCATCGATGAATCTGCGCGCTCTCACGCTCGTTGCGTTCCTGGCCGCCGGCTCCGCGCCGGCATGGGCGCAGGACCAGGTGGTCTATCACATCGACGACGCCAAGGTGCAGGGCCTGAAGGGCCTGCGCAACATCCGCAACCACCTCGACGTGGACCCGGGTGCGCGCATCACCGTGGTCACGCACGCCAACGGCGTGGACTTCCTGATGGAAGGCGCGAAGGATCCCAGCGGCGGCGACTTCGCCGGCCCGGTGGCGGCTCTGGTGGCGCGCGGCGTCAAGTTCGAGGTGTGCGAGATCACGCTGAAGAACCGCAGCCTGAAGCGAGAACAGTTCCTGCAGGAGTCGAGCTTCACGCCTTCGGGTGTCGTGCGCATCGCCAAGCTGCAGAAGCAGGGCTTCGCCTACATCAAGCCCTGAGGCGCTCGGCGCGGCCCGCCGCGCGGTGGTTCTGCCGCTGGTGCTTGAGCACCGGTTCAATCACAATATGCGCAACGACTGATATGAACAGATCCCGGTGCCCGTGTGGCCCGGGGCGAAGCAAGCATCGAGGGCGGGCCCCGTGAGTCTGGAATCGATCATCGACAGCGTGGGCGTGCATCGCGTGCTGCTGGCCGGCGGGCTGGGGCTGGGGCTGGCCTTCGGCTTTCTCGCCCAGCGCTCGCGCTTCTGCCTGCGGTCAGCGGTCATCGAGTTCGCCCGCAACCACGGCGGCGGCAAGCTCACGGTGTGGCTGTTCGCCTTTGCCGCCGCGGTGATGGGCACGCAGGCGCTGGTGCTTGCCGGGGCCTTCGACAGCTCGCAGGCGCGCCAGATCGCCAGCCGCGGCAGCCTCTCGGGCGCGGCCATCGGCGGGGCGATGTTCGGCGTCGGCATGATCCTCGCGCGCGGCTGCGCCAGCCGGCTGCTCGTGCTGGCGGCGCAGGGCAACCTGCGCTCGGTGCTGTCGGGGCTGGTCTTCGCCGTCACGGCACAGGCCGCGTGGTCGGGCGCGCTGGCGCCGCTGCGGCTGGCGCTCAGCGAGTGGTGGACGATCGACGGCGGCGGCGCCCGCGACCTCATCGCCCGCACCGGCATCGGCCACGTCGGCGCATTCGCCTTCGGCGCGGTGTGGCTGGCGGCGGCGCTCTGGTGGGCGCGCCGGCAGCGCGTGCCGACCTGGGGCTGGGCAGGTGCCACCGGCGTGGGGCTGGTGGTGGCAGCGGCCTGGGGCTTCACGCAGGCGGTGGCGCGAAGCTCGTTCGAGCCGGTGGGGGTGCAGAGCCTCACGTTCGCCGGCCCCTCGGCGGAGTTGCTCACGCACGTGCTCTTCGCGCCGGACAAGCCGATCGCCTTCGATGTCGGCCTCGTCGTCGGCGTTTTCGGCGGCTCCTTCCTCGCCGCCGCGCTCTTCCGCGAGTTGCGGCTCGAGGGCTTCGAGGGTGGCGCCAGCATGCGCCGCTACCTGGTGGGCGCCGTGCTGATGGGGTTCGGCGCCATGCTCGCCGGCGGTTGCGCCGTCGGCGCCGGCCTGTCGGGCGCCTCGGTCTTCACCGCGACGGCCTGGGTCACGTTGGCCTGCATGTGGGCCGCCGCGGCCGTCACGGACCGGCTCGTGGACCAGCGGCCCAACGACGCGGTCGCGCCGCTCGATCAACCCGTGCCGGGCCAGCCGGCCTCGGCCTAGGCCCTGGCCCCAGTCCACTGACGAACAGCCTCGAACAGAAGATGGAGACCACGTCGATGACCGAACCCAGGGGCGGTGCGTGCCGCCGAATCGTCCTCGCCGCAGCGGCGTTGCTCGCGCTGGCCGCCACGCCGCTGCACGCCAGCGATGCGGCGCGCGCGCAGGAGATCGTCTCGGGCAAGTGCTTCATCTGCCACGGCGCCGACGGCGAGAGCTCGAGCCCCGTCTTCCCGCGCCTGGCCGGCCAGCACTCGGCCTACATCGCGCGGCAGCTGGCCGACTACAAGAGCGGCCGCCGCAAGAGCAGCGCCATGCAGCCCATGGTGGACGACCTGAGCGCGGCCGACTTCGCGGCGCTCGGCGCCTACTTCGCCGCGCGGCCCACGCACATGCACCCGGTCGAGGACCCCGAGCTGGCCGGCATGGGCAAGTTCATCTTCGGTCGCGGCAACCCGTACTCGGGCGTGGCCGCGTGCGCCAGCTGCCATGGCGCCAACGGCAACGGCACCGAGAACCTGCCGCGGCTGGCCGGCCAGCACGCGCAGTACATCGAGAACCAGCTCAGACTGTTCAACAAGCGCGAGCGCACGAACGACAACGCGGTGATGCACGCCATCGCCACGAAGCTCACCGAGCTGGAGATGAAGGCCGTCGCGGCCTACATCAGCGGGCTGAAGTAGCTGCACCGGCCCCGCACGGGCCCGGCACGGCAAAGCCGGACACCGCGGGCCCGGCGTGGCCGGCCCGCTGGTGTGGCCCTGCTCGGACTGGAAGAGTCCCTTGCGGGACTCTTGGGAGACGGCCGCGTGGCCGCTGCGGCAGGGCTAGATGGCCAGCGCGTCACCCCAGATGTTGTCCGCCCAGCTCAGCGCGTAGCGGCCTTCGATCTGGTTGGCGCCGGCACTCAGGCCGCCGGAGCCCGGCACGGTCTTGAAGGTCGCATCCTTGGCGTCGTACTGGTGCACGCTCGCCACGTGCACGACGTCGCGCGCGGTGACGAAGCTGTAGCAGGTGTTCATCACCACCGGCGTCGCATTCACCGGCTCGCCCTTGAGCAGGTTGATGATCGCCGCCGCCGCCACCTTGGCATGCTGGTTGGCCATGTGTCCGCTCTTGGGCATGGCCGGCGCCGACAGCGTGGCATCACCGAGCGCGTGCACGCCCGGCGCGGCGGTGGACTCCATCGTCATCCAGTTGACGCCCACCCAGCGGTTGTTGGCATTGACGATGCCCGCGGCGCGCGCGATGTCGCCGGCGCGCTGCGCAGGGATGACGTTCAGCACGTCGGCCTTCACGTCCTCGAACTCGAGCTTGGCCGTCGTGCCCGCCACCTCCTTGAGCACGGCGTTGGCCTTGTACTCGACGATGCCGGCATAGTGGTCGGCCCAGGCCTTGCGGAAGAGGCCGGCCTTCGACGTGATGTCGGGGTTGGCGTCGAGGATCAGCACCTTCGAGCGCGGCTTGGCCACCTTCAGGTAGCTGGCCACCATGCAGGCGCGCTCGTACGGCCCCGGCGGGCAGCGGTAGGGTGCGAGCGGAATGCACATCGCGAACACGCCACCGTCGGGCATGGCCTCGAGCTGGCGACGCAGCGCCACCGTTTGCGGGCCGGCCTTCCACGAGTGCAGGATGCGGCCGCTGTCGAGCGCTGCCTGCAGGCCGCCCACGCCTTCGGTCATGAAGTCCACGCCCGGCGAGAGGATGAGGCGGTCGTAGGCGAACTCGCCGGCCGACGTGCGCACCTTCTTGCCGGCGGCGTCGACGGCGGTGACCTCGGCCTTCACGACCTTCACGCCGATCGCCTTCAGGCCGTCGTAACCGCGCGTCACGTCGGCGATCTGCTTGTGGCCGCCGAGCACGAGGTTGCTGATGGGGCAGGAGATGAAGCTGTCGTTGCGCTCGATGAGGGTGACGTCGACGTTGCCGCCCCACATGCGCAGGTAGCGCGCCGCGGTGGCACCACCGTAGCCGCCGCCGACGATGACGACGCGGCCGATGGGCGCACCGCCCAGGCTGGCGCAGGCGGCGAGGCCGAGCGTGCTGGCAGCCACACCGGCGCCAACGCCGACGCGCAGGATGCGGCGGCGCGAGGGGCTGTTCAGGGTGGGCATGTTCGGGAGTTCGAAGGTCATGCGGGTCATGCGGGTCATGGAATGGTGCTCCTCGTTGGCTTCACTTCGCCGCGGGCTTCTGCGCCGCGAAGTACGCGGCCACGAGCTTCACCTGCTCCTCGGTGTAGCCCTTGGAGATCTGGTGCATGATGGTCGCGGGCTGGTTGCCGCTGCGGAAGTCGGCGAGCATCGCCAGCATCTTGTCGGCCGGCATGCCGGCCAGCGGCTTCATGTCGCCGCGCGCGTTGCCGTTGGTGCCGTGGCAGTTGGCGCAGGTGGCCGCGAGGTTGCGCGCCAGATTGGCATCCTGCGCCAGTGCCGGCATGGCCAGCAGCGAGGCGCCGGCCAGTGCCAGCGCCCGGGCACCGGCATTCGCGAAGGGAAGGGTGCGGCGCGCGCCGCGGGAAGCATGGCTCATCGGGTCTCTCCTGGGCTGCTGGGTCGTTGTCGTGGCGTGAGGCGTGGCATGCGGCGTCACGGCGGGCCGCAGTGTGCCCGGGCCGGCGCCGCAGGGGAACCGCGACGCCAACGCAGGCATGCGATTGCCGCTAATATCACTACATGCGAATGTACGGTTTGATGGCCGGACGACCGAGCGTGAAAACCCGCGGCCGCCGCGCCGCGTTGCGCTCGCTGCTCGGCGCGCTGGCCGGCGCCAGCGGCGGCTGGGTCACGGCCGCCAGGGCGCAAGCCGACGCACCCGCGGTGACGCCGCTCCAGGTGGCCCCCGACATCTATCTTGCCCAGGGCCTTCCTGCCATGGGTTCCTCCACCAATCGCAACTACGTCTCGAACGCCGCCTTCGTCGTCACGCGCGAGGGCGTGGTGGTGATCGATGCGCTCGGCGCGCCGGTGCTGGCCGAGGAGCTGCTCGCGGCGATCGCGCGCGTCACGCCGCTGCCGGTGCGCCACGTCATCGTCACGCACTTCCATGCCGACCACATCTACGGCCTGCAGGTGTTCCGCGACCGCGGCGCGCGCATCGTCGCGCACGCGGCCGGACGCACTTACCTGCACTCCGAGACGGCGGCATTGCGCCTGGCCAGCAGCCGCGAGGAGCTCGCTCCCTGGGTGGACGAGCGCACGCGGCTCGTGGAGGCCGACCAGTGGGTGCAGGGTCCGGAGTCGCTGCGCCTGGGCGGCCTCGAGTTCCAGCTGCGGCCGATGGGCCCGGCGCACACGCCGGAAGACCTGGCGGTCTACCTGCCGTCGCGCGGCGTGCTCTTCAGCGGCGACATCGTCTTCCGCAACCGCGTGCCCTGGATCGGCCAGGCCGACAGCGCGCGCTGGATCACGGCGCTGCGGGAGCTGATCGCGCTCAAGGCGCGGCTCATCGTGCCCGGGCACGGGCCGGTGTCGAGCGCCCCGACCGAGGATCTCGGGCTCACCCTCGATTACCTTGTGCACCTGCGGCAGGCCATGGGCGAGGCGGCGCGCAACCTCGAGCCGTTCGACGAGGCGTACGCGCGCGCCGACTGGTCGCGCTTCGAGCACCTGCCGCTCTTTCGTGCCGCCAACCGCGTCAACGCCTACAACACCTACCTGCTGATGGAGCAGACGGGCGCCCGATGACGAAGCCGAACTCCCGCCGCGACCTGCTGCGCGTGTTGCCCGGACTGGCCGCGCTGCGTGGCGTGCGCTTGCCGGCCTGGCTGCCCCGGCTGGCCCTGCTCGGCGCCCCGGCGGCGACACGCGCCGCCGCCGTGCCAGCGCAGCCGGGCGAGCCTGTGGTGTGGCCCGAAGTGGGGTTGATCGACGGCGAGCGCTTCGGTCCCGCCGAGGTGGCCGGCCGTGCGCTGGTGGTCGTCTTCTTCACCACGAGCTGCCCGTTCTGCCGCCGCCACAACCGGCATCTGCAGAGGCTGCATGAGCTGGCGCCGCCGGGCCTGGCCGTGCTGGGCGTGGCCCGCGAGACCGACGTGGCGCTCGTGCGCCGGCATGGCGCGCGCGAGGGATACCGCTTTCCGATCACACTGGCGGCCGAGCCGCTCGCCGCGGCGCTGAGCCGCCGGCGGCTCGTGCCGCTGACGGTGACCATCGGGCGCGATGGGACACTGCGCCAGGTGATCCCGGGCGAGATGAGCGAAGACGACGTGCTTTCACTGGCCCGCCTCGCGGCAGGCTGAGAGGGCCGTCGGGACCGGATGACACGGGGCTGGCTGATGGCAAAGACACTGGAGGGCGCACCGATGACCGACTCGATCCCGCTGGGCACGCGACAGGCCGGCCGTGCCGCTCCGCTGCTCGCCTCCGCTACCCTGGGTGCGGTCGTGATGATCACCGCGCTGGCCTGCCTGTCTTCGGCATCCACCACGGCGCGCGCGAACGAGTTGCACCGCTATCCGGATGCGGACATTCCCCTGGGCGAGCGCCTCATCCAGGAACACCGCTGCGCCGAGTGCCACACCCGCCGCGTCGGCGGCGACGGCTCCGCCATCTACCGGCCCAAGGGCCGCATCAACACACCGGCCGCGCTGCGCGGCATGGTCGACTACTGCGCCGTCGAACTGAAGATGAGCCTCTTCCCCGAGGAGGTGACGGCGATCGCCGCCGTGCTGCAACGCGACCACTACCGCTTCCCGGCCACGCCGGCTCGCTGAGGCCACGCCGATGGACACCCGCAACACCGCTGCCGCGCCGCCACCCGCCACCGAGGGAGGTGACGAGTCCGACGCCGTCTTCGCCTCGGCCGCGGAGTTGTTCCGCCTGCTGGCCACGCCGATGCGCCTGAAGATCATCAGCGCCCTGTGCGGCCACGAGAAGAACGTCTCGCAGCTGCTCGCCGAGATCGACACCACGCAGCCCAACATGAGCCAACACCTGGCGGCGCTGTACCGCGCCGGCGTGCTGGCGAAGCGGCGCGATGCGACGCAGATCTACTACCGCATCGCCAGCGAGCGGGCGGCCACGCTGTGCCGCGCCGTGTGCATGCAGATCGCCGTCGAGCTCGACGGCGGCCACGAGATCCCGCCCGCCGAGCGGCTGGCCCCGTTGGCCTCGCTCAAGGACTGAATCGGCGTTCGGGACCCTGGAACGAGGCCGAGCCGGATCAAGTCCAGGCTCGGGCGCAACGTGGGTGTGCAACGTGGGTTTGGGGCGGGTGCGTCCCCTCACAGCCGCCCGGCAGCCGGAAAGCCGAACGCCGGGCTCAGCAGCGAGGTCGGAAAGACCGCGACCGCCTCGTCGTGCACCGCCGCGGCATCGTTGTAGAGCTGGCGCGCGAAGCGCAGCCGCTGCTCGCCCTCGGCCCACGCCGCGCGCGCCTCGGCGACGGCGGTGTTGCCGGCCAGCGCCTCGGCCTGGCCTTCGGCCAGCGCAAAGACACGGGCGGCGGCAGCCCCCAGGTGCCGCTCCGCCTCGGCCCAGGCCAGCGCGTTGGCCGCCACCAGCGGCCGCGCCGACATCGCGCCCGCCGCTCGTGCCGAGGCCGCCTGCGCGGACCAGAGGGCATCGAGCGCGCCCCGCTCGTCTGCCAACGGCGCTCGCAGCGCCGCCACGAGCTGCTCGGTGCCCTCTCCGCGCCGCCGCTGTGCCTCGTCGGCCTGCGCCCACGCCGCCGCCACCGCGTTGCGCAGCGAGACGAGGCGGTTGTAGGCCCCCAGAACCCAGAAGCCGAGCACGGCGACGATGCCGAGCGCGGTCCAGGCGAAACCGTTCATGGCCGGCTTCGCCGAGTCAGGTGCGGACTTCGCCCTGGCCGAGCACCACCCACTTGAGCGACGTCAGTCCCTCCAGCCCCACCGGCCCGCGGGCGTGGAACTTGTCGGTGGAGATGCCGATCTCGGCCCCCAAGCCGTACTCGAAGCCATCGGCGAAGCGCGTGCTGGCGTTCACCATCACGCTCGCCGAATCCACCTCGCGCAGGAAGCGCATGGCATTCGGGTGGTTCGTGGTCAGGATGGCGTCGGTGTGATGTGAACCGTGCCGGTTGATGTGCGCCACCGCCTCGTCGAAGGTGTCGACGATCTTGATGCTGATGATGGGCGCGAGGTACTCCTCGGCCCAGTCCTGCTCGCTCGCGGCCACGACCTTGGGCAAGCCGGAGAGCAGCGCCGCGGCACGCTGGCAGGTACGCATCTCCACGCCCTTGGCGGCGAAGACGGCGCCGATGCGCGGCAGAAAGGCAGGCGCCTGCGCTGCATGCACGAGCAGCGACTCGGCGGCGTTGCAGGGGCTGTACTTCTGCGTCTTGGCGTTGTCCGTCACCTTCAGCGCCAGCTCGAGGTCGACCTCGGCATCGACATAGACGTGGCAGTTGCCGTCCAGGTGCTTGATCACCGGCACGCGTGCCTCGGCCGAGATGCGCTCGATGAGCCCCTTGCCGCCGCGCGGGATGATCACGTCCACCGATTCGGGCATCGTGATCAGTCGGCCGACGGCGGCGCGGTCGGTGGTCTCGACCAGCTGCACGGCCTCGGCCGGCAGGCCGGCTTCGACGAGGGCCGCCTGCACGAGGCGCGCGAGCGCGAGGTTGGAGCAGAAGGCCTCCGAGCCGCCGCGCAGGATGCAGGCGTTGCCGCTCTTGATGGCCAGCGATGCGGCCTCGATCGTGACGTTGGGCCGGCTCTCGTAGATCATGCCGAACACGCCCAGCGGCACGCGCATCTGGCCGACGCTGATGCCGCTCGGGCGGCGCTTCACGCCGGTGATCTCGCCCACGGGGTCGGGCATCGCGGCCAGCTGCTCGCAGCCGGTGGCCACGGTGTCGAGGATCTTCGGCGTGAGCTTGAGGCGGTCGACAAGGGGGGCGGCGAGGCCGGCGGTTTCCGCCGCCTGCACGTCGGGCGCATTGGCGGCCTGCAGCGCCGCCACGTTCTCGCGCAAGCGGCGCGCCAGCGCGCGCAACGCGGCATCCTTGGCCGCCGTCGACGCCGCGGCCATGCGGCCGTACGCCGCCCGGGCCGCGGCACCCATGTTCGCCATGTAGGCGTTGAGATCGTTCGGTTCCATCGCCGGGCGATTGTCCCAAATCGGCTCCGCCGCCGCTCGGCCGCCGGTCGTCCGGCGATCGACCTCAGCGCCGCGCCGGCGCCTCCGCGAAGGTCGCCGCGATCAACTGCCGCAGCCACGCGTTGCCCGCGTCCTGGTGCATGCGCGCGTGCCAGAACAGTTTGATGGGCGCCTGCGGCAGCCGCGCCGGATGCTCAACGATGGCCAGGCCGAAGGGCTTGCACAGCCGCTGCGCCAGCCGCTCGGGCACGGTGGCGATGAGGTCGGTGACGGCGAGGATGTGGCCGATGGCCACGAAGTGCGGCACGGTCAGGCGCACGTTGCGGCGGATGCCGTTGCGCTCGAGCATATGGTCGACCTTGAAGTGCCCGGTGCCGGCCGCGACGACGCCCAGGTGCTCGGCGCCGGCAAAGGCCTCGATCGTGAGCCGGCGCCGCGGCGACTGCAGCAGCGGGTGGTCGCGGCGCAGCAGGCACACGTAGCGCTGCGCGAAGAGCTCGCGCTGGTGGAAACCGCCACGCAATTGCGGCAGCAGGCCGATGGCCAGGTCGATCTGCCCCTGCACGAGCGCCGACTTGAGGTCGACCGCCGTGTCGCGCACCGTGCTCAGCGTGACCGCCGGCGCCTGCGCCGCCACGCGCTCCATGAGCAGCGGCAGGAAGTAGATCTCGCCGATGTCGCTCATGCCGAGGCGGAATTCGCGCGCTGCTGCCGCCGGCACGAAGCGCTGCCGCGGCGCCAATGCGCCCTCGAGCATGGCCAGCGCCTCGCCCACCGGCCCGGCCAGCCGTAGCGCGTGGGGCGTGGGCAGCATGCCGGCCGGCGTGGGCACGAAGAGCGGGTCGCCGAGCGCTCGCCGCAGGCGCGCCAGCGCATTGCTGGCGGCCGGCTGGGTGAGGCCGAGGCTCTCGGCCGCGCGAGACACGCTCTTCGTCTCGTGCAGCCGCTGGAAGAGCAGGAGCAGGTTGAGGTCGAGCGCCGACGGTGGCGTGCGCATGGCAGTCTGCGGCCTCCACGACCTGAATGCACTGAATGCAGCTCCAGCTGCAGCTGCATTCAGGGCATGAATGCCGCGTATTCACCGCATTCTATTGGCTGATTCACGAGGGGCGCCGATGATCCGGTACCGCATTGGAGCCAGGCATGCCCGCGACCACCCCACACCACCGCACCGTCGAGGCCGCCTGGCCCGGCGAGGGCACGCACCGCATCCCGTTTTCCGTCTACACGCAGGACGAGCTGCACCGGCGTGAGCTCGAGCGCTTCTTCTACCGCGCCCACTGGTGCTACATCGGCCTGGAGGCCGAGGTGCCGAACCCGGGCGACTTCAAGCGCACGGTGGTCGGCGAGCGCTCCGTCATCCTGACGCGCGCCGCCGACGGTGCCCTGCATGTCTTCGAGAACGTCTGCGCGCACCGCGGCATGCAGTTCTGCCGCGAGCGGCACGGCAATCGCAAGGAGTTCGTCTGCCCCTATCACCAGTGGAGCTACACGCTCGCCGGTGACCTGCAGGGCGTGCCCTTCCGCCGCGGCGTGCGCGTCATGACCGAGCAGGGCCCGCGCGTCAACGGCGGCATGCCGGCCGACTTCGACCCCAAGCAGCAGGGCTTGACGAAGCTGAGGGTGGCCACGCGCGGCGGCGTGGTCTTCGCAAGCTTCGACCACGATGTCGAGCCCTTCGAGGACTATCTCGGCCCGACCATCCTCGGCTGGTTCGACCGCCTGTTCAACGGCCGCAAGCTGAGAATCCTCGGCTACAACCGCCAGCGCATCCCGGGCAACTGGAAGCTGATGCAGGAGAACATCAAGGACCCCTACCACCCGGGTCTGCTGCACACCTGGTTCGTCACCTTCGGCCTCTGGCGCGCCGACAACGAGGCGAAGCTGCAGATGGACGCCAGGCACCGCCACGCGGCCATGATCTCGACACGCGGCAACGCGAAGGCGGCCAACGAGGTGTCGCAAGGCGTCACGAGCTTCAAGGCCGACATGCAACTCAACGACGCCAGCTTCCTCGACATCGTGCCCGAGCCCTGGTGGGGCGGCCCGACGGCAGTGATGACGACGATCTTCCCGAGCGTCATCGTGCAGCAGCAGGTGAACAGCGTCTCCATGCGCCACATCCAGCCCGACGGCCACGGCGCCTTCAACTTCGAGTGGACGCACTTCGGCTTCGAAGACGACGACGAGGCGATGACGCAGCGCCGGTTGAAGCAGGCCAACCTCTTCGGCCCCGCGGGCTTCGTCTCGGCCGATGACGGCGAGGTGATCGAGCTCTCGCAGGCCGGTTTCGAGAGCAAGCCAGGGCACCGTGCACTGGCCGAGCTCGGCGGCCGCGAGGTGGGCGACACCGACCACATGGTGACCGAGACGCTGATCCGCGGCATGTACCGCTACTGGCGCGAGGTGATGGAGCAGCCCGAGGACAAGCCTGAGGAGAAGGCCGGGGAGCGGCCCGCATGAGCGCGCGCACCGAGCGCCTGCTGGGGCTGGTGGCGCTGCACGCCGAGTACGCCGCCGCCGTGGACAGCGGCGACTGGGACCGCTGGTGCGAGCTCTTCACCGACGATTGCGTCTACCGCCTGGTGCCCCGCGAGAACCACGAGCGCGGCTTCCCGCTTGCCACGCTCGCCTTCACGAGCAAGGGCATGCTGAAGGACCGTGGCTACGCGATCCGCGAGACGCTGTTCCACGACCCCTATTACCAGCGGCACGTGATCGGGTTGCCGCGCCTGCTGGAGGAGGAACCGGGCCTGCTGCGCGCCGAGACGAACTACGCCGTCTTCCGCACCAAGCTCAACGGCGCGAGCACCGTGTTCAACGTCGGCCGCTACCTCGACACCGTCGTCGCCACCGACGCCGGCCTGCGCTTCGCCGAGAAGCTCGTCATCTACGACAGCGAGATGATCCCGAACTCGATCATCTATCCCATCTGAACCGCGGGGCAACGACATGACGAACGACATGGGCCCCGGATGGAGCGACGCCGCCGCGGCCGACGACGTGTGGGACGGCGCCGGCATCGAGGCGCAGGCCGGCGGGCGCACGGTGGCGCTGTTCCGCAGCGGCGAGCAGGTGTTTGCCACCGACCCGCTGTGCACGCACGGCAACGCGCGGCTGTGCGACGGCTTTGTCGAAGTCGACGCGGGCAAGGCGAGCGTCGAGTGCCCTCTGCACCAGGGGCGGTTCGATCTCGCCGACGGAAGGCCGCTTTGCGAGCCGGTGACCGAGCCGCTGCGCACCTACCCCGTGCGTGTCGAGGGCGGCCGCGTGTGGGTGGCGCTCGGCTGATGCGCGTTTGCGTTCAACGACACAAGGAGAGCGCCTTCGCGGGCGTTGGGGCTTCCTGATCGCGCGCCCACGGTCGTGGCGCGCCAAGGACGCCGAGTGGTCGGCTCTGCTCGTGTCCTCTTTCGGCGGCCCTGCTTCGCTGGGCCCCCGAATGCCCCCTTTACCTCGCTGAGCCGACCACCCAGCGTCCTTGGCGGGCACCAGGGTCTGTCTTCGATGGAGCGCCACAGCGAGTGCCGGATCGGGCCGATGGGGTGCCCTGCGCAGCGAAATCAAGGGGGCATTGGGGGGACCTGCGAAGCCGGGCCGCCCAAAGAGGACATTCGCGGAGCAGGGCACCCCGTCGGCCCGATCCCGCCGCCATTCGCTGGAGTGCGACCGACCGCTGCGGCCGCGCCGCCGCGCCCGGGCCCCGGGCGCGCGTCGGACGCAACCTCAGGTCATGTGCAACATGTGCCCGTCGCGCGGCTCGACGTGGCCTTCGGCCAGGGCGGTGTACGTGCGCGCAATGGCCTCGGGGCCGTGCCCGTGGGCCACGTGCAGCCAGGGCCGAGCCGGATCCGACACGCGGCGCACGAAGGCGCCCCAGGCCTCGCCGATGCGCGCCTGCAGCCCCGCCGGCCCCCAGTCGGCACTGCGCTTCTCGATCTGCGCCGGCGCGAAGAAGAACACCGGCCGCGGGCCGGGCAGCGCCTTGCCCGCGCCTGGGCCTGCGCCTGCGAAGGCGGCCCAGTCGGTGACGCCGACGGCGCAGCTGTAGTGCAACTGATCGCCGAAGCGCCCGTGCACGGCCGCGCGCACCGCGGGGCTGCCGTTGAAGTCGACGAACACGCTCGGCACGCCGGCATCGAGCGTGGCTACCTGCCCGTACTCGGCCACGCCCGCATAGCAGCCGAGATGGCGCACGAACGCGGCATGCGCTGGCGAGGTGAGGCCGAGCGTGGCGACCGCGTCGGCGCGCCGTGCCAGGCAGAAGGCAGTGGCATACGCCGTCTTGCTCGAGGCGCTGGACAGCAGCACCTGGCGCGCGCCGAAGACGCCCTGGTCGTGCAGGAAGTCGTCGATCAGGAAGGCGGTGGTGAACAGCGGCTGCAGCAACGCCTGCTCGGCCTCGCGCGCCGCGTCGTAGCCGGGGTCGGCGGCGCAGCGGCGGTAGTGGTTGTAGACCGCCGGCAGCTTCGCGCGGTGCGGACTGACGTCGACGAACCCACCCTCGCGCACCTTGCCCGGCAGCAGCGTGGCGTGGCTGGCGATCGGCCAGTAGCCGTAGAGGCGCTCGCCCTCGGCCAATGCTGGCAGGCGCGACTCGACGACGGTCGCGAAGCCCCACACCGGGACGTGCCCGGTGGCCGCATCGCCGGTCGGGAAGAACGCCCAGTAGCTCATCGCCTCGCCGAAGGCGGCGTAGGTGATGTTGTTGGCCGTCAGCGCGAAGGCGTCGATGCGCACGCGCACGCCGCCTTCGGGCAGCGCGCCGGCGTCGGCCGTTTCCCAGCGCGCGCGACGGATGTCGGCGCGGTCGGTGACGAAGCGGTGCAGCGTCTGGGTCATCGTGAACGTCTCCTCGTAGGGACCGCCCGTGGGGCGCGTGGCGGCTGTTCCTGAGCCGCAGATCAGCCGTACACCGGCACGCGTGCGGGCTGCACGTCGGCTCTCGTTTCTTGTGGCCCGGGACTCAGCGGCCGCCGCGCCGCGGCAGCGTCGCCGCCTGCTCGCCCAGGTCCCACCACAGCCCCGTCATGATCTGCAGCGCTTCGCGCGCCACGGGCGCGAGCAGGTGCTCGTCGGGCGCATGCTGCGAGCAGGCCGGGTAGCTGTGCGGTACCCACACCGTGGGCAGGCCGAGGATGTCGGCAAACACGTCGTTGGGCAGCGAGCCGCCGAGGTTGGGCAGCAGCACCGGCGGCTGCCCCGTCGTGCGCTCGATGCTCGCTTGCGCAAAGCGCACCCAGGCGTTGTCGGGGTCCAGGCGCGTCGCGGCCATCGTCACCGGTTCGCCCACCTCGATGTCGCCGAAGCCGTGCGCGGCCAGGTGCGCCCGCACGGCGTCCGCCAGGCGCGAGACATCGGTGCCGACGACGTAGCGCATGTGCATCGTCGCCTTGGCGCTAGCCGGGATGGCGTTGATCGGGTGTTCGGGGTTGCCGGTGCGGTAGGCCAGCACCTCCAGCGTGTTCCAGGCGATGACGCGTTCGGTGGGCGTGAGCTCGGGCTCGCCCCAGTCGCGGTCGATGACGGGGTCGCCCGCGTCGCCACCGAACTCGACACCGGCCAGCGCCTTGCGCACGTTGGCGGGGATCGGCGGCGGCCTGAGCGCCGGCACGAGGATGCGGCCGCGCCCGTCCACGAGGCAGGCGATGGCGTTGGCGAGCACCGTGCCGGGGTTGCGCAGCAGCCCGCCCCAGTTGCCCGAGTGGTGCGCGCCTTCGCGCAGCGTGAGCGAAAGGTCGAAGTTGGCGACGCCGCGCGTGCCGAGGAACAGCGTCGGCCGGTGGCGTGTGAGGCGCGGCCCGTCGCTGGCGATCAGCGCGTCGGCACGCAGCGCCTCGCGCTCGCGCGTGCAGATGGCCGCGAGGCCGGGCGAGCCAGTCTCTTCGCCCGTTTCGACAAGGAATTTGACGTTGAAGCCGAGGCGGCCACCGCGCGCCTCCAGCACCTGCGCCAGCGCGGCAATGTTGATGCTGTGCTGGCCCTTGTTGTCGGCGGTGCCGCGGCCGTAATAGCGATCGTTAGTGGAGACCATCGTCCACGGCGACAGGCCGTCGCGCCAGCGGCCGTCCTGTCCGC
>JAEUPE010000083.1 GCA_016790435.1 Rubrivivax sp. | reverse complement strand
CCCGATCCGGCACCACCGGGTGTTCTCTTCGAGCAAACCCACGGGTTCACGCCGTGGCGGGCGGGTGGTGGGCGCAGAGATATCACGGGGGCATTCGAGGGCCCTCCGAAGCCGGGCCCTCGAAAGAGGACATTCGCGTAGCCGACCACCCGCCGTCCTCGGCGCGCCACGATCGCAACGCGCGATCCCTCAGCGCGATCCCGCAGCGCGCGCCCTCAGCATGATCAAGGCACGACGTAGTTCTGCTGCCCGAACAGGTCGATGCCGCAGTCGAGCGTCTCGATCCAGTCGATGAACTCGCGCACGGCGTCGCCGACGAGTGGCGCGCCGTGCTGCGGCGCGATCATCGCGATCGGCAACCCGCGCACCATGTGCGCCCACCACTGCAGCACCTTGCGGCTGGCCATGTAGCGGCGGTGGAATGCCTCCATGCGTGGCAGGTGCGGCGCGAGCTGGCGGATGGGCACGCTCGGATCCACGCCGAGCGAGACGCCGAGGTCGCCGGAGAAGAGGATGCGGCTGGCCGGGTCCCAGAACTGGAAGTTGCCCTCGGCGTGCAGGAAGTGCGCCGGCAGCGCCACGAGGTCGTGCCGACCGACGCGGATGCGCATGCCCGGGTCGGGAATGGGCACCACGCGCCCCTGCGTCTTGCCCGGCTTGCAGAAGTGCGGGATGAAGCGTTCCCACACGCGAGAGATGTAGACCGGCGCCTGCGTGCCGGTCATCCAGCGGTCGAGCGAGGCCACGATGTCGGGGTCGGCGTGCGAGGCGAGGATGGCCGACAGGCGATGCGGCGGGAAGTGCTGCGTCATCACCAGGTACAGGTCGGCATACGCGAGGTTGCCGCCGGGGTCGATGATGGCGCCGGTGTCGTCGTCGATGATCAGGAACTGGTTGGACTGCACGCCTTCGGTGCCGTCGGCGGTGTCGTGGAACATCAGGCAGCGGTGGCCAGGGGAGCTGTGCAGTTCGACAGGCATGCGGTCCTCACAGGGGCCGCAGCGGGCAGGCGGCCGGCGCACTGTGCGGGCGCGGCGCGGCTCGGCGCTTGATGCGCCTCAAACGCTCGTCGGCAGTCCCGCACGCCCCCCCTAGCACTGCGGCCGGCACGTCAGGCAGCCGGGGGTTCCGACAGGTGCGTCACCGCCCCGGGACGCCGCCGAAGCTACTCGGACCCCTGCCCCGCCTCCTCGGCCCAGCCGGTCCCCGTGCGCGCGCGGTCCACCGTCACAGCCGTCCAGCGGCGCAGTTGCACGGGCGTGGCGCTCCACTCGCTGCCGAAGAGATCCCGGCCATGCCGCCACATCACCAGGCTGATCTCGGCCGAGGGTGCATGGCCGGCATCGGCGAGCGCGGCGAAGCGCCCATAGGCGGCCGGGTAGCGCCCTTCGCGAAAGGCCTGTTTCGCATCCGCGAGTTTCGAGGCCTGCGCCTTGGCCAGGCGGTCAACACTGGCGGCGGACGCTTCGGCGCCGCCATTCGAGATCGGCGCCCAGCTCAAGGTTGCGGCCGCCAGGGTCGCCAGCGCGACGATGAAGAGGGGTCGATAGCGCATTCGATTTCTCCTGCATGCGTGAGTGGTGTCTGGGTACCACGCAGGCGGCGGCGGCATGCGGACAGGCGCGCGCGGCGTCGACCTGCCCAGGAGCGGGCCTCGGTGGGCTGCGGTGATCGCGCCTGCGGAGCAAGTGCCGTCAGTGGCCGTCACCGGGCCGAGATCTGACGAAAGCGCCACTCGCAAGTGCCACGCCCGCCACGGCCGCGACGACCGCGACGGCGTCGAGTGGCGAGAGCGCATCGCCGAGCCAGACCCAGCCGCCGATCGCCGAGACGACCGGCGCGAGCGCACCGAAGGCGGCGGCCGGCGCCGCGCCGAGGCGCTCGATGGCCACGGAGAAGGTCCAGAGGCCCAGCACGCCACCGAGCAGCCCTTGCCACAGGGCCTGCCAGGCGAGATCGGCGACCGGCACCGCGGCGAGGCCGGTGCCGCCACGCAGGGCCACCCAGGCCAGCACGGCGATTGCCGACCAGGCGTTCACGCACGCCGCGGCCTGCCAGGCGCCGAGGCCGATGCGTCGGAAGGCGAGGGTGTAGACGGCCCACAGGCCGGCGGCGAGCAGGAAGAGCAGGTCACCACGCCAGATGTCGGGCGCCCGGCCGCCTTGGCCCGCGGGACCACCCGTCAGGCCGCCCGCACCGCCAACGGCGAAGCCGTCGATCAACGAAGGGCCGCCGAGCAGCGCCACGGCCGAGGTCATCAGCAGCAGGCCGAGCCCGCGCACGGCGCCAGGACGCTCGCGCCACACGAGGAAGGCGAGCGCGGTGGCGAAGAGCGGCGTCGCACCCGCCATGAGCACACCCATGTGCGCGGCCGGTGCGTGGCGCGAGCCCGCCATCGCCACGAGGCCGAAGGGCAGACCGGCACCCAGCCAGAGCCACACCAGCCGCCAACGGCTGACGCCCGCGGGCAGCGCCGGGACGAGACCGCACCGCCAGAGCACCGGCGCCAGCAGCAGTGCCGGTATGCCGTAGCGCAGCACAACGAGGTCGGCCGGCGCGATGGGTGCCAGGTGGCTGCCGGTGGTGGCGGCGCGCGTGGCCACCTGCCAGCCGCCGCCGATGAGGGCCGCGGCGGTGCCCATCGCGAGACCGACGGCCTTGGAAGAGTTGATCATGTGCAAGCCCGTCCCCAGCGAGCGCGAATGTGCGCCCGCGCAGCTTGGCCCGCTGGCCGACGCGCCGCTGTCGAATTCATGCGCAGCGGAGCCGCGTCGCGCTCATGGGAACCGAACGCCACCTGACGCACCGCCCACCGCGCGTCCACGGCGACGGCGCGTCCCCGGGGTCTACCGGCGCGCGCCGGTGCTCACGCGGCGGTTGAACCGCGCGCGCGCGCGGCCCGCCCAGAGCAGCTCGCGCGCACGGCTCGGGGACAGGCCGTAACAGGCCTGGAAGGCGGCACTGAAGTGGCTGTGGCTCGCGTAGCCGAGGTCCAGCGCCAGCTGGATGAGCGCCTCCTCGCCATCGGCCAGGCGCCGCAAGGCCTGCACCATGCGCAGGCGGGTGCGATAGGCATGCAGACCGATGCCGGTGGCGCGGCGAAAGCGCCGCGCGAGGTGGAAGGGCGAGCAGGCCGCGGCCTCGGCCAGGTCCCGCAACGAGAGGTCGGCGGCCGGGTCGGCGGCGATCAGCTCGCGTGCACGCTCGACGGCGCGGTGCGGCGGTACGTCGGCATCCTCCGCGACCGGGTCCGCGAGCGCCGCAGGCCACAAGCCGAGCACGGCCTCTTCCATGGCCAACCGGTCCGGCGCGCCGGCGTCGAGCGCTGCGCGGCAACGCGCCAGGGTCCATTGCGCCCGCGGCCCCAGCCGCGGCCGGGCGTCCGGCGGCGGTGCCCCGGTGGCGCCTTCTTGCGGGTCCTGGTCTCCGGCCGCTGCGCACTCGAAGATCAGCACGACGCTGCGCTGGCCTGCGAACGGCTGGCGCATGCGGTACGGCTGCGCCGGTGTCAGCCACAGCGGGCTCAACGCATCGCAGACGAAGCGCGCACCGCGCTGCTCGGCCTCGACCCACCGCGAGCCCGGCACCATGAGGCGTGGGGTCTCAGGACGGTAGGCACTGCTCCACTGCGGCGCGGGCTCGGTGAGTTCGAGCTCGTGCCATGCGAACAGCGGGCTTTCGTAGCGGATGGTGCGGCGGTAGGGCATGCGTGGCGCGGGCGTGCCGCGCAAGGCGCGGCGCTCGGCCGATTCTGCGCGCGCCCTTGCGCCCTTGCGCCCATGGGCCGCCTGGCAACCAGCACTCGCCGCGCCGCGCGCTACAGTGGCCACCATGCAGGTGAATCCATGAGTGCGCAAGGCGCGGAACGCAACGGCCCGCTCGCCGCCGGAGCCGCCGCCGGAACCGCCGCAGGGGCTGCCGCTCAGTCCGTCACTCGGGGCGCCGCTCAGTCCACCTCGTTGCCCGGTGTCCCTTCCGACGCCGACTTCGAAGCCGCGCGCACCGCGTTCACAGCCGGCGTTCAAGCCTTCGAAGCGTGCGACCTGTCGGCCGCCGAAGCGCGCTTCCTCGAGGCGCTGCGCCTCGTGCCCGGGCGCCCGTCGGCGCTCGTCAACCTGGCCGCCGTGCGCCACCGCCTGGGCCGGCCCGCCGAGGCGCTGGCGGCACTCGAGCAGGCGCTCGCCGCGCAGCGCGACGATGTGCCGGCGTGGTTCCACCACGGCCAGTTGCTGCAGATGCTGGAGCGCCCGGGCGACGCGCTGCGGTCCTACGAGCGCGTGCTGGCCCTCGACACCCGGCATGGCGCGGCCTGGACGCAGCGCGGCAGCCTGCTCAAGGACATGGGCCGCTTCGCCGAGGCGGCCGAGTGCTTTCGCCAGGCGCTCGCGCATGGCGGTGATGCTGAGCTGAACCGGTACTTCCTCGCGTCGGTGCGGCCCGGGCCGGGCCGCGCGCCGGCCCCCCGTGCTTTGGCCGGCGGGCCGCTGGATGCGTCGATGGATGCCTCGCTCGATGCCTCACTGGAGGCCCCGCCCGCGGCGCCACGGCACTATGTGGAAGCGCTGTTCGACAGTTATGCCGAGGGTTTCGATGAGCACCTGGTGGGCAAGCTCGGCTACCGCACGCCGTGGCTCATCGCCGAGATGCTGCCGGGGCGGTCCACGGAGGCCCAGGAGTCGCCGAGCGGCGCGAAACGCTGGCGGGCTGCGCTCGACCTCGGCTGCGGCACCGGCCTCATGGGGCCGCTGCTCGCCCCGCGCTGCGAGGCGGTCGACGGCATCGACCTCTCGACGTTGATGCTCGGCAAGGCGCAGGCGCTCGGCTGCTACCGCCGGCTCGTGCACGGCGACGTGGCAGAGCACCTGCACGGCACCACCGAGCGGCATGACCTCGTCGTCGCCGCCGACGTGTTCGTCTACATCGGCGATCTCGCGGCGGTGTTCGGTGGCGCCGCACGCGTGCTCGACGCGGGCGGTCTGTTCGCCTTCTCGGTCGAGGAGGCCACGGCCGGCGTCGAGCGCTTCGAGTTGCGCGCCAGCTCGCGCTACGCGCACAGCGAAGCCTATGTGCGGCAGTTGGCCGCGTCACACGGGTTCGAGCTGCGCGCGCTCACGCGCACGACACTGCGCCACGACCAGCGCCAGCCGATCGGTGGCCTGCTGGCGTTGCTGGCTCGGCGCTGATGCACTGATGCACTGATGCACTGATGCACTGATGCGCTGAAGCGCTGAGGCACGCCGGGACGCGGGGCCTGCGCCGCGGCGCAGGCCGCAAACAGGTGCAGCGCTGTCCCGCTAGAACTGCACGACCTCGGCCTTCAGGCCGCGCGCGGCCAGCGCGGCGCGCAGGCGTTCGGCATCGGCGCGGGTGGCGAACGGCCAGCCCACCGCGCGCCAGTCGTCGCCGGTGGGCAGCACCTCGAGCTTCAGTTCGCTGCCGTGGCCGTTGCGATAGGCCACGTCGCGCAGCGCGGCCAGCATCTGCTCGGACTCGAAGCGCGTGCGCAGGTTGCGCGTGCTCACCGCCCAGGCCGTGGCGGTGGCGGTGGCGGGGGCTGCGGCGGCGCGCGGCGCTGCAGTGGGCGCCGGCTGCGGTGCGGCGCGCGCGGGCGCACCCGACGCAGGCGGGGCATTCGGCGCGGACGGGGTCGGCCGAGCGGCCGCCGGCGTCGCCGGGGCCGAGGGCGCCGGGCCGGCTGCGGCAACACGGGCCGCGCGTTCGTTGCGGGCGGCCTCGCTGGCTTCGCGCGCGACGCGCCGGACGTCGTCGCTCAACGCGGGAGCCAGGTCCCGCAGGAAGAGATCGGAACGCGGCCCGCGTGCCCGATCCGGCTCTGCGGCCGGGGGGGGCGCTGGCGCGAGATCGGCCGCGGTGACCTGGGCCACGGCCACGGGCGGCGGGGCCAGCAAGGTGGGCGCCGACGCGGCGGGCGCGAGCGCTGGGGTTGGGTTCCGCGTCGTCGTCGCGATCGCCGCTGGAGGTGGGGTCGGAGTCCGGGCCGGCAACTCGGCCTGCGATGGGGCCGGGGCCGGCGTCGCGTTGGCCGCCACGGCCGTCACCGTGCTGGCGCTGTCCGACGCCGCGGCGGCAACGGGTGCGGCCGGCGACGGGCTCGTCGCCGCCACCGGCCCGGGGCCCGCGGGCGCGCGCCCGGCACCGATGCCCGGCATCCACACCGCGGCGCCCGCTGCCAGACCGGCAACGAGCGTGCCGGCCAGCGCACCGACGCGCCCGCGACCGACGATGCGCGGGCCGAGCACGCGGCGCGTGTCGAGCGGCGAGACGAGCACGCGCACACGCTGCGCGCCCAGGTCGATTGCGGCCGTGTAGACCCACAGCCGCGCCACGGCGGCACCGCGCGCACCCGGAACCCGCGGCTCCAGGTCGCGCACGGGCGTGTCGGCCGAGCCCGGGCGACGCGAACTGCCGTGTCGCAGCGCAAAGCGCGCCACCTCGCGCGGGGTGTGCGGATCGAGCAGGTTCTCCTCGAAGGCGGCGCGCCAGGACTTGCGGCCCGCGCCCGGTGGGGCGTGCAGGGCCGGCCGCGAACGCGCGGCGGCCGGACCGTCGAGGGCGGCCCGGGCGCGCGCGCGGTCGCGCAGGCGGCTGCCCGCGGCCGGCGTTTCCGCGGCGTCAACGGCAGCCGCTGCGGCGTCGGGAGCCGCGGGCGAATCAGCCGCCGGCGCGCCTGCGGTCTCGGTCGATTCCCCGCCCGCCCCCGCCGTACCGGATTCGTCTCGCGGCGCCGTGCCGGCCTCGGTCTCGCCCGCCTTGCGGTCCGCCGGCGTGGCAGCGGGCGATGCGCGCGGCGCCGCGTCGGCACCGGCCACCCAGAAGGGAAACGACACCAACCCGACCGAAACCACCTGCGCGGGCGCAATGCGTCGGGCCAGGGGGTTGCGGTTGTGCCAGGCCACCACGCGGGCGACCAGGTCGTCGCTGGGGCGAACGGCGGCCATGTTGGCGCCCATTGTTCGTTGCCCGCGCCGGGCGCCAGCGCCGGAATTGGACGGCGCCGGCCCCGCTGTTCCGCCCCGCACGGGCCGCGAGTCCCACCGCTGGCACGCCAGCCCGGCCCGTCAGAAGGGGCGCGGCACCATGCCCTGCAGCGCCTGCTGCACGGCGTTCTGCAGATCGCGGTCCAGCCGTTCTTCGGCCTGCGGCGGAAGAAGCCGCAGCAGGTCGGCCACGGTGCGGATCGACTTCGTCTGCGCCGGATCGAGCTGCACGCCGAAGGTTTCTTCCACGGCCATCAGCAACTCCAGCCAGTCGAGCGAATCGCCGACTTCGGTGATGGGCATGCCGACATGGACCGTCCGTGCAGGCAGCGCCAGCTCGCTTTCGAAGAGCGCGAGCAGGCGGTCCGTGGCCGGGTGGGCGTGCTCGGTCATGCGGGGGGCGTCGGTGGGCGTCATGGCAGGCTTTCAGAGAGCGGTCGCGGTCAGGTCGGGCGACCCACCGCGCAGGCCGAAGCGGCCTGCCTGGGTCTCACGCGGCGCCGGGGGTTCGCCGGACAGGCCTCCACCTTCGGAGGGATCGGGCCACGGGCCCGGCGCGCACCTTGTCCGGATGCCGCCGCGGCCTGCGTGGAACAGGGCATGCACTCTTTCAAGCAAGCCCACCCCCCCACGCCGCGCAGGCCACCGCGGCTGGCCTTCGTCATCGGCAGCGGCGGCGTGCGCAGCGCGGCCGCGCTGGGCGCGGCCGGCGCACTCGCCGAGCACGGCATCCGCCCCGACCTCATCGTCGGCTGCAGCAGCGGCGCACTGATGGGCGCCGTGCTGGCGCAGGGTGTCGAGCCGCGCATGGCGCTGCAACGGGCCACCGAACTGTGGTCGGCCGACTTGACGCAGAAACGCCGCTGGCGCGCCTGGCTCGAACTGGCCATGCCGCGGCTGGCGGGCTTCGGCCCCGACTTCGCGATGCGCGACGCGCGCGGCATCCAACGCGCGCTGGAGCACGCCTTCGGCGAAGCGCGCCTGGAGGATCTGCCCACGCCGATGCGCGTAGCGGCCACCGATGCCGCCAGCGGCATGCCGCTGACGCTGACCTCGGGCCCGCTCGTCGACGCGTTGCGCGCCAGCCTGGCGGTGCCTTTCCTGTTCCCGAGCGTGGCGGTCGGCGGGAGGCGGCTGGTCGATGGTGTGCTCTCCGACCCGCTGCCGGTGGCCGCCGCCGCCGATGCCGCGGTGCTGCTGACGCTCGGCCTCGAGGGCGCGATGCCTCGCCGTGTGGACCGGGGCTCGCGACTGGCAGCGCAGGCGACGACGACCCTCATCAACAACCTGCAGGAAGCGCGCCTGAGCGCCATGCGTGCGCGCGGCGCGCGCATCGTCGAGCTGCTGCTGCAGCTCGAGCGCCGCGTCGGCCTGTGGGAGCCGGCGGCCCTGCCCGAGGTCTTCGATGCCGGCTGGCGGGCCGGTGAGCGTGCGCTGCCGCAGCTGCGCGCGCTGTTGCAGGCCAGCAGCGCCAGCGCTCGCGCCGCCTGACCCGGCTTCCGACCGGCCACCCAACGCCATCTCCTCCGACTTCCCAACCCCCGGGCCCCTGCGCCCCGCCATGCATGAACACCGATACCCGAGCCGCCCCCGCCGTCGACAGCTCCCGCTACGCCCGTTGCATCGAGGCCAGCAAGCGCATCCGCTGGGACATCGAAGGCGATGTCATCCGCGGCCGCACATTCGACTTCGGCCAGCACTTCCTGCCCGACGGCCTGTCGCAGGTGAGCACGCTGGAGTTCCTCCAACCCGAGGAGAAGCGCCTGCTCAGCCAGGTGCAGGGCCGCACCTACGCCAACATGTTCGGCCTGGTCGAACGCTTCATCGCCGCCAAGATGCTGGAGGTGAGTGCGCAGCACGGCCTGGGCGACCAGGTGGCGCTGGAAGCGCTGGTTCGATTCATCGACGAGGAGCTCAAGCACCAGGCGCTGTTCCGCCGCATCGAGGCGATGGTCGCCACCGGCATGCCCGCGGGTTACCGGTTCACGGCCGAGCCCAACGCGGTGGCGCAGGCGGTGCTGGGCGCCAGCACCTGGGCCGTGCTGGCACTCACCTGCCACATCGAGCTCTTCACGCAGGTGCACTACCGCCAGAGCATCGCGCCCGAGGCCGGCCTGTCGCCGCTGTGGAAGGACGTCTTCCTCTTTCACTGGAAGGAGGAGTCGCAGCACGCCATCCTCGACGAGCTCGAGTGGCAACGCGAGGATGCCCGCCTCACAGACGGCCAGCGCGACCGCGCAGTGGACGACCTGATCATGCTCGTGGGCGCTGTCGACGGCCTGCTGCAGCCGCAGGCGCGCGCCGACGCCACCTACTTCGTGCGCTGCCTGGGCCGCGTGCTGCGCGGCGACGAGGAAGCGCGCGTGGCCGGTGCGCTGCTGCGTGCCTACCGTTGGCAGTACATCGTCTCGGGCGTGTCGGACGCGCGCTTCGCGCAGTTGCTGGGTGGCATGGTCAGCGCGACGCAGATGCAGCGCATCCAGGCGGCGCTGGCGCCGTTGATGCCGTGAGCGCGCCCGGCCGCCCGCAGGGCTCATCCCGGGGCACGCAGCGCGAAGCTGCGCTGGTGATCGCGAAACACGAAGGCTCCAGGTGAGCGCGCCCAACTTCCACCCCGCCGACGGCGACTGGCTGACGCTGGGACGCACGGTGCTGGCGGCGCAACCCTTCTCACAGCTCCTGGGCGCCCGGCTCGTTCACCTGGCCCCCGGCGAGGCCGAGCTGCACGTGCCGCTCAGGCCCGCACACCTGCAGCAAGGCGGCATGGCGCACGGCGGTGTGCTCGGCTATGCCGCCGACAACACGCTCACCTTCGCCGGCGGCACGCGCCTGGGCGCCGACGTGGTGACGGCCGAGTACAAGATCTGCCTGCTGCGCCCGGCCAGCGGAAGCACGCTGGTGGCACGCGCCGCCGCGCTGCATGCCGGGCGGTCGCAGGCGGTGTGCCGCTGCGACCTGTTCGTGCTCGACGACAGCGGCGCGTCGCACCTGTGCGCCACGGCCCTGGGCACGATCGTGCGGTCGGGCGGGCGATGAGGGGTGCCGCTGCTATGCTGCAACGCATGGGTGATGTCCCTGCCGACAAGCCATCGCCGGGTGCCCGGCCGGCCGGCGCAGCGGCGCCGCCGGAGTCGGTGCAGGCGCTCTTCCCGGCCCTCTACAACGAGCTGCGCCGGCTGGCGCGCAGCAAGCTCGCCGGCGGCGGCCGCCACACGCTGCTTGATACGCACGCGCTCGTGCACGAAGCCTTCCTGCGCATGCAGAACGGCGGCGGCGTCAGCCTCAACGACCGCGAGCACTTCATGGCCTATGCGGCCAGCACGATGCGCTCGGTGGTCATCGACTTCGTGCGCCGGCGCAGCGCCGAGCGCCGCGGCGGCGATGTCGAGCACGTGACGCTGGACACGCGCGCGGCGCAGGTGCTGGGCGGCAACGACGAGGAGATCCTCGCCGTGCACGAGGCGCTGCAGACGCTGGCCGAAGTCGATGCACGCCTGGTGCGCGTGGTGGAGATGCGCTACTTCGCCGGGCTCACCGACCTCGAGAT
>JAEUPE010000065.1 GCA_016790435.1 Rubrivivax sp. | reverse complement strand
GTTGTGCCGCCCCTGGGCGCGCAGCAGCGCCCCCACCGGGCCGTTCACCGGCACCGGGTAGCCGACCGGCTTGACCGACCGGAAGGCCATCCGTCCTGCCTTGTCGGTGGTGAAGCGACCGCGCAGGTTCATGTCGGCCTGCCCCGGGTCCTGGTTCTCGTAGAAGCCCTCCGGGCTGGCGTGCCAGACATCGACCTCGGCGCCTTCCACCGGCGCGCCCTGTGCGTCGACGACGAATGCCTCGACGAAGATCGGTTCACCCGGGGTCGGCGACCGCACGATCGAGCCGCCGTTCGGCGTCGGCGGCGCGTGCTGGCGCCAGAACGGCCCCATCAGGTTCGCGGTCGTCCCGAGTTCCTCCTGCCCCGGCGCCACGTTGTTGAGCAGGCACACGAGCGCCGACACGCCCAGCGAGCCGGCCGCCAGCACCACCTCGTTGTGCGAAGCGTTCGTCGCCTGCCCCGCTGCGGCGATGGCGCGGCAGATCTGCTGGAACTCGAGCTCCGTGAGCCGTGCCTCGCGCACGAAGGCGTGCAGGTGCGTCACCGCCAGCGTGAGGATCTCGCGCAACCGCGCGTCGGGTGTGCGCGCCGCCTCGGCGAGCACGGCCGCGGTCAGTTCCTGTTGATTCCCGATCACCATGGTCGCTCCGATCGCCCGCGGTTTCTACCATCGGCGGTGCAGCGGCCGCAGCGGGTTGTCCCGTTGCGGCGCGCACGAGTTCGGCTCGGCCGTCGCGGAAGGCGTGCAGGCGCCGTTGGCGCGGAAAGCGCGGCGGGCGCCGCAGGCGCAAACGGGGCCGGATCGACGCCACGCCCCCGTTGCACCTCAGGGCCGCTGGCCGAACTCCGCCGACTGCGCCGTCCAGCGCCGCGCCTGCTCGCTGAGCGAGAAGCCGAAGCCGGGCCGGTTCGGCACCTGCATGCGGCCGCCGCGGATGACCAGCCGCTCGTTGAACATCGGCTCCAGCCACTCGAAGTGCTCGACCCACGGCTCGTGCGCGTACGAGGCGCTCAGGTGCAGGTGGATCTCCATCGCGAAGTGCGGCGCCAGGCGGATGCGCGCGTGGTCGGCCAGGGCGAGGATCTTCAGCATCGGCGTGATGCCGCCGACGCGTGGCGCGTCGGGCTGGATGAAGTCGACGCTGCGGTGGCGGATGAGCTCCCAGTGCTCGGCCACGCTCGTCAGCATCTCGCCGGTGGCGATGGGCGTGTCGAGCATGGCGGCCAGCGCGGCGTGGCCTTCGGCGTCGTAGGCGTCGAGCGGCTCCTCGATCCAGGTCAGGTTCAGCGGCTCGACCAGCTTGCCGAAGCGCTGCGCGGTGACGCGGTCCCACTGCTGGTTGGCGTCGATCATCATCTGCACGCGCCCATCGATGAGCTTGTGCACGGCCTTCACGCGTTCGAAGTCGACCATCGGGTCGGGCTGGCCGACCTTGATCTTGATGCCGCCGATGCCGCGCTCGATCGACTTCTCGACGTTGGCCAGGACCTCGGGCAGCGGGCTCGAGAGGAAGCCGCCGGAGGTGTTGTAGCAGGCCACCGAGTCGCGGTGCGCGCCGAGCAGCTTGGCCATCGGCAGGCCGGCGCGGCGGGCCTTGAGGTCCCACAGCGCGATGTCGAAGGCCGCGATCGCCTGTGTCGCCAGGCCGCTGCGGCCGACGCTGGCGCCGGCCCACACGAGCTTGTCCCAAAGCCGCGCAATGTCGTTCGGATCCTCGCCGATCAGGCTGCCCGCGATCTCCTTCGCATGCTCGTACTGGCCCGGCCCACCCGCGCGCTTGCTGTAGCCGAAGCCCACGCCGGCGTGCCCTGCCTTCGTCTCGATCTCGGCGAAGAGGAAGGCGATCTCGGTGAGCGGCTTCTGGCGGCCGGTGAGCACCTTGGCGTCGCTGATCGGCGTGGCGAGCGGCAGGAAGACCAGCGACAACCGGATCCACTCGATGCGGTCGGTGCTGGCCTCGCCGAGAGCCAGGCCAGCGGCCGGCGGGTTCGCGGCGATCACGCGAGAGCTCATGGTGCAACCCTCACTCGGGCTTGATGCCGGCCGTCTTGATGACCTTGGTCCACAGGTCGATCTCGCTCTTCACGAACTGCGTGTACGGCCCCGAACCCTGCACGGGGACGACGAAGCCCACCGACTCCATGCGCTGCTTGATCTCGGGCGAGGTCATGATCTTCTTCATCGCCGCCTCGAGCTTGTCGACGATGGGCTGCGGCGTGCCCTTGATCGCCGACAGGCCCGACCAGCTCAGGGCCTGGAAGTTGGGGAAGCCGCTCTCGTGGATGGTCGGCACGTCGGGGTAGAGCGGGTTGCGCTGCAGGCTGGTGGCGGCCAGCGCGCGCAGCTTGCCGGCCTTGATGTGCTGCAAGGCCACGTCCTGGTTGATGAACATCAGCGGGATCTGGCCACCGAGCAGGTCCTGCAGCATCGGACCGCCGCCGCGGTAGGGGATGCCGACCATGAAGAAGCCGTTGCACTCCTTCACGCCCTTCGGGCACTCGCTGGCGCGCTGCTTGAGAAGCTCCATCGCCATGTGGCCCGAGGCTGCGTGCGTGAAACCGTAGTTCAGCTTGCCCGGGTTCTTGCGCACGTATTCCACGAGTTCGGCGAACGTCTTGAACGGCTGGCTCGGATTCACGACGAGCAGGTTGGGCCCGGTATGCACCTGAGTGATGTGCACGAAGTCGCGCATCGAGTCGTAGGCCAGCTTCGGGTCGAGGCCGTGGGCGACGGCGTTCTGGCCAACGCCAGTCTGGATGAGCGTGTAGCCATCGGCCGGCATCTTCGACGCACGGAGCGTGCCGACGGTACCGCCGGCACCACCGATGTTCTCGACGATGAACTGCTGGCCGAGTTCTTTCGTGAGAGCCTCGGCCACCATGCGCGCCATCACGTCGCTCGTACCGCCGGCCGGGAAGGGGCTGACGATCTTCACGGGCTTGCTCGGCCAGTTGTCCTGTGCCCAGGCGGGCAGCGTCGGCAGCGCGGCCAGCAGGCCGGCGGCCAGGGTGGCGCGCAGGGCGGCGGTGATCATCGAGCGACGGGTCATCGAGTTGTCTCCTGTGGGAAAGGTCGGATGGAAAGTCGGATGGAACGTTGAGGCATGAAGCCGGATGGACCGCGCGCCTTTCAGCGCTTCGCGGTCTGCCATGCACCCGCTGCCTGCAGCAGGCCGCGGGTATAGCCAAGCGCAAAGGCCATGAAACGTTCGCGCCCCGGGTCGAGTTCACTCACGGGCACGTGGTCGGGGCACAGCGGGCCGGCATAACCGCCACGATGGTAGGCCTTGATCGCCTCGAACATGTCCACGTCGCCCTCGTCCGGGAACACCTCCTCGAAGTCGAGATAGCCGCCCCGGATGTTGCGGAAGTGGACCATGAAGACGCGCCCGCTGGCCACGAATTCCTCGATCACCGGGATCATCGCCTTGCCCGGCTCCTCGAACATCTCGGCCACCGTGCCTTGGCAGAAATTGAGGCCGTGGTTGGGGCTCGAGCTCAGCGCCAGGAAGCGGCGCAGGCCGTCGGCCGAGCCCATCACGTGCTCGATGCCGTTCAGCCCGCCCACGGGGTAGGCCGGGTCGTGCGGGTGGCATGCGAGGCGCACGCCGGCGCGGTCGGCCGCCGGCACGAGGCCGTCGACGAGGAACTCGATGGCATCCCAGCCGGCCTTCTCGGTGACAGCCGGCACGTCGCGCGCTTCCTTCTGGCCGCACAACAGCGCCGTGGCGCCGCCGCCGGCTTCCAGGTTCGTCGGGTAGCCGACGCCCCAGTACGAGTGCCTGCGGTCCGACTCGGGCGAGTACTCGGCATGGCAGAAGCCCGAGTTGCTGCAGCCGCCGCGCCCAGGCCTCAGCCCCGTGCGCGTGATGCCCACCATCTGCACGTTGTACTTGAGGCAGGTGATGCCCGCATCGGCCGCCACCTGCACGTTGCGCGCGAGCACCTCGCGCGTGCGCTTGGCGCCGGCGAGATCGATGATCGAGTCGAGCAGAATGCCGCCGACATCGAGCGCGAAGACATCCAGCCGGAGCCCGAAGCCTTCGACCCAGCGGCGGTAGTCGCGCAGGCGGCCTGCGTCCCAAGCGGTAACGCCGCCGCTGGCCGCCGAGACGAGCTCGGTGCCGCGGTTGTCGAGCACGACGTGTCCGACGCCCAACTGGGCGGAGAGGCGCAGCCGCTCCGCACTCGGGTCGAGGAGTTGTTCGCTGATGTACATCGGCACCGGGTCCGGGGCCGCCGCCGGCCCATGATCATTCGGCGAGATGCTTCCCGCCGGTTGGGCCGGATGGTCTTACGCGAGGCCAGGCGATGCAATGCGCGGAGTCCGCAGCCGGCGCCACGACGTCCCGGTGGATGGGAGCCAACCCGGCGACCGCCGGCCCACGCCCGCTTCTCCGACGCTCAGTGCGCCTTGTCCCAGTTCGGTCCCACGCCCACCTCGGCCAGCAGCGGCACCTTCAACTGCGCCACGCCCGCCATCAGCCGCGGCACGGCGGTGCGCGCCCACTCGATCTCGGTCTCGGGCACTTCGAACACGAGCTCGTCATGCACCTGCATCACCATCGCCGTGCCCTTGTGCTCGCGGTCGAGCTCGGCCTGCACGGCCATCATTGCCAGCTTGATGAGGTCGGCCGCGGTGCCCTGCATCGGCGCGTTGATCGCCTGCCGCTCGGCGCCCGCGCGGCGTGGTCCGCTGCCGCCGCGGATCTCCGGCAGGTAGATGCGGCGACCGAAGAAGGTCTCGACATAGCCGGTCTCCGCCGCGCGCGCCTTCGTCTCGTCCATGTAGCGCTTGACGCCGGCAAAGCGCGCGAAGTAGCGCTCGATGTAGTCGCGCGCCGCCTTCTGCTCGATGCCAAGGTTGCTCGCGAGGCCGAAGGCGCCCATGCCGTAGATGAGCCCGAAGTTGATGACCTTGGCATAGCGCCGCTGCTCGGACGTGACCTCGGCCACCGGCGTGCCGAACACCTCGCTCGCGGTGGCGCGGTGCACGTCGATGCCTTCGGCGAAGGCGCGCAGCAGGCCCGGGTCCTCGCTGATGTGGGCCATGATGCGCAGCTCGATCTGCGAGTAGTCGGCGCTCATGATGACGTGCCCTGGCGGCGCGATAAATGCCTCGCGGATGCGCCGGCCCTCGGGCGTGCGGATGGGGATGTTCTGCAGGTTCGGGTCGTTGCTCGACAGCCGCCCCGTCACCGCCACCGCCTGCGCGTAGTTGGTGTGCACGCGGCCGGTGGCCGGGTTCACCATCAGCGGCAACTTGTCGGTGTAGGTGCCCTTGAGCTTGGCGAGGCTGCGGTGGTCGAGGATGCGTGCCGGCAGCGGGTAGTCCTGCGCCAGCTCCTGCAGCACGTCCTCGTCGGTGGAAGGTGCTCCGGAAGCCGTTTTCTTCTTCACCGGCAGGCCGAGCTTGCCGAAGAGGATCTCGCCGATCTGCTTGGGGCTGCCGAGGTTGAAGGGCTGCCCTGCAATGCCATAGGCCTCCTGCTCGAGCTGCACCATGCGCTCGGCAAGCTGGCGGCTCTGCTCGGCCAGCACGCCGGCGTCGATGAGCACGCCGCGGCGCTCGATGCGCTGCAGGAGCGCCGACACCGGCATCTCGATGCCCTCGTACACCTCGCGCAGCCGGGGCTCGGCCTCCAGCTGCGGCCACAGCGTGGCGTGCACCTGCAGGCACATCTCGCTGTCCTCGCCGGAGTACTCGGTCGCCTTGCCGATGTCGACCTGCGCAAACGGGATCTGGTTGGCGCCCTTGCCGCACACGTCTTCGTAGCTGAGGCCGTGGCGGCCGATGTGCCGCTCGGCCAGGCTCTCCAGGCTGTGCAGCTTGTGCGCCTCCAGCACGTAGCTCTGCAGCAGCGTGTCGTGCCGGTAGCCGGCCACCTCGACGCCGTGGTTGGCGAAGACATGCCGGTCGTACTTCGTGTTCTGGCCCAGCTTGGCCCGGGCGCCGTCTTCGAGCCAGGGCTTGAGGCGCGCGAGCACGGCTTCGAGCGTGAGCTGGTCGGCCACACCCGGGTAGTTGTGTGCCACCGGCACATACGCCGCGCGTCCGGGCTCGACGGCGAAGCTGATGCCGACGATGCGCGCGCGAACAGGGTCGAGCGAGTCGGTCTCGGTGTCGATGGCCACCAGCGGCGCGGCCTGCAGCCGCCCGATCCAGTGGTCGAGCCGATCCATCGTCGCGATCGTCTCGTACTCGCGCGCGATCTCGAACTCGGGCGGCTTCGGCCGCGGCGCCGCGGATGGCGATGGCGCGGGCGACGAGCCATCGGTGGCCAGCGCCACCGGGCCCGCTGTCGATCGGGCCGCAGCGCCCTCGCCCAGCTCCTTCAGCCAGCTGCGAAAGCCCAGGCGCTGGTAGAAACCGGCCAGCCCCTCCTTGTCGACCTCGCGCAGCGCCAGCGCATCGAGCGAGGGCCAGCCCGGCACCTGCGCCGAAAGGTCGCAGTCGGTCACCACCGTCACTAGCTTGCGGCCCATGGGCAACCAATCGAGAGCCTTGCGCACGTTCTCGCCGACGGCGCCCTTGATCTGCGCCGCCGCGCCGACGATGCCATCGAGCGACCCGTGTTCCGTGAGCAGCTTCACCGCCGTCTTCGGGCCGACCTTCTCGACGCCCGGCACGTTGTCGACCGTGTCGCCCACCAGGGTGAGGTAGTCGACGATGCGCTCCGGCGGCACGCCGAACTTCTCCTTCACGCCCTCCACGTCCAGCCGCTCGGGCGGCTTGGCCATCGTGTTGATGAGGCTCACCGCCTCCGTGACCAGCTGCGCCAGGTCCTTGTCGCCGGTGGAGATGAGCACGCGGTGGCCCTCGGCGGCGGCCAGGCGCGCCAGCGTGCCGATGGCATCGTCGGCCTCGATGCCAGGCACCTCGAGCACCGGCCAGCCGAGCAGGCGCACCACCTCGTGGATGGGCTCGATCTGGCGCACCAAGTCCTCGGGCATGGGCGAGCGGTGGGCCTTGTATTCCGGATACCAGTCGTCGCGGAAGGTCTTGCCCTTGGCATCGAAGACGCAGGCCGCGTGCGCGGCCGGGAAGCGGTCGCGCAGCCACTTCATCATCGCCACCATGCCGTGCACCGCGCCGGTGGGAAAGCCATCGGGGGAGCGCAGGTCGGGCAGCGCGTGGTACGCGCGGTAGAGGTAGCTGGAGCCGTCGACCAGCAGCACGAACTTGTCTTGCATCTTTGCATTCTCGCGCGCATGGACGCCCCGGCCACCGGGGGCCACTGCGTAGAATGGTCCGCATGAAGAGGCGCACATGGCGTGATCATTGGATGAAGCACCTGCGTGGCGCGGCCGGCGCCGCAGGAAGCTGGCCCATGTCCACGGGTCTGGCCTGCCTCTTCCTCGCGCCGGTGGCATGGACGCAGCCGGTGGCACCTGTCCCCGCCGCCGCCGCGCGCCCTGCATCGGCCCAGCCAACCACCGCGATGCGTCCGGTGAGCGAGTTGCGCGTCATCGAGGACGACCAGGTCCGCATCGAGGAGACGCGCCTGCGCGGTCAGCTTCAGCGCGTCATCGTCGCGCCCAAGGGATCACCCGGCAGCACGATGCGGCCCTACGAGATCAATGTCGGCGCGGGCGGGCGCGACCCTTCGCAGGACAAGAGCAGCGCCGGCCAGCGCGTCTGGTCGGTGCTGCGCTTCTGAAAGGCCGGCGGCAAGCGTCCTTCATGGCCGTCTACACCGAGGTCGGCTTCGACGCCGCAGCCGCCCTGTTCGCGAGCCTGAAGCTCGGTCGGCTGACCGACCTGCAAGGCATCAAGAGCGGCATCGAGAACACCAACTACTACGCCAGCACCGAGCGCGGGCAATGGGTGCTCACGCTCTTCGAGCGGCTCACGCGCAACGAGCTGCCCTACTACCTGCGCCTGATGCAGCACCTGGCCGCGGCCGGCATTCCCGTGCCGGCGCCGCAGGCCGACGCGAGCGGCGAGTTGCTGCACGAGCTGGTCGGCAAGCCCGCCTCGGTGGCGACGAGGCTGCCTGGCAGCCACCGCCTCGCACCCGGGGCCACGCATTGCGTGCAGGTGGGCGCGATGCTCGCGCGCATGCACGGCGCCGGCGCTTCGTTCGCGATGCAGCAGCCGCACCTGCGCGGCCTGGCGTGGTGGCAAGAGACGGTACCCGTGGTGCTGCCCCACCTGCGGGAAGCGCAGCCGGCGCAGGCGGCGTTGCTGCAGGAGGAACTGGCGTTCCAGGCGCAGTGGGCGGGTTCCGCCGCCGGGTTGGCGCTGCCGCGCGGCCCGATCCACGCCGACCTCTTTCGCGACAACGTGATGTTCGACGACACGGCAGGCGACGACCGGCTGTGCGGCTTCTTCGACTTCTACTTTGCCGGCACCGATCACCTGCTGTTCGACGTCGCGGTGTGCGTCAACGACTGGTGTTGCGACCTGGACACAGGCCGGCTCGACGAGACACGCGCCGCCGCCTTCGTCGGCGCCTATGCTGCCGTGCGGCCGCTGGTGCCGGCCGAACGCCGCCTGATGCCGGCGTTGTTGCGCGCTGCCGCCTTCCGCTTCTGGCTCTCTCGCCTGTGGGACTGGCACCTGCCGCGCAGTGCGGCACTGCTGGCTCCCAAGGATCCCGGACACTTCGAGCGCGTGCTGCGCGAGCGCATCGCCACGCCCTGGCACCCCGAAACCTGATCGCGCCACTCCCGCGCTCCCTCCTCGACATGGCACTGCAACTGAAGACCGTTTCCCTGGGGCACGGCCCGCGCTGGGTGGCTGACGGCTTCCGCGCCTTCGGGCGCCGGCCGTTGGCACTCGGGCTGCTGTTCCTGGTGTTCCTGGCCGCCAGCGCCTTGCTGGCCGCGGTACTTCCGTTCGTGGGCGGGTTGCTGCAGCTGATGGCGTTGCCGCTTCTCTCGCTGGGCTATATGGTGGCCACGCAATCGGCGCTGCTCAACGGCCCCGTGCATCCGGGGCAGTTCGTGGAACCGCTGCGCACCGACCCCAAGCGGCGGCGCGCGCTGCTCGTGCTGTGCGTGAGCTACGGACTCTGCGCCTTCGCCATCCTCGTCCTGTGCGCCTGGGTCTCCGACGATGCCTTGACACGCCTGCAGGCCCTCATCGCCAAGGGCGACGCGACGCGTGCGCAGATCGACGCCCTGCTCGACGAACCCGGTGTGACGCGGGCGGCGTGGCTGCTGGGCGTGCTGGGCACGGCGCTGTCGGTGCCGTTCTGGTTCGCACCGGCGCTGGTGCACTGGGGCGGCCAGGGCGTGGGCCAGTCGCTCTTCTCCAGCACGCTGGCCCTGTGGCGCAACAAGGGGGCCTTCACCACCTTCGCCGCCACCTGGGTGGCGGTGGTGACGGTGACGAGCGTGCTGGTCTCGATGCTGCTCGCCGCGCTGGGTGCCGCGCGCATGGCCGGCATGATGCTCATGCCGCTGGCCCTGCTCTTCAGCACCGTGTTCTACGTCTCGCAGCTGTTCGCGTTCAACGACACCTTCGGCGGCGCGTCGGCTGCGGCCGACGAGCCGACCGGCCCGCCGCCGACTTCGGCGTCCTAGCCGCCAGCGCCGGCGCCGATTCAAGGGTTGACCCATGAAGCGCTACGCCGACCTGCTTGCAGAGGCCCGGACGCGGGTGAAGGAAGTCATGCCCTGGGATCTCGGAGAGCGACTGGCGAGCGGCGGCCTCCCGCTTCTCGTCGACGTACGCGAGCCCGAGGAATTTGCGGCTCTGCACATCGCCGGCTCGCTCAACGTGCCGCGGGGCGTGCTCGAGCAAGCGTGCGAGTGGGACTTCGACGCCACGGTACCGGTGCTCGCCGCCGGGCGCCAACGGGAGATCGTCGTGCTCTGCCGCTCAGGCACGCGCTCGTTGCTCGCCGCCGACGTGATGCAGGCGATGGGGTTCGAGCGCATTGCTTCGCTGAAGACTGGCCTGCGCGGCTGGAACGACTATGAGCAGCCGCTCGTCGATGCAAACGGCCGCCCGGTCCATGCCGACGCGGCTCAGGCCCTCCTGTCACCTGACCTGCGCGCCGAGCAGCGCGCGCCACGCCGCAGCGCATAGGGATCCCCGACCCCGCCAAGGGTCGGCTGGAAACCTGCGCGGAAATGGGCGCGGCCAGGCCCTCGGCGCAGATCTGGCCTCGAAATGACGCTCAAGTTCGTCGTTCGAGGGACGAAACGCGTCTGATCATCAGTGACACCGGGTGGAAGGGACAACGAATGAAGGCCATCGATCACATGCCCATCGGCTGGCGCGTCGCGTCGGGTTTCGTGCTGGCAGTGGCCCTGTTGGCGGGCCTCACGGGCCTGTCCATCTACCAGGGCCAGGTCAGCAAGGGCGCGGTCAGCGAGATGGTTGGCCTGGACTTCGTCGCCAGCAGCAAGATGCAGGCGATCGACGGCAATGTCATCCGCATCCACCGCGCGATGAAGGATGTCGCCTTGTCGAAGACGCCCCAGATGCTCGAAACGGCGGTGGCGCCGATCGCGGGCCTCGAGAAGGCGATCGACGACGACCTCGCGGTCGTCGGCCAGGCCGCAGTGGTGCCGGCGCAGGATGTCGATGCGGTGCGCGCCGCGCTGGATGCCTGGCAGAAGTTCCGGCGCCAGACCGTGGAGCTGATGCGCGAGGGCAAGGCCGACGAAGCGGCCGAGCGCACGCGCGCCGAGGGCGCCACGCTGGCCAAGCAGCTGATCGGCGCGGTGACCAAGGTCGTCGCGGGCAGCCAGGCGCAGGCGCGCCGGCAGGCCGAGGCAACCATCTCGACGATCCAGGCGACGAGCCTGGTCATGCTCGGCGCCTGCGCGATGTCCGTCGTCCTGCTGCTGGCCTATGGGGTGCTGGTCGTCCGCAGCATGAAGGCGCCGATGGTCAAGGCCCTGGCGCTGGCCGAATCGGTCGCCACGGGCGACTTGTGCGCCCAGGTCGAGATGCCCGAGGGCCGCGACGAATTCAGCCGCCTGCTTCAGGCCCTGTGCCGGATGAACGCCAACCTGGTCGACATCATCCACCGGGTGCGGGCCAGCAGCGACAGCATTGCGACCGGGTCGGCGCAGATCGCCACGGGCAATGCCGACCTCAGCCAACGCACGGAGCAGCAGGCCAGCAACCTTCAACAGACGGCTGCCTCGATGGAGGAGCTCTCGGGCACCGTAAAGCTCAGCGCCGACACGGCATCGCAGGCCAACCAGCTTGCCGCCACCGCCTCGGCAGCCGCCGTGAAGGGCGGCGAGATGGTCGGCCAGGTGGTCAGCACGATGCAGGAAATCGCCCACTCGTCCAAGAAGATCGCCGACATCATCGGCGTCATCGACGGCATCGCGTTCCAGACGAACATCCTGGCGCTGAATGCGGCGGTGGAGGCGGCGCGCGCCGGTGAGCAGGGGCGCGGCTTTGCGGTCGTGGCCAGCGAGGTGCGCAGCCTCGCCGGCCGCTCGGCCGAAGCAGCGCGCGAGATCAAGTCGCTGATCAGTGCAAGCGTCGAGAAGGTCGATGCCGGAGCGCGCCTGGTCGACGAGACCGGCGCCTCGATGGGTGAGATCGTGGCGCAGGTACAGCGCGTGAGCCAGATGATCAGCGAGCTGTCCGGTGCGGCGGGTCAGCAGGCCGCGGGCATCGGCCAGGTGGGCGAGGCGGTGGCGCAGATCGACCAGGTCACGCAGCAGAACGCCGCGCTGGTGGAAGAGAGCGCGGCCGCCGCCGAGAGCCTGAAGCAGCAGGCGGCCAAGCTGGCCGAGTTGGTGAGCGTATTCAAGCTGGGTGGGGGCATGGCAGCAGCGCCCGCCCTCTGAGGCCCGCCGAGCCGCCCAGGCGGTTCAGCAGCGTCAGTCGACCGGTGTCAGCTTGGCGATGCCGAGCGCCAGCCACTTGCTGCCGTGGCGCCCGAACTGCACCTGCGCACGCGCGTCCGGACCGCGGCCCTCGAGCGTGGTGATGACTCCCTCGCCAAACTTGTTGTGGAACACCGTCTGGCCAATGCGCAGGCCAGCCCCCGACGAGCCGGCCGACGCCCCGCCGGCAGCCGAGCGCGCCATGGGCGCCGGTGGCGGCGCCCAGGCCGGTGGCTCGACGCGCCCGGCGCCGACGATGCCCGACAAGCCGCTGCCGCGGTTCCACGCCTGCTGGTACTCACGCGCATAGCCTGAGCCGAAGCCGGCCTGGCGCGGCGTCAGCCAGCGCAGGGCACCCTCGGGCAACTCCTCGAGGAAGCGGCTCTTCACGTTGTAGCGGGTCTGGCCGTGCAGCATGCGTGTCTGGCTGAAGCTGAGGTACAGCCGCTTGCGTGCGCGCGTGATGGCCACGTACATGAGCCGCCGCTCCTCCTCGAGGCCATCGCCGTCGGACAGCGAGTTTTCGTGCGGGAAGAGCCCCTCCTCCAGCCCGGAGATGAAGACGGCGTCGAACTCCAGCCCCTTGGCCGAGTGCACGGTCATGAGCTGCACGGCGTCCTGCCCGGCCTGCGCCTGGTTGTCGCCGGCCTCGAGCGCGGCGTGGGTCAGGAACGCCGCGAGCGGGCTCTGGATCTCGCCGGTGTCGGCGTCCGGCGCGGCCTCGGGGCTCTGCGCCTGCTCGTCGACCGGCAACGCCACGGCGTCCTTGCCGAAGCCCTCCTGCATGACGAAGCTCTCGGCCGCGTTGACGAGTTCCTCCAGGTTCTCGATGCGGTCGGCGCCTTCCTTGTCGGTCTTGTAGAACTCGATCAGGCCCGAATGCTCGAGCATGTGCTCGATGATCTCGCGCAGCGTGAGGCCGCGCGTCGCCTCGCGCATGGACTCGATGAGGCGCATGAACTGCTGCAGGTTGCCGCCGGCCTTGCCGGCCACCGCACCGACGCTCTGCGCCAGGCTGCGGCCGCTGGCCCGGGCCGCGTCCTGCAGCTGCTCGATGCTGCGCGCGCCGATGCCGCGCGCCGGGAAGTTGACGACGCGCAGGAAGCTGGTGTCGTCGTCGCCGTTCTCGAGCAGCCGCAGGTAGGCCAGCGCGTGCTTGACCTCGGCGCGCTCGAAGAAGCGCAAGCCACCGTACACGCGGTAGGGGATGCCGGCATTGAAGAGCGCGCTTTCGAGCACGCGGCTTTGCGCATTGCTGCGGTACAGCAGGGCCATCTCGGAGCGCGCCAGGCCGCTGCGGTGCAGTTGCTGCAGCTCCTCCAGCACCCACTGCGCCTCGGCGTAGTCGCTCACCGATTCGCGCACGCGCACCGGCTCGCCGGCCCCGGCGTCGGTGCGCAGGTTCTTGCCCAGGCGCCGCTCGTTGTGGGCGATGAGCACGTTGGCCGTGTCGAGGATGTGGCCGCCGGAGCGGTAGTTCTGCTCGAGCTTGATGACGCGCTCGACCCGGTACTCGCGCTCGAAGTCGGCCATGTTGCCCACGCGGGCGCCGCGGAAGGCGTAGATGCTCTGGTCGTCGTCGCCGACGGCGAACACCGACTGCGGCGGCAGGCCCGGCGCCGACGCGCCGGCCGGTGGCGCGAGCATCTTCAACCACGCGTACTGCAGCTTGTTCGTGTCCTGGAACTCGTCGACCAGCAGGTGCGCAAACCGCCGGCGGTAGTGCTCGCGCAGCGGATCGTTGTCGCGTAGCAGCTCGTAGGTGCGCAGCAGCAGCTCCGCGAAGTCGACCACGCCTTCGCGTTGGCACTGGTCCTCGTATGCTTGGTAGACCTCGACGAGCTTGCGCGTGTGCGGGTCGGGCGCGTCGATGTCACGCGGCCTCAGCCCCTCTTCCTTCTGCCCGGCAACGAACCAAGCCGCCTGCTTGGGCGGGAAGCGCTCCTCATCGAGATTCAGCGACTTGACGACGCGTTTGACGGCGGCGACGGTGTCCTGGGCGTCGAGGATCTGGAACGACTGCGGCAGGCCGGCCAGCTTCCAATGCGCGCGCAGGAAGCGGTTGCACAGGCCGTGGAAGGTGCCGATCCACATGCCGCGCACGTTCACCGGCAGCATCGCCTGCAGGCGGCCGAGCATCTCCTTGGCCGCCTTGTTGGTGAAGGTCACGGCCAGGATCTGCGCCGGGCTCGTGCGCCCGGTCTGCAGCAGCCAGGCAATGCGCGTCGTCAGCACGCGGGTCTTGCCCGAGCCGGCGCCGGCCAGGATCAGTGCCGGCTGGGCCGGCAGGGTCACCGCCGCGAGCTGCTCCGGGTTCAACCCCTGCAGCAGCCGGTGCAGCAGGCCGGTCGTGTCCGGTGCCCCCACCGCCGGCAGCGGGTCGGGGCGCCCGAGCGGAGGCGGGATCTCTTGCATGGGCCGATTCTAGGGAGGGCGCCACGTTCCACAGCGTCAGCGTGCGCACGACCGGGCCATCGGCCCCTTCGGCACCGATTGACGCATCGCTTGCGAAGCCGGTGTCGATGTCGGTTTCGATGTCGATGCGGGAGACCGCGGCCTCGTCGGCAGACGCCAGCGAGAGCCGTCGCAAGTGCTCCCGATGCAGCCGTTCGGACAGCCACGGTGCCACGGCCTCGCCCGGCTGCGGGCGACCGATGAGGTAGCCCTGCACCTCGTCGCAGCCCATCTCGCGCAACGCCTCCAGTTGCGCGGCGGTCTCCACGCCCTCGGCGACGGTGGTCATGCCGAGGCTGCGCGCCATGACGATCACCGCCTGCGCGATCGCCCTGTCTTCGCTGCTGTCGGGCAGCGCGCTCACGAAGGAGCGGTCGACCTTGAGCGTGTTGACGTTGAAGCGCTTCAGGTAAGACAGCGACGAGTGCCCGGTGACGAAGTCGTCGAGCGCGATGCGCACGCCGATGCGTGCGAAGTCAGCGAGCAGTCCGCGCGTCGCCTCGTTGTCCTCCATCAGCATCGATTCGGTCAGCTCGATGTCCATGCGTTCGGGCGCGATGCCGTACTCGCGCAGCGTGTCCTCGACGAGCGCGGCCAGGTGGGCGTGCCGCACCTGCCGCGCCGAGAGGTTGATGGCCATGCGCAGCGGCGGCAGGCCCATCGTGTCCCACGCGGCGACCTGCGCGCAGGCGGTGCGGATGACCCACGCGCCCACGGGCAGGACAAGCCCCGTGTCTTCGAGCACGCCGATGAACCGGTCGGGCGGCACCATGCCGCGCCCTGGCGAGTGCCAGCGCAGCAGGGCTTCGACACCGGTGACGATGCCGTCGGACAGGCGCGCCTTCGGCTGGTAGTGCAGCAGGAATTCGTCGCGCTCGACGGCGCGACGCAGTGCCACCTCGAGCGACAGCCGCGCCGTCACTGCCGCATTGAGATCATCGCTGAAGAAGCAGTAGACGCCGCGGCCGAGCGACTTGGCGCGGTACATCGCCATGTCGGTGTGGCGCACAAGCCGGTCGAGGTCCACGTCGTCGGTCGGGAACATCGAGATGCCGATGCTGACCGAGACCACGACCTCCTCCTCGCCGAGGAGGAACGGCGTGTTGAGCGCGTCGAGAAGGCGCTGCGCGATCAACGCAGCGTCGTCGGCACCGCCGATGCCCTCGGCAATGACGGTGAACTCGTCGCCGCCCAGCCGCGAGATCGTGAACGGACCTTCCTCCGTGACGCGGGACACCGAATCGACCTTGCGCAGGCTGCCAGTCAGCACCGAGGCCACGTGCTGCAGCAGCCGGTCGCCGGCCTCGTGGCCCAGGCTGTCGTTGACGATCTTGAAGCGATCGAGGTCCAGGAACATCAGCGCCAACGAGCGGCCGCTGCGCCGGGCCCGCTGCATGGCGCGCTCCAGGCGGCTGCGGAAGAGCGAGCGGTTGGGCAGCCCCGTCAGGCTGTCGTAGTTGGCCAGCTGCACGAGGCGGTCCTGCGCCTCACGGCGGTCGCTGATGTCGCGCAGGCGCACGAGCCAGTCGCCATCCGGCACGGCCGCGCCGGGCAATTGCACGAACTGAATCTCGATCGGCACCTCGCCATGCTCGCGGTGCACCACGGCCTCGCCGTTGCGTAACGCCGTGCTGCCGTCCTGGGCGGGCGGCTGCTCGACGTGGCTGCGGCAGGCCGTGCCGATCAGCTCCGCGGCGGACCGCTGCATCAGGCGGCAGGCCGCGTCGTTGCAGGCCATCACCTGGCCGCCTGCATCGCAAAGCAGCAAGGCATCGTCGCTGCTCGCGAACAGCGTCTGCAGCCGGCCCTCGGCCAGTCGCAGGCGCCGCTCTGTCGCTTCGAGGCGGCGGTCCCGCGCGCGGCTGCGGCCACCCGTGAGCGAGTTGGCCAACCAGGCGCCCAGCCGGTCACGCCAGCGGCCCGGCGAAGCGTCGTCTGGCGGGCGGTCGTCCTGGGGCAGGAGGGTGAGCGGAGCCATGGGTGTTCCGATTCGAGATATCGGCCGCTAGAGCGCTGGCCTTGAGCACCCCGGGTAGAATTCGGCACCGGGTGCAAGCGGCTTCCTGCTGCTTGCACCCGGTTCGTTCTTGTGCCGGGGCGCCGCCGTGGAAATCTTCGACTACGACAACATCCTGCTGCTGCCACGCAAGTGCCGCGTGGAAAGCCGCAGCGAATGCGACCCCTCGGTCGAGTTCGGCGGCCGGCGCTTCGTGCTGCCGGTGGTGCCGTCGAACATGAAGACGGTGCTGGACGCGCCGATCGCCGAATTCCTGGCCGGCAGCGGGCACTTCTACGTGATGCACCGCTTCGACCTCGACAACGTGGCCTTCGCGCGGCAGATGCGCGCCAAGGGCCTCTTCGTGTCGATCAGCTCCGGCGTGAAGGCCCAGGACTTCGACGTGATCGACCGCCTGGCCGCTGAGGGCGTGGGCGCCGACTACATCACGATCGACATCGCGCACGGCCACGCCGAAAGCGTGCGCAAGACCATCGAGCACATCAAGAAGCGGCTGCCGTCCACGTTCGTGATCGCCGGCAACGTGGCCACGCCGGAGGCCGTGATCGACCTCGAGAACTGGGGCGCCGACGCCACCAAGGTCGGCGTGGGCCCGGGCAAGGTGTGCATCACCAAGCTCAAGACGGGCTTCGGCACGGGCGGCTGGCAGCTGTCGGCATTGAAGTGGTGCGCGCGGGTGGCGACCAAGCCCATCATTGCCGACGGCGGCATTCGCCACCATGGCGACATCGCCAAGAGCGTGCGCTTCGGCGCTGCCATGGTGATGGTCGGCTCGCTCTTCGCCGGCCACGAGGAAAGCCCGGGCCAGACGGTCGAGGTCGACGGCAAGCGGTACAAGGAGTACTACGGCTCGGCCAGCGACTTCAACAAGGGCGAATACAAGCACGTCGAGGGCAAGCGCATCCTCGAACCCATCAAGGGCACGCTCGCCGAGACGCTGCGCGAGATGCGCGAAGACCTGCAGAGCTCCATCAGCTACGCTGGCGGCCGCGGGCTGGCCGATCTGAAGAAGGTGAACTACGTGATCCTCGGCGGCGAGAACGCCGGCGAGCACCTCTTCATGTGAGGGGGCCCGCCTGCGCGCACGCGGGGGGCGCAGGCGGCGGCGTCATGCAGCGACCACCTTGCGCGCCGCGCCCTGCGGCTGGCACCGGCCTCAGCGAGGCACCATCGCTTCGCGCTCGTCGAGAGTCCAGGCGCGCCGCTTCGCGGTCTTCTCGGCGCGCGTCAGCGCCGGCTTCGACGACGCCACCAAAGCAGGGCAGGCCCCATTGTCAGCGTGGTGCGCCGCGCTCACGAGGAGCGGGTCGTCCACGGCGCCGGTGGCGCGCGTGAAGTCCTCCGGGACCGGGCAGGTGGCGTCGAACCCGTCGAAGAACCGACCCTGGTTGAGCGCGTTGGTCGACTCGAAGTTCACGGCGCTGTAGGTGGTGCCGCAGTAGCCGGCCGGCAGCGAACCGACGGGCTTGCCAAAGGTGGTGTCGCCCACGGTGACCACCTGCACGCCCACGCCGAGCAGGCCGTTGATGACCTGTTCGCTGGCCGACGCCGTGCGCGGCCCTGCGAGCACGTAGACACGCGCGAGGCCGAGCGCGTTGCCGCGGCTCTCGAAGCGGAAGTTCTGGTTGTTGGCCGCGGCGCGCTTGTCGTTGTAGAGCAGCGCGGCATAGGTGCGCGGCGTGGCGCCCGAGAAACCCCGCGTGCCGGCGATGTACGAGGCCAACGCACCGCCGATGGAGACCAGTCCGCCACCGTTGTAGCGCAGGTCCACGACCAGGTCCTGCACGTTCTGGCTGCGGAAGAGGGCAAAGGCACTGTCGAGGCCGGCGTCGGCCTGCGCGACCATGTCCTTCACCATCAGGTAACCCATCAGGCGTCCGTTCGGCGTCGACACCACGCGCGCGCCGCTCACCGGCGTGAGGTTGTGGACCTTGGCCTCGACGACCACGGTGTGCGTGACGCCGTTGCGACGAAGTTGCAGCGTCAGGCGATCACCCGCGTTCGCGGCCGTCAGCACCGAGTAGTCGTTGGCCACGATCAGCTCGGCGGCCGTGCGCCCGTTTGCCGACACGACCTCGTCGCCCCGGACGACGCCCTTGACCGCCGCGTCGCTGGCCGGCTCCACGTAGCGCACGTACAGCGGCTGCCCGGCCTGCACCTCGAAGCCGTTGACGGCCACGCCGTAGCCCATGGTGGCGCCGTCGCCGAAGAAGCGGTTGAAGCTCTCGGTGCTCTCGCTGCGGCTGAAGCGGTCGGCCGGGAAGGCGGGGTCCGTGCCGGTGTAGAGCAGTGCGTCGTAGTAGTCGAGCGCGTCGGCAAACGAGCCCGGATTCGGCCGCGGCGAGAGGCGGTACCAAAAGTACCAGTCGTTCATGAAGCTGCCGACCCAGTCCTTCTGCGCCGGTTGCGAGCAGCCGTCGTCGTCGTAGCCATTGCCGCCGCAGGCGGCAATGACCGCCGCAGCGCCGAGCACCAGCAGGCGCCCCGAGAGCCGGCGCAGGGGATGGTGGGCTTTGCGCGCGGCGGGGCTGGGCATGGGCAGATCTCCAAGTGAACGAAGGGGGTCGGGCCTGACTGTGCACCAGGGCCGGACCGGGCCGGCGATGGGATGCGGCAAGAGCGTTCGGCAATTGGTTCGGCGAGGGGCCGGACCTACAATCGAAACTCCTCTCGGCATGATTGCGTTGACACCCTCCGACGTGGGTGTCTGCTTGTGACACCGCGCCCTTCCTATCCCCTCCGCACATGACCACCGAACTCGCCAAGTCCTTCGAACCAGCCGCCATCGAGGCCCGATGGGGCGAGGTCTGGAGCGGGGCCGGCGTCTTCGCGCCGACGCTGGACCCGGCGAAGCCTTCCTTCAGCATCCAGCTGCCGCCGCCCAACGTGACCGGCACGCTGCACATGGGCCACGCGTTCAACCAGACCATCATGGACGCGCTGACGCGCTACCACCGCATGCGCGGCCACAACGCGCTGTGGCTGCCGGGCACCGACCACGCCGGCATTGCGACGCAGATCGTCGTCGAGCGCCAGTTGCAGGAGGCCGGCCAGTCGCGCCACGACCTCGGGCGCAAGAACTTCGTCGCCCGTGTCTGGGAGTGGAAGGCCGCCTCGGGCGCCACGATCACGAACCAGATGCGCCGCATGGGCGCGAGCGTCGACTGGTCGCGCGAGTACTTCACGATGGACGAGCGGCTCTCGACCATCGTCACCGAGACCTTCGTGCGGCTGCACGACGAGGGCCTCATCTACCGCGGCCAGCGCCTGGTGAGCTGGGACCCGCAGCTCAAGAGCGCGGTCTCCGACCTCGAGGTGGAGAGCGAGGAGGAGGACGGCTTCCTCTGGCACATCCGCTATCCGCTCGATGACGGGACCGACGGAGTGCCGAGCCACGTCACCGTGGCCACCACGCGGCCCGAGACGATGCTCGGCGACACCGCGGTGATGGTGCACCCCGAGGACGAGCGCTATGCCGCGCTGGTGGGCCGCCGCGTACGCCTGCCGCTGACGGAGCGCCTGATTCCGATCGTCGCCGACGAACACGTCGACCGCGAATTCGGCACGGGCGCCGTGAAGGTGACGCCGGCGCACGACCACAACGACTACGCGGTCGGCCAGCGGCACGGCCTGCCGATGATCGTGGTACTCACGCTCGACGCGACGCTCAACGACAACGCACCGGCCGCCTACCGTGGCCTGGACCGTTTCGTGGCGCGCAAGAAGATCGTCGCCGACCTCGACGCGTTGGGCCTGCTGGCCGAAACGAAGAAGCACCGCCTCACCGTGCCGCGTTGCGCCCGCACCGGCCAGGTGGTCGAGCCGATGCTGACGCACCAGTGGTTCGTGGCCATGTCCAAGCCCGGCGCCGACGGCCAGAGCATCGCCCAAGGCGCCATCGAGGCCGTGCAGAGCGGCCAGGTGCGCTTCGTGCCCGAGCAATGGGTCAACACCTACAACCACTGGATGAACAACATCCAGGACTGGTGCATCAGCCGCCAGCTCTGGTGGGGCCACCAGATCCCGGCCTGGTTCGGCTCGGGCGGCGAGATCTTCGTCGGCCGCAGCGAGGAAGAGGCGCGCAGCCGCGCCGCGAAGGCGGGCTACACCGGCCCGCTGACGCGCGACGAGGACGTGCTCGACACATGGTTCAGCTCGGCGCTGGTGCCCTTCTCCACGCTCGGCTGGCCCGACACCACGGGCCGCGCGGCGCTCGAGCAGCAGCTCTTCCTGCCGAGCACGGTGCTCGTCACCGGCTTCGACATCATCTTCTTCTGGGTCGCCCGGATGATCATGATGACGAAGCACTTCACCGGCCAGGTGCCCTTCCGCGACGTCTACATCCACGGCCTGGTGCGCGACGCGCATGGCCACAAGATGAGCAAGAGCGAGGGCAACGTGCTCGACCCGGTCGACCTCATCGACGGCATCGAATTGGCGCCGTTGCTGGACAAGCGCACCAGCGGCCTGCGCAAGCCGGAGACCGCGCCGCGCGTGCGAAAGGACACCGAGAAGGAGTTCCCGCAGGGCATCCCGGCCTTCGGCGCCGACGCGTTGCGCTTCACGATGGCGAGCTACGCCTCGCTCGGGCGCAACATCAACTTCGACACCAAGCGCTGCGAGGGCTACCGCAACTTCTGCAACAAGCTCTGGAACGCCACCAAGTTCGTGCTCATGAACTGCGAGGGCAAGGACTGCGGGCTGAAGGAACACACGAAGGCCGAATGCGCGCCACCCGTCGTCGGTGATGACGGTCGCACGCTCCAGCCGGCCGGCCCGTTCCACGGCTACCTGTCGTTCTCGTTGGCCGACCGCTGGATCACCGGCGAACTGCAGCGCGTCGAGGCCGCGGTGGCGCAGGCCTTTGCCGAGTACCGGCTCGACAACGTGGCCAACGCCATCTACTCGTTCGTGTGGGACGAGTACTGCGACTGGTACCTCGAGATCGCCAAGGTTCAGCTCGCCGAGGCGGCCAAGAGCGGTTCGGAGGCCGCGCAGCGCGGCACGCGCCGCACGCTCATCCGCACGCTCGAGACGGTGCTGCGCCTGCTCCACCCGATTTCGCCGTTCATCACCGCGGAGCTCTGGGAGCACGTGGCGCCCGTGGCCGACCGCAAGCCTGTGGGCGAGGCGAGCCACTCGAGCATCGTCACCGCGCCCTACCCTGTCGCCCAGCTCGAGAAGGTGGACCCCGCCGCCGACGCCTGGGTCGGCCGGCTCAAGGCCCTGATGCTCGAGGTGCGGCGCTTGCGCAGCGAGATGGGCCTCAATCCGGGCGAGCGGGTGCCGCTGCTCACGCTCGGCGACGAGGCCTATGTCGAGGCGGCATCACCCATCCTGATGGCGCTGGCCCGACTGGCCGAAGTGCGCCGGCAGCCGGATGCCGGCGCATTTGCCGCCGCGACGCAGGCCGCACCGGTGGCCATGGTCGGCGACATCCGGCTGGCGCTCGAGGTGCGTATCGACGTCGCCGCCGAAACCTCCCGCCTCGCCAAGGAGGTGGCGCGACTTCAGGGCGAGATCGCCAAGGCCGAGGCCAAATTGAACAACGCCAGCTTCGTGCAGCGCGCCCCCGCGGCCGTCGTCGAGCAGGAGCGTGGGCGCATGGCCGATCACCGCGCCGCTGTGGCGCGACTTCAGGAACAGTTGGAGCGCCTGACGGCGGCTGCCTGAAGCAACCGAGCCACCGCCGAATGCCAGGCGCGGCTAGCGCCGGCGCAGCATGTGGATGAACTCGCCGCCGGCGTTGGTCTGGCCGATGAGGTCGTTGCCGGTCTGGCGAGCGAAAGCCTGGAAGTCGCGCACCGACCCCGGGTCGGTACTGACCACTCGCAGGACGTCGCCGCTGCCCATCTCCGCCAAGGCCTTCTTGGCCTTCAGGATCGGCAGGGGGCAGTTCAGGCCCCGGGTATCGAGCTCGCGTGGTTCGGCTGCAGGCATGGTGGCGCCATTCTAGAGGTCGATGAAGCTCGGCTCGTGCCCGCGCGAACGCAGCCACTTGGCCAGCGCCATGCCGGTGCCGGCGCGCCAGCAGCGGATGTCGGCCGGCGCGAAGAGCTTGTATTCGGCCAGTTCAGGTGAAAGGCGGATCTCGCCGCGCGCCTGCGCGTGGTAGGCGACGATGACCTGGTTCATGCGCTGGAAGTCGTACACGCCGACGAGCTCGAGCGCGTGCACTTCGAGCGAGGTCTCCTCGGCCACCTCGCGGCGGATGCCTTCCTCCGGCGTCTCGCCCGCCTCCATGAAACCGGTGATGAGCGCGAACATGCGCCCCGGCCAGGCCGCATTGCGCGCCAGCAGCACGCGCCCTTCGCGGTCCGTGCACTCGATGATGGCGGCCAGCACGGGCGTCGGGTTGTTCCAGTGCGTCCACCGGCAGGCCGGGCAGCGCAGGCGGCTCTTCGGCCCGCCGTCCTCCTCGGCTTCGATGGCCGCGAGCGCCGTGGCGCAACTCGGGCAGAACTTGTAACCGGCACTCATCCGCAGACCCCGCGTTCAGGCCGGGAAAACGCCGGTCGAGAGGTAGCGGTCGCCGCGGTCGCACACCACGAAGACGATGACCGCGTCGCGCACCGTGGCGGCGATCTGCAAGGCCACCCAGCAGGCGCCGGCGGCGGAAATGCCCGCGAAGAGGCCTTCTTCGCGCGCCAGGCGGCGCGCCAAGTCCTCGGCGCCGGCCTGGCTCACGAGCACGAGCTCGTCGACCTGGCTCGGGTCGTAGATCTTCGGCAAGTAGGCTTGCGGCCACTTGCGGATGCCCGGGATGCGCGAGCCCTCGGCCGGCTGCACGCCGACGATGCGCACGGCCGGGTTCATCTCCTTCAGGAAGCGCGAAACCCCGGTGATCGTGCCGGTGGTGCCCATGGCGCTGACGAAGTGCGTCACACGCCCGCCGGTGTCGGCCCAGATCTCGGGGCCGGTGGTTTCGTAGTGAACTCGCGGGTTGTCGGCGTTGGCGAACTGGTCGAGCACGCGGCCCTTGCCGTCACGTTGCATCTGTTCCGCCAGATCGCGCGCGTACTCCATGCCGCCACTCTTGGGCGTGAGGATGAGCTCGGCGCCGAAGGCCTTCATCGTCTGCGCGCGCTCGATCGAGAGGTCCTCGGGCATGATCAGCACCATGCGGTAGCCGCGGATGGCCGCCGCCATCGCCAGCGCGATGCCCGTGTTGCCCGAGGTGGCCTCGATGAGCGTGTCGCCGGGGCAGATGTCACCGCGCTCCTCAGCGCGGCGGATCATGCTGATGGCCGGGCGGTCTTTCACCGAACCGGCCGGGTTGTTGCCCTCCAGCTTGCCGAGGATGACATTGCCACGCGCCGAACCGTGAGAACCGGGCAGACGCTGCAACCGCACCAGCGGTGTGCCGCCAATGGCATCTTCGAGGGTCTTCCAGGCGGGATCAGGCATCCTTGGCTCCTAGCGCTGCGGCATTGTGGCAGCGCGAGACGGCGCCCCCGGGCCGAGGGAGAAGGCGACGGGAGTGACCGGCCATGCCGTGTCGGGCACGGCCGGGAGACGCCAGACCCGCATGTGATAATCCGCGCCGCTTTCGCGGTCCCTCCAACCTGGCGAGCACAGGGTGGGGGGCGAGCGGTGGCCCGCGTGACGAAATCGGTAGACGTAGCGGACTCAAAATCCGCCGCCGCAAGGCGTGCCAGTTCGAGTCTGGCCGCGGGCACCAGATCAGGCTCCAGGGCGCCGACGACCGCGCCTGCTCTCCAAGAACGCTCCCAACCCCCAACGCGCCGGGACCGCCCCACGCGCCGTCGACCCAGCCGCCCGCCATGCCGCACATGCCGCCCGCCACCAAGACGCTGCTGCTCGTGTGCGTGGCCATGTTCTGCCTCGACCAGCTCGTGCCGCTGGTGCGTCCGTTCGCGCTCTTCCCGCTGTCGAGCGGCCTGTTCTGGCCCTGGCAGCTGCTGACCTACGCCTTCCTTCATGGCGACGGTTTCCACCTCTTCTTCAACATGCTCGGCCTGTGGATGTTCGGCTCCGAGCTCGAACGGCTGTGGGGCCCGCGCCGCTACCTCGCGTTCCTGCTTGCCGGCGTGCTGGCGGCGGCCATGGCGCAGTTGCTCGTGTCCATGGTGATGGGCTGGCGCGACCCGACGGTTGGCGCCTCGGGCGGGCTCTTCGCCCTGCTGCTGGCCTACGGCATGCTGTTCCCCAACCGGGTGATCATGCCGCTGTTCCCGCCCATCCCGATGAAGGCGCGCACCTTCGTCATCGTCTTCGGCGTGCTCGAACTCGTGCTGGGTTTGTCCGGTGCGCGTGGCGTCGCGCACTTCGCGCACCTGGGCGGCATGGTGGGTGGCTTCTTCATGATCCGCTACTGGCGAGGGCAGTCCCCCTTCCGGCGGCGCTAGTGGCCCGCCGGTAGGCGGTGCGCGGCCAAGGGCGGCGCGCGGCCCAGCCGACACGAAGCGCGCAAAGCACCACAGCAGTTTCTTGCAAATCCCCCTCGGACCCGAGGCGGCAACCCGTTGCCATCCCCCGGGCATGCGCGCATGCTTGCGCCCATGGTCATCGAAGGGGGCGCGCGACGATGAAGCAGGGTTCCTTGCGCGGCGCGGCCGCGATGCAGGTGCATCGCGCAGCCCTTGCGCTGCGTCTCGCGCAAGCGATGCTCGCGACGCTGGTGGTGTTCACGGGCGCGCTGGCCGTCACCGCGGTCCGGGCACAGACGGGCAAGCCAGCCGGCACGCCGGTGACGGCGATCGAGGCGCAGAGCAAGGCGCTGGCGCGTGCCAGCGATGCCGTCGTCGGCATCCAGGCCACGGCCGTCGAAGGAGCCCGGTCGGCGAGCACACTCGGGCGCGCACGCGAGGGCTCCGGCGTCGTCATCAGCGCCGACGGCCTCGTGCTCACCATCGGCTACCTCGTGCTCGAGGCGGAAAGCGTGGAAATCCGTCCCGACGATGGGCGCCGCGTCCCGGCCCGGGTCGTTGCCTACGACCTCGCCACCGGCTTCGGTCTGGTGCAGGCGCTGGCGCCCCTGCGCATCGAACCCGTGCCCTTCGGCACGTCGTCGGCCGCCACGCGCGACGAACCCCTCATGGTGGCCAGCGGCGGCGACGACGGCACCGTCAGCGTCGCGCGACTGCTCTCGCGCCGCGCGTTCTCCGGCTACTGGGAATACCACATCGACGACGCGCTCTTCACCGCGCCACCGCGTCGCGACCACAGCGGCGCCGGGCTCTTCAACGGGCGCGGCGAGCTCATCGGCATCGGTTCGCTCTTCGTCAACGATGCCGCCGGCGCCGAGGCCGGGCGCTCGCCGGGCAACATGTTCGTGCCGGTGGACCTGCTCAAGCCCATCCTCGCCGAGTTGCGCGAGCGCGGCGCCTCGCGCGCCAGCACGCGTGCCTGGATGGGCCTGAATTGCGTCGAGCGCAGCGGCGAGGTGCGGGTCATGAAGGTCAGCGACGACAGCCCGGCCGACGTGGCCGGCCTGCAGGCGGGCGATCGCATCATGCGCATCGACGGCGAGGCCGTCGCCGGCCTGGCGCAGCTCTATCACGCGTTGTGGGCCGGCGGCACGCCCGAGCGCGCGGTGACGCTGGAAATCCTGCGCGATGGGCGACCGCAGCGCGTCGTCGTGCAGACGGTCGATCGGGCGAAGACCCTGCGCCGCGCCGAAGGCGTCTGACCGCTCCGCCCCGCTCGTCGACGCGGCCACTAGCCCCGCATCAACCCCTCTCGCACCGTCGGGTAGCGAAGGCGCAGACGCAGCTCCTCGCGCAGGCGCCGGTTGTCCAGGCGCCGCGACTCGGACAGGAAGCTCATCTGCTGCGCGCTGAGCCGGATCTCGGCTTCGGCGCGCGTGATTCGTGGTGGCCGGGGCAGTCCGCACAGGTCCGCCGCCAGGTCGTAGTAGTCGCCGACGAGCATTTCACTGTCGTCGCAGGCGTTGAACACGCGCTGCGGTGACGCACGGTACAGCGCCGCGACGCAGGCGCGCGCCAGGTCGTCAGCGTGGATGTGGTTGCTGTAGACATCGTCCTCGCGGGCCAGCACCGGGGCGCCCCGTTGCAGCCGCTCGCGAGGGTGGCCACCCTCGCGGTCGCTGGCGTAGATGCCCGGCGCACGCAGGATGCTCAGGCGCACACCGGCTGACCGCGCCCAGGCACGCAGCCACCGCTCGGCGTCGACACGGCGCCTCGCGCGATCGTTGAAGGGCGCCACCGGCCGTGCCTCGTCGAAGCGCGCCCCACCCGCATCACCATAGACGCCGGTCGTGCTGACGTAGACGAAGCGGCGGACCGCGCCCTGCCGAGCCAGTGCCCGCACGAGTGCGCGTGTGCGCCGGTCCTCGATGCCCGCGGCTTGGGGCGGCGCCAGGTGCAGCACGGCATCGGCGAGCGCGCCGAGGCGCCAAAGGGTGTGCGGCTGGTCGAGGTCGCCGATCAGCGGCACGGCACCGGCCGCCCGCAGCGTCGCAGCGCGTTGCGGCGACGAGGTCAGCACGCGCACCGACCAGGCCGCGCGCACGAGCGGCAGGATGCGCGTGCCGACATCGCCGCAGCCGACGATCAGCAGGCGCGGGCGCGCAACGGGTGAACAGGGTCTGGCATGCATCGTCGTGGTCGGGTCAGCTCCGGGGCTTGCATATCATCGCGTGTTGCCTGGACTCGGCCTGAACCCAGGCCCATTCCACGGCCCGCGCGGCCCGCCCGCGCCGCATCATGACCTTCAACGTCACCCTGCAACCCGCCGCGCGCCCCTTCACGGTCGAGCGCGACGAAGCCATCCTGCCCGCGGCCATCCGCCAGGGCATCGGCCTGCCCTACGGCTGCCGCGACGGCGCCTGCGGCTCGTGCAAGAGCCGCCTGCTCGAGGGCCGCG
>JAEUPE010000049.1 GCA_016790435.1 Rubrivivax sp. | reverse complement strand
CGGAAGGATCCGGCGGCGCCGTGTGCTGGTCCACGTCGGCCTCGCTCTGGGGCGGCTCGGCTCGTTCGGGCTCGGGCGGAGGCGCTTCGGGCGAGGCATCCTCGTCCGTGGCCGGCGGCGCGGGCAGGCGCGTGGCCCGGGGTGCCAGCACGAGACGCGCCGCCAGGCGCGCATCGGCCTCGTCGGCGCGCTCGCGGCCGGCCATCGCCGCGCTCATGCGAGCCACCTGCAGTGCCCACCAGGGCGCGCGCGCGGAGTCGATGCCGAGCGCCAGCGTCGCCTGGCAAAGCGCCTCCAGCACCGCATCGGGCACGGCGACGGAAGGGAGCCGCTCACGTGCCTGCCGCAGGGCCGAGGCATCGGGCCATTCGAAGTCGAGGTCGTCGGCGTCGGTCGGATCCAGTCGTCCTTCGCCTTCATTGCCCTCACGGCCCTCACCGACACCACCCTCTTCGCGCAAGGCCACGTCCAACCCGAGCCGGTCGGCCAGGGCTGGTGCGAAGGGTTCGTCTTCGGGCAAGGCCTCGTCGAACGCGATGACGGCCAGGTGCGCCGGCTGCCGCTCGCCGAAACCCTCGCGTTCGACGATCAGCTCGCGCCGGTCGAGCACCGCGGCCAAGGCCGCCGTGGTGCGCCCCGGCAGCCGCTCGGCCATCGGCGCCACGAGCACACCGCCATGGCACTGCGCCAGCAGGCCGCGATGGAGCACGCTGCGGCGCGCCGCCAGGCTCGCCGCCAGGTCGAGGCCGCCCAGCAGCCGGTCTTCCTCGATCGAGACCGGCAGGCGTTGCCAGGGCATGGAGTCCGGCAACAGCCGGCGCAGCGCCGCCAGCCAGGCGTCGCGTGCCGGCCCGGCACCGCCCCGCAGGCGCAGGCCGCCCAGCGCCAGTGGGTCGAGGGCGAAGAGCGCCGCGGCACGCAGTGCCAGCGGCCGGATGGCGGCGAGCGTGGCCGCTTCGAACGTCGCATCGGGCGCCACTCCCGGCAGCCCTCCGGACGACACGTCGAGCGGCCAAGCCGCAGTCGGCGAAGCGCCGCGCGGACGCACCGCTGCGGCTTGCCGGGCTTCGGGCTGCATCGCTTCAGGTTGCACGGCGGGCCCTGCGGGCTGTCACGGCGTGTCGCTCAGGCGGCCACGGCGCCGAACAACTCGTCGACCGCCCGCGCCACGCGCGTGCCGGCATCGGTGTCGTCCAGCGGGTTGCGTCGCAGTCGATGGCGCAACGCCGGCGCGGCCACCGTGCGCAGGTGCGTGTCGGTGACGCCGGCGGCACCTTCGTAGGCGGCCAGGGCGCGCGCGGCGCGCACGAGCGTGAGCTCGCCGCGCAGGCCATCGGTGCCCAGCTTGATGCACAGGCCCGCAGCGCGCTCGAGCGCCGACGGCGGCACCTCCACCCCGGGAAGGCGTCGGCGCGCCGCGAGCAGGCGGCGCCGCACGCGCCCCTCCTCGTCGGCCCAGCGGGCGACGAAGGCCTCGGCGTCGCGCTCGAAGGCGTCGCGCCGGCGCACGACCTCGACGCGCTGCGCCAGGTCCTGTGGCGTCTTGACGTCCACCGCGAGGCCGAAACGGTCGAGCAGTTGCGGTCGCAACTCGCCCTCCTCCGGGTTGCCGCTGCCCACGAGCACGAAGCGCGCCGGGTGCTGTACCGAGAGGCCCTCGCGCTCGACGCGGTTCTCGCCTGAAGCGGCGGCGTCGATGAGCAGGTCGACGAGGTGGTCGTCGAGCAGGTTCACCTCGTCGATGTAGAGGTAGCCGCGGTGCGCGCGCGCCAGCAGGCCGGGCTCGAAACGCTTCTGCCCTTGCGCCAGCGCATGCTCGAGGTCGAGCGCGCCGAGAACACGGTCTTCGGTGGCGCCGAGCGGCAGGTCGACCACGGGCACGGGGACGGTGGCGACAGGCAGGCGCTTGGGGATGCCGTTGCCCACGCGACTGCTCGGCCCGTGGCCCGCGGCGCGAACTGAAACGCGCGCCGGGCCGCCCATGGCGCCGTTGGCGACGCCGCCGTTCTCGCACCGCTCGCACAAGCCGGCCGGCCTGTCCGGCTCGCAGCCATAGCGGCAGCCCGCCACCACCTTCATCGGCGGCAGCAAGGCGGCGAGCGCGCGCACGGCGGTCGACTTGCCCGTGCCGCGGTCGCCGAAGACGAGCACGCCGCCGACACTCGGGTCGACGGCGGTGATCAGCAGGGCGCGCCGCATGTCCTCCTGGCCGACGATGGCGGTGAAGGGAAAGGGGGGTGACATCAGGGGTCTCCGTTCACAGGTCCGCGTTGCGCAGCTTGCGCCGCGCGCGGTGCAGGGCCCACAGCACCGCGGCGCCGGCCACCGGCACGGCCCCGAGCACCACGAGCGAGGCGTTCACCGGCGCCCCGCCCGCCTCCAGGCCCTTCGCCACGTAGGCGACGAGGCCGATCACGTAGTACAGGATGGCCGCGACGCTGAGGCCCTCCACCGTCTGCTGCAGGCGCAGCTGCAGGCGCGCCCGCCGCTCCATCGAGGCGAGCAGCTGCTGGTTCTGCTTCTCGCGTGCGATGCCCACGCGCGTGGCGAGCAGCGAGCTCGCCTGCGACACGCGCTCGGAGAGGTCATGCAGCCGCTGCTCGACGTTCATGCAGGTGGCCACGGCAGGCGAGAAGCGGCGCGACATGAACTCGGCGATGGTCTGCAGGCCCTCGATGCGCGACTCGCGCAACTCCTCGATGCGCCGGCCGACGAGTTCCGAGTAGGCGCGACAGGCACCGAAGCGGAAGCGGCTCGCCGCCAGCCCGCTCTCGACCTCGGCAGCCAGGCGGGTGAGCTCGTGCAGCAGTTCCTCGCCGCGGCCGTCGTCGCGCGCGATGCCGTCGGTGAGCTGCGCCAGCGCGTTCTCGATGGCGGCGATGCGCGGCGACTGCCGGCGCGCGATCGGCAGCGCCAGCATCGCCAGCATGCGGTAGGCCTCGATCTCGAGCAGCCGCTGCAGCATGCGGCCGGCCTGCCGGGGGTTGAGCCCGGCGTCCAGCAGCAGCATGCGCACGAAACCCTCGGGGCGCAGGCGGAAGTCGGTGTAGGCGTAGCCTGCGCCGCTGGCGATCATCGAGCCGACCACGGTCTGGCCGGCGAAGTGGGCCGCGATCTCTTCGGGGTCGGCGGCACGGCCGGCACCCGCGCCGGGCCCGGCCGCCGACGCGGCCCGGATGTCGACGCGCACGGCGACGATGGTCTGGCCGGGGATGCGTTCGAGCCAGCCGCTGGGCAACGTGTCCCAGGCGGCGGCCGCCGCGCCGCGCTCGGCCTCGTCGGCCTGCGGTTGGAGGAAGAGATAGCCCGAGAACTCGCCGTGCCGCTCCCACTTCAGCCGCAAACCGGCCAAGTCAACACGCCAGAGCGTCTCCGCCGGCCCCGGCGGCGGCGCGCCGTACTGCTGCGCCAGCCGCCCGAGATGGGCCAGCTCGGCAGCGCGCGCCTCCTCGGGCACCAGCGCCGCCAGGTAGCCGGCGACGGCGGGCACAGAGACCGGCTCGAAGGGACGGGCGTGGACCTCGTCGGCCAGAAGCTGGCGCTGCGGATGGTCCGGTGGCAAGGTCGTCATGCGGGCTATCAATGTCATGCAAAGTTGACACTTTGGCAAGTCGCGTCATCACCACTGGCGGAACCTTCAGCGCCGAAAGCGGCCCAACAAGGTGGCCCTGGGCGACAATACGACGGTCAGACCGACGCCATGTCCGAACACAAGCCACCCCAAGACCTCGACGCATTGTCCGACCATGCGCCGGCGCTCGCGGCCGTGGTGGCGCAGGTGGCCAGTGACGTGGCCCTCGTCATCGACACCGAAGGCGTGATCCGCAGCGTCGCCGACGGCGGCGCGGCGCTGTCGCCGTCGCTCGCCGGATGGGTCGGGCGGCGATGGGTGGACACGGCCACGCCCGACTCGCAACGCAAGCTGCAGTCGCTTCTGGAGGAGGCCCGCCAGGGCACCGGCGCGGCGCGGCGGCGCGAGATCAACCACCCGGGCCCGGGCGGCAACGACATCCCGGTGGCCTGGTCGGCCATCCGCCTGGGCCTGCAGGGCCCGGTGGTGGCCGTGGGCCGCGACCTGCGCGCCGTGGTGGCGATCCAGCAACGCTTTCTGGCCGCGCAACAGGACCTCGAGCGCGACTATTGGCGCAGGCGCGAGACCGAGAACCGCTACCAGCGCCTGTTCCAGGTGGCCAGCGACGCCGTGCTCGTGCTCGACGCGTCGAGCCACGAGGTGCTCGAATGCAACGACACCGCGCGCGCTCTCTTCCCGGGCGCCGGGCCCGGCGCCGCACAGGGGCACGGGCTAGGTGAAGGCCCGGCCTGGCCGTGGACCTCGGCGCTGCCACGCCTGGCGCGGGCAGCCGTGGCCGAGTTGCTTGTCGGTGCGGCCGCGAGTGGCCGGGCGGCGGAGATCCGCGTGCGCGCGCTGGCCGACGGCGGCGCGTGCGCGATGTCGGCCACGCCCTTCCGGGTGGGTGACCGCCTGCAGTTGCTGGTGCGCGCGCGGCGCGAACTGTCCGGCGGCGCCGAAGCCGCCGACCTGCGCCACGCGGCGCAAATGGTCGAGACGACGCCCGATGCGGTGGTGGTGACCGATTCGTCGGGACACGTGCAACTGGCCAACCCCGCGTTCGTGGCCCTCGTCGACCGCGGCGACGAGTCGCACCTGCGCGGGCTCGCGCTGGCCGAGCTGACCGGCGACCAGCATGGCCGCTGGGCCGACCTGCTGGAGCGTGCGCGCACGCAGGGCATGGCGCAGATCGAGCCGCTGCACCTCAACGTCGGTGCCGTTTCCACGGCTGCGCGCGTGAGCGCGGCACTGCTCACCGACGGCGAGCAGGAGTCGGTGGGTTTCGTCATGCAGGTGCTTTCCCCCGGCGCGTCGCGGCCTGTCGAGGCACCGCCGCCGTGGACCGAGCTGGCCGATGCCGCGAGCCGGCTGGGCTCCGCGCCGTTGGAGTCGCTGATGACCGAAGTGACACAGGCGGCCGAGCGCCATCTGGTGAAGCGGGCCTGGACGCTGAGCGCCGGCCGCATCGACGAGTGCGCGGCGCTGCTCGGCCTGAGCCTCAATGGCCTGCGCTCGCGGCTGCAGCAGCTCGGCCTGGACGAGAGTGGCGAGTCGATGGCCTCGGCGCCGCGCGCCGGCACCACCCACTAGGTCCGGGCGCGACAGCGCGCAGGACGATCCGCGCCGCACCCGGCAGAACGAACGAGACGCTCGAGACAGCACGCGCACGGCGAGCCACGATGCCCACCGACCCCGTGTTCGGCCAGGCCGACCTCACGAACTGCGAACGTGAGCTGATCCATCTCGCCGGTTCGGTGCAGTCGCACGGCATGCTGCTCGTGCTGCGCGAGCCCGATCTCACCGTGGTGCAGGCAAGCGCCAATGCACAGGCGATGGTGCGTCGCTCGGTCGAGGAACTGGTCGGGGAATCACTCGCCCGCCTGGGCGGCGACATCGTCGAGCAGGTGCGCGCGCTGGTGCAACGGGCCGACCTGCAGGCGCCGGCGGCGCTGCGGGCCAGCACGGGGCCGGCACACGCGCCGCGCCGCTTCGAGGGCGCGCTGCATCGCCATGCGGACGGTGGCCTCGTGCTCGAGCTCGAGCCCCTCGACGACGACCTGCCCGGCGTCGCCAAGGGCCTGGAGGTGCCCTCGGGCCAGCTGCGGACCACGCTGGCCGCGGCGGTGCAGCGAATCAGCGCCGCGCCATCGATCGGCGTGCTCAGCGACGCGCTGGCGCAGGTGATGCGCGACCTCACGGGCTACGACCGCGTGATGGTCTACCGCTTCGACCCCGACGGCCACGGCAAGGTGATCGCCGAGGCGCGCGATGCGCGCCTGGAATCGCTGCTCGGCCACCACTACCCGGCCAGCGACATCCCGCAGCGCGCGCGTGCGCTGTACCTGTTGAACCGTGTGCGCATGCTCGTCGACGTCGACGCACCGGCGCCAGCGTTGCACCCTGCGATGCTGCCGCTGACCGGCGCGCCACTGGACATGTCGCTGTGCCAGTTGCGCAGCATGTCGCCGATCCATCTGCAGTACCTGCGCAACATGGGCGTGACGGCGACGATGTCGGTCTCGCTCGTGCGCGAGGGGCAGCTGTGGGGCCTCGTCGCCGCGCACCACTATTCGGTGCGCCGCCTGCGCTACCCGGTGCGCGCCGCCGCCGAACTGCTCGGCGAAGTCGCCTCGACCCGCATCACGGCCGTCGAGAACTACGCTCACGCGCAGGTGGCGCTGATGGTGCGCCGGCTCGAGCAGCGCCTGGTGGAGGCCACTTCCACCGAGGGCGACTGGCGTTACGCCCTCTTCCGCAACCCGCGCACACTCTTGCAGCCGCTGGAGGCCACCGGCGTCGTGCTCTTCCACGAGGACGAACTGCTCACCGCGGGCGAGGTGCCCTCGACGCCCGAACTGCGCGCGCTGCTCGAGTGGGTGCGCGCGCAGCCGGGCACCGAACCGCTGGCCACGTCGACGCTGGGTGTCACCCACCCCGAGTTGCGCTCGCTCACGCCCACCGCGAGTGGCGTGCTCGCGGTGCGCCTCTCGGCCTCGCGGCCCGACTACCTGGTCTGGCTGCGCAAGGAACAGCTGCTCACGGTCACCTGGGCGGGCGACCCGAGCAAGCCCACCGTCGACGACAACCCGCTCGAGCTCTCGCCGCGGCGCTCGTTCGCCGCGTGGTCGGAGATCGTGCGCGGCACCGCAATGCCCTGGTCGACGGGCGAACTGGCACTCGCCCGCGCCATCGGCGTGGCGCTGGTCGACATCGCCGTGCAGGTGCAGGCGGTGCGCCTGCTCATCGCCGAGCACCAGCTGACCCAGATCCGCGCCTCGATGGCCGATGCGCGCGAGCCGGTGATCGTCTGCGATGCCGAAGGCGGCATCATCTTCAGCAACGACGCCATGCGCACGCTGATGCCGCGGTCGATCCCGCCCGGGCACGCGCTCGCCACGCTGTTCGTGCAGCGCGCCGAGATCGAGGACGCACTACTGCGCCTGCGCGAGAGCCCGCAGCCCTGGCGGCGCGAGCTCGATCTCGACACCGACCCGCCGATCCCGGTGACCGTGCGCGCCGAGGTCGTGACCGGCCGGCAGGGATACCCGCTCGGGCACGTGATCGTGCTGGGCGACCTGCGCGAGACGCGTCGTGCCGATGCCGCGCGCGTGCACCTCGAGGAAGCGCTGAGCCTGGCCGCGCGTGGCACCTTGCGCGAGTCGGACGACGTGGTCTCGGCCATCCTCACCAACGCGAGCCTGGCCGCCATGGACATTGCCGATGCGCGCGGCGGCCCCCCGGTGGCGCCGCTGCTCGAAGAGGTGGAAGCGGCGGCGCGGCGTGCGGCGGCGCTGTATGCGCAGATCCGCGAGCACGGCTGAGGCCTGATCGAGCCGAGCCGCCTGCTGGCCGGCGCGGACCGCGAGGCCGACGCCTTGCCGGGAAGCCGGGAGCCGCACTCTCGCACGGTTGCGGCACCTCCCGAGGGCCGGAACCCGCCCGGGCCGCCGCAATAATCCGGCGATGACGATCTTCTACTGGGTGATGGCCGTCCTCGTGGTCGGCACGTTCGTGCCCTCGGCGTTCTTCCTGGTCCTGTACGTCGTCACGGGCGAAGACGGCTGCATGAGCCGCGCGCGCACGCTGTTCACGTTCACGCGGCTGTTCACGATGTTCGGCCTGAACATCCTGATCTGGGGCCATGTGATCGTCGGGCTGTGGCGCATCTGGTTCCCCTGAGCCCGCCCCACTCCGACCGCTCCGCTCAACGCATCGTCGAGGAAGCGGCCGTCTCGGCATAGGCGTGCAGCGCGATCTCGCGCTCGCCCACGACCTTCAGCAGTTCCACCTCGCGCAGCGGCTTGGTGAGGTAGGCGTCGGCCCCGGCCATCGTGGCGCGCAGCTTGTCCGCCGGGCCGGCCAGGCAGGTCAGCATGACCACGGTCGGGGCGGCCAGGCCGGGCGGGTAGTCGGCGCGTTTGATGGCCTTGCAGGTCTGGAAGCCGTCCAGCCCTTCCATGCGCACGTCGAGGAAGACGAACGCGAAGCGGCGCTCGGCCACGCGCCGCAACGCCTCCTCGCCGCTCTTGGCCAGGTGGATCTGGAAGCCGAAGCGCTGCAGGTGCGTGGCCATGAAACGCAGCGCGATCTCGCTGTCGTCGACGACCAGGATGTGCTCCATGTGCAGGCCCCGGCGTCGGCGCACCGGAGCGTCGTCCGGGGCCGCCGGCGGGTCGCTCTCCGGCGTGACGACGAACAGGCCCTCGCGCTCGGCGATCTCCGCCGCGGCCGTGCTGGCGGCGACCACCTGGTCCAGTGCCCTGACCACCTGCATCAGGTTGAGCGGCCGAGCCAGTTGCAGCAGCGCGCCGGCGAGTGCGGGCTGGCCGAGCGCCACGGTGCGTGCGACCAGCCCGGCCTCGCGCACGGCCGCGCAGGCCACCGCGTCGGTGGCGTCGACGATGACGAAATCGGCCAGGCGGAAGTCGCTCTCCTGCGCGTAGGCCGGACAGCGGCGGCTGGCGACGCGGAAGAACGCGTCGAAGGCGGCGTGCTCGATGCGGCCGAAGCCGAGGAGCGCGATGCGCGTGCTGTCGACCATCGGAGTGTCCGCAGCCGGGTGGAGGGTGATCTCCTATCGGCAAGGCAGCGGCACGGCTGAAGCCCGCGCCGCGGGCGGGTGGCGTGACGGAGTGGGCGGGAATGGGCGGTCGCGCCGCCGGCTCAGGCTCGAGACGGAACCAAAGGCTCAGCCGTGCAGGCGCGAACTGCGCGGCACCGAGGCGAGCAGGAAGTCCATCTGGTCGGCAAGGATGCGCCGGCCACGCAGGATCATGTCCTCGTGCAGGCTGGGCACGTAGGGCAGGTACATGAGGCTCATGCGCGCCTCTTCGGGCATGCGGTTGCCCTTGGCGCCGTTGCACGAACGGCAGGCGGTGATGCAGTTCATCCAGCTGTCGGTGCCGCCGCGCGAGACTGGCGTGATGTGCTCGCGCGTCAGCTCGTCGAAATGGAAGCGGTCACCGCAGTAGGCGCAGACGTGGCGGTCGCGCACGAAGAGCTTGGGGTTCGTGAGCGCCGGCGCCGTGCGCCAAGCCCGGCTGGGCACCGCGCCGCGCACCGCGATGATGGGGTGCAATTCGATGCGGCTCTGCCGCCCGGTGGCGCGCTGGATGCCCCCTCGGAGGACGTAGAACGCTTCGCCCAACGTCCAAGCCACGCCGTCGCTGGCATACAGAACGGCAGCCTCCTTGGGCGTGATCCAGGCCTGCGGTCGGCCCGAGACATCGAGCTGAAGCACTTCCATCATCATGGTCGGGAAGAGACTTCCCGCACGAAGCATAACAAGAACGCGCCAGCGAGCCCGTGACAAGGCCGCGCGCGACGTGGCTCGCGGAGTCGATGGGCCACAATGTCTCGATGCCCGATCTTCGCAAGCCGCCTCGGCCAGCCTGGTGCAGCGCCGGCCGCGCGGCGGCGTTCGCCGCGTGCGGCCTGTTCGCGGCCGGCCTGGCCGCGGCGCAACCTGCACCGGCGCGCGCGCCGGTGCGTGCGGCGCAGACGGCCCCGGCCGCTTCGGCCGTTGTCGCACCACCGGTCGTCCCCGCGCCGCCGGCCCCGGCGGCCGCTGCCGTGCCGCCCGATGCCAGCCAGCGCGCCTTCGCCAGCGCGCGCGAGAGGCTGCTGCAGGTGCGTACGCTGCTGCGCGGCCAGGACAGCCAGGCGTCGGTCGGCTCGGGCTTCCTGGTCACCGACGAGGGGCACCTGATCACCAACTACCACGTGGTCAGCCAGTACGCGCTGCGGCCGGCCCAGTACCGCCTCGTCTACGCCACCGCCGACGGCCGGCAGGGCGCGCTGCAGTTGCTCGACATCGATGTCGTGCACGACCTCGCGCTCCTGAAGGTGGCCGAGCCCGCCGCCGTCGCCGGCCGCGGCGTGCTGAGCTTCCGCCCGGAGAGCGAACCGCTGCAGCGAGGCGAGCGCATCCACGCGCTCGGCAACCCGCTCGACGTGGGCTTCGCAGTGATGAGCGGCGCCTACAACGGCCTGGCCGAACGCAGCTACCTGCCCGTGATCTTCTTCGGCGGCTCGCTGTCCGGCGGCATGAGCGGCGGACCCTCGCTCGACGAGCGCGGCCGCGTCATCGGCATCAACGTCGCCGCGCGCCGCGACGGCGAGCAGGTCAGCTTCCTAGTGCCGGCCACCTTCGCCGAGCAGTTGCTCGCGCGCGGCGCCAAGGCCCCACCCATCACCGAGGCCGTCTACCCGCGCCTCGTGCAGCAACTCAGCGGCCACCAGGAGGCGTTGACGCAGTCGTTCCTGGCGCAACCCTGGCGCGCCTCCGGCCACGCGCACTACGCGATTCCGGTGCCGCAGGAGAAGTACATGCGCTGCTGGGGCCGCAGCAACCCGCCGGATGCACGCGGCCTGCTCTTCGAGCGCAGCGACTGCAACATGGACAGCCGCATCTTCGTCGGCGGCAACCAGTTGCTCGGCCACCTCGTGGTGCGCCACGAGGCCTACGACGGACGGCGCATCGGCCCGATCCGCTTCGTCGACCGCTACTCGAAGAGCTTCCGCAACGAGCCCTTCGGCTCGGCGACGCGACTGCAGAGCGCCGCCCACTGCGTCGAAGACACCGTGCAGGGCCAGGGTCTGCCGCTGCGGGCCGTGATGTGCCTGCGTGCGCACAAGAAGCTGCCTGGGCTGTACGACCTCTCGCTGCTCGTGGCCACGCTCGACGGCTCGACACAAGGCGTGCAAGGGCGTTTCGACGCCTACGGCTTCTCGTTCGCCAACGCACAAAAGCTGGCCGCACATTACCTCGCCGGCTTCGGCCTCACCGACAAGGCGTCGCCGACAGCGGCGCGCAAGGCGGCGCCATGAGCCAGGCCGGCTACATGGACACGGAAGGGCCTGCGCCGACGGTGCCGGGTGAAGACCACACGCCCCCGCCGGACACCGTGCCGCCGGCGATGGCGGCACCGGAGGCCGCCGAGCGGACCGCCCCCCTGGCACGCATCGAGGTGCTCGACCGCGACGGCCGCGTGCGCCACGCGTTGCAGGTGGCCGCGTGGCCGGTGACCATCGGCCGCGCCATCGACAACGACCTCGTGCTCGACGATCCCCACGTCGCACCGCACCACGCCGTCATCGAGGCGGGCGCGGGCGGATCGCCGCAGTTGCGCGTGCTGTCCGGCCGCAACGGCATGCGCTGGGGCCGGCGCCACCTGCTGCCGGGTGGCGAGCCGGTGCCCATCGGTGGACGTGGCACGCCGCCCGCCGGCAGTGCCGCCATCGAGCTGACCGCGGGCCTCACCCGTCTGCGGCTGCGCCGCTCGGCCGACGCGCTCGAGCCCGAGCGCGACCTGGCCACGGCCAGCAACGACCACGTGGGCACGCTGGTGCTGGCACTGCTGCTGTGGATGTGGATCCTGGCCGAGCACGCCATCGGGCTCGACCCGGGAAGCAAGGCCTCGGACTGGCTGCCGCCGCTCGTGGGCGCGCCGCTGGCCCTGGGCGGCTGGTGCCTCATGTGGGCCCTGGCGTCGAAGATCTTCCAGCACCGCTTCGAGTTCTGGCCGCACGTGGCCGTGGCCGTGCGCGGCCTGCTCGCGGTCGAGGTTGCGAACTTTGCGCTCATCTGGCTCTCGGGCCTGAGCGGCTGGCCCGGCTTCGGGCGGCTCGTCACCGGCGGCACGGCCGCCATCGGCGTCGTCACGCTGTGGGCGCACGCGCGTCTGGTACTCCCGCAGCAGCGCCGCGCGCTGGCCTACGCGGCCACCGCCGCCTACGTGGCCGGTGCCGCCATCCTGCTGGCGCTGAACCAGCAGCGGCAGGAGCGCTGGTTCGCCGAGTTGTACGCGCACATGCTGCCGCCGCCTTCGCTCTTGTGGCAGACGCCCACGCCGCGTGAGGCCTTCGTCAAGCGCGCCGAACGGCTGCGTCCGGTCCTCGACAAGAGCAGCGCCGAGGCCGCCGCCGAGCAGAAGGAAAAGGGCGACGAGGCCGACGACGAGTGAGGCCCGACGGCGCCGACGAGGGCGCCGCGGCCAGGGCGCCCGCGCAGGACGGCGCGCCGTGAACTAGGCGACACGCCCTAGAAAAACCCGCCCCACGGGCGCGGCGGACGCGGCCGATCTCTGCAAAATAGCACGATCGTTCGTTCACGTCATGGCCACGACTTCGTCCACCTCCTCCCTCGTGTCGCACCCGGCTGCCGCTGGGGCCACGGGTGCCGGCATGGCCAACGCCGAGTCCGGTGCGGCAGCCGTCGCGCACGTGCCGGCGGCCGCGTCGCGCGCAGTCCAGAAGGGCCAGCAGACACGCGCCGCGATCCTCGACGCCGCCCTGTCCCTCGCATCGCAGATGGGCCTCGAAGGCCTGTCCATCGGCGCGCTCGCCGAGGTGATGCAGATGAGCAAGTCCGGCGTCTTCGCGCACTTCGGCTCGCGCGAGGAACTGCAGATCTCCGTCATCCGCGAGTACCACCGGCGCTTCGAGGAAGAAGTCTTCTTCCCGGCAATGGACGAGGCGCGCGGCCTGCCGCGGCTGCGCGCGCTCTTCGAGCGCTGGGTGCGGCGGGTGTCGGTC
>JAEUPE010000047.1 GCA_016790435.1 Rubrivivax sp. | reverse complement strand
AGGACCTCGCCCTCGGGCCCGACCATCTCGCCTTCGAGCTCACCGGTCTGGCGGTCGATCGAGACGCGCGTGGCGGCCAGCTTCTCGAAGGGCGGATACCACTTGAACAGGGGCGTGCCCTTGAAATCGAGGAATACCTTGCCGCCGCGCTGCGGCTGGTAGGTGGCGGCGTAGTACTCGTTGGTCGCGGTGTACTTCATGCGCTCGCCCACCGGAAGGACGTTCGAGCGCTGCACGAAGGCGGTCATGTTGTTGTCGCGCAGCGCCAGGTAGAGGTAGGCGCCGTCGCTCTTCACCACCGGCGTGGCACGCAGGATGACGCGCGCGCGTGAGTTGGCGTCCGTGCGGTCGTCGCCCTTGCTCTCGCCGGAGATCTCCTCGGGCTTTTCGAGGAGACCCCGCTCGATCGAGCGCTTGATGGGCTCGCCGCCGGCCGAAACCGTGCCCTTGCAGTCGAGGTAGAGGTGGAACATCTGTGCGCTGGCCGCGGGCACCGCCGAAGCCAGCACCAGGCCCAACGCAAAGGCCCGCTTCATGATCACTTGCGCCCGCTGGCCTCGCGGCCGGCTTCGGTCTGGCCACCCTGCACGCCGAGGCGGCCACCGGTGCCGAGGCCGCCGCGCACGGTCTGCGCCTTGTAGTTGCGCAGCGCCTTGACCATCTGGTTGTACGAGTCGGCGAAGGCAGCGACGACGACCTTGCCGCGCGGCGTGTTGGAGTACCCACCACCGGCACCGGCCAAGCCACCCGTGAAGGCCGAGCCGAAGAAGCCGAAGTCGAAGTTCTTGCCGCTGCCCTCGGCCGCGGAGATCTGCACGCCGGAGCGGATGTCCACGAGCAGCAGCGTCGTCGAGGCCTCGTTGACACCCACGCTGCCCGCCGCGGCAGCCACGGTGCCGATGGCACCCGGCAGAAGCCCGGCCAAGCCGCCACCGCCACCGCCCGTCTTGCCCGAGAACTGGATGGACGGCCGCATGAGGTAGTCGGCCGCGACCATCTGCCCGCCGCCCATGTTGCTGCCGGCACGGCCTTCGTCGCCGCGCATCAGCTCACGTTCACGCTGCATCGACTGCAATCCTGCGCCGCGCTCGACGATGACAAAACAATTGCTCTGCTGGATCATCAAGCGCAGCACCGGGATCGTCGATCCAAGGTTGTATTGGCGCAGCTGCGAGTACCAGGGCGCCCGCACGTCCTCCTCCATCGCCAGCGTGCCGAGCGACTCGTCGCAGCGCTCGAGGTTGCTCTTGTTGCCTGCAGCGGTGCCGCCGCCGGCGGCACCCGTGACCGTGGTGTTGCCGCCACCCATGCTCGGGGCCGTGGCCAGGCAGCCCGGCAGCATGGCCGCCACGGCCAGCACCAGCCAGGCCGGACGCAGGCGTGAGGCGAGGGAATTCGGGGATTCTTGATGGTCTCGCATGGTTTCTCCTGATGAACCCGTCGCCCCGAAGCATGAGGCGCATCAACAGAATGTAAGTCGATCTGTCGCGATCCGGGATCCCCCGCGGGACGGATCAATGCGTAGAAAAGCGCACAGTCGGCGCACCCGTGCAGGCGGTGCGGCACTGCGCCAAGGCGCCCGGCCGCTCACTCGCCGAGGTAGGCAGCGCGAACGCGCGGGTCGGCGAGCAGGTCCTTGGCCGGGCCGCTCATCGTGACCTCGCCGGAGTCCAGCACGTAGCCCCGGTCCGCCAGTGAAAGCGCGCGGCTGGCGTTCTGCTCCACCAGCAGCACAGTGGTGCCGCGTTGGTGGATGTCGTTCACGACCTCGAAGATCTTGTCGACCATGATGGGCGACAAGCCCATGCTCGGCTCGTCGAGCAGCAGCACCTTGGGTCGGGCCATCAGGCCGCGGCCCATGGCCAGCATCTGCTGCTCGCCGCCACTCATCGTGCCGGCCAGCTGCTGGGCCCGCTCCTTCAGGCGCGGGAAGATGCCGAACACCTTCTCGATGTCGGCTTCGATCTCCGCCTTGTCGTTGCGCACGAAGGCGCCCATCTGCAGGTTCTCGACGATGGACATGCGCGTGAACGTGCCACGCCCCTCCGGCACCATCACGAGGCCCTGCTTGACCAGGTCCCACGCTCCCTGGCCCTTGATGGGCCGACCCATGAACTCGATATCGCCCGCGGCCACCGGTTGGATGCCGGTGATGGCCTTCAGCGTCGTCGTCTTGCCGGCGCCGTTGGCGCCGATGAGGCTCACGAGTTCACCCTCGCGCACCTCGAAACTCACGCCCTTGACGGCCTGGATGCCGCCGTAGGCGACCTTGAGGCCGCTGACCTTGAGGAGTGTCTGTGCCATGTTCGCTGCCCCCGGCCCTTCAGTGCGCACCGGCGCCGAGGTAGGCCTCGATCACCTTCTCGTTCTTCTGCACCTCGGCCGGCGTGCCCTCGGCGATCTGCTTGCCATAGTCGAGCACGGTGACGCGGTCGCACAGGCCCATCACGAGCTTCACGTCGTGCTCGATGAGCAGGATGGTGCGGCCGTCCTTGCGGATGCGGTCGATCAACTCGCGCAGCACCACCTTCTCGGTGGCGTTCATGCCGGCGGCCGGCTCGTCGAGCGCGATCAGCTTGGGGTCGGTGGCCAGCGCGCGCGCGATCTCCAGGCGCCGCTGGTCGCCGTAGCTCAGCGTGCGCGCGCGGTACTCGGCATAGCGCCCGATGCCGACGTAGTCGAGCAACTCCTGCGCGCGCTGCGCGATCGCCGCCTCCTCGGCCTTGAACGAAGCCGTGCGGAAGATGGCGCCGACCAGGCCCGACTTGGTGCGCACGTGGCGGCCGACCATCACGTTTTCCAGCGCCGTCATCTCCGGGAAGAGGCGGATGTTCTGGAAAGTGCGGGCAATTCCCTGCTCGGCCACCTCGTGCACGGCGCTCGGCTTGTAGGGCGCGCCGCCGAGCTCGAAGGTGCCGGAATCGGGCGAGTACAGGCCCGTGATGACATTGAAGAACGTCGTCTTGCCGGCCCCGTTGGGGCCGATCAGGCCATACACCTGCCCCGGCTGGATGGTGATGCCAACTTCAGACAGCGCCTGCAAGCCGCCGAAGCGTTTGCTGACCCCTTGCACGTTGAGGACCGAAGTGTCCATCGCCGATCTCATTCGTCAGGCCCCCACCTTGCCCGCCGGCGCCGGCGCCGCCTTGCCATGCTCGGGCGAGGGCCACAGCCCACGAGGGCGGACGAGCATGATCGTGATCATGGCCAGGGCGATGAGCAACTGGCGCAGGATCGACGCATCGAGCCGCCCATCCGTCATCTGCTGCAGCGGCCCGGCCACGTAGCGCAGCACTTCGGGCAGCGCCGCCAGCAGCAACGCACCGATCACGACGCCCGGCAGGTGGCCCATGCCGCCGAGCACGACCATGGCCACGATCATCACGCTTTCCATCAGGCTGAACGATTCCGGCGACACGAAGCCCTGGAAGGCCGCGAACATCGAGCCCGAGACGCCGCCGAACGTGGCCCCCATGCCGAACGCCAGCAGCTTCATGTTGCGCGTGTTGATGCCCATGGCCTTGGCCGCGATCTCGTCTTCGCGGATCGCCATCCAGGCGCGGCCGATGCGCGAGACCTCGAGGCGATGGCAGATGACCACGCTCACCACCACGAGGACGAGGAAGAGCCAGTAGTACATCGTCACCGGCGCCACCTCGAAGCCGGCCACGTCCCACGGCTTGCCGAAGCTGACGCCGGCGACGCTCATCGGGTCGATGCGATCGAGCCCACGCGGCCCGTTCGTGAGGTTCACCGGGTGCTCGAGGTTGTTCATGAACACGCGGATGATCTCGCCGAAGCCGAGCGTGACGATGGCCAGGTAGTCACCGCGCAGCTTGAGCACCGGCAGGCCGAGCATGACGCCGGCGAACGCCGCGAGCCCGGCCGCGAGCGGAATGACCATCCAGATGGGCGTGTGCATGCCATCCGGGAACATCGCCGCGAACCATTCGAAGTTCTCGTTCAGGTGCGGGCTGGCCAGCAGCGCGTACATGTACGCCCCCACCGCATAGAAGGCGACGAAACCGAGATCGAGCAGGCCCGCGTACCCGACGACGATGTTGAGGCCGAGCGCGAGCAGTACGTACAGCAGCGCGATGGCCATGATGCGCACCCAGCCCTGGCCGATCTGCTGCACGAAGAGCGGCAGCGCCATGAGCACGATGGCGGCAATGAAGAAGACGACGATCTTGTTCTTCACGAGGGCGTCCTCCCTTGTCTCAGGCGCGATCGGCGACACGCTCGCCGAGCAGGCCGGACGGTCGCAGCGTGAGCACGAGGATCAGTGCCAGGAAGGCAAACACGTCGGCATAGTGGCTGCCGAAGACACCGCCGGTCAGGTCGCTGAGGTAGCCCGCGCCCAGCGCCTCGATGAGCCCGAGCGCCAGACCTCCCACCACCGCGCCGGCCAGGTTGCCGATGCCGCCCAGCACCGCCGCGGTGAAGGCCTTCAAGCCCGGCAGGAAACCCATCGCGTGCTGCACGGTGCCGTAGTTGGCGGCCCACATGACCCCGGCCACGGCGGCGAGCGCGGCGCCGATGATGAAGGTGGCGGAGATCACCATGTCGGGCTTGACGCCCATCAGCGCCGCCACGCGCGGGTTCTCGGCCGTGGCCCGCATGGCGCGGCCGAGCTTGGTGCGGTTCACGAGCCACATCAACGCCGCCAGGATGGCGGTGGTCAGGCCGAGGATGAGGATCTGCGTCACGCTGATCACCGGCCCGCCGAGGTCGATGGGGTCGTTGGGCAGCAGTGCCGGGTAGGGCTTGGGGTTCGGCTTCCAGATGATCATCGCGATCGTCTGCAGCAGCAGGCTCATGCCCATCGCGGTGATCAGCGGTGCCAGGCGCGGCGCGCTGCGCAGCGGCCGGTAGGCGAGCTTCTCGATCGCGAAGTTGAGCGCGGCGCACACGACGATGGCGCACAGGAGCGAGATCAGCATGAGCAGCCAGCCCGGCATGCCGACGCTCGACAGGGCCGAGATGACCGTCCAGCTCGTCAGCGCCCCCACCATCAGCACCTCGCCGTGCGCGAAGTTGATGAGGTTGATGATGCCGTAGACCATCGTGTAGCCCAGCGCCACCAATGCGTACATGCTGCCCAGCACCAGACCGTTCAGGATCTGCTGGAGGAAGATGTCCATCCGGGAGTTCTCCTCGGCGCGGTCGGCATCGCGGGACCGTCGCGCAACTCTTCGTTGTCGGTCAAGTGCACGAGGTACGGCTAGCACGAGCCGTGCCGCGACATGACATGAAGAAAGATTCTAGGTAGCAGCCTGCAGCCGAAGGGGCGGGGTTCCCCGCGCATGCCCGGCGGCACAACCGGTGTAGTGCCGGCCGGCTAGTCAGCCCAGCGCGCTCCTTGCGCTCACGTGCGGCAGGTTCAGGGCCCGCGCCACGGCGGCGTAGGTGACCTGGCCCTCGTGCACGTTCAATCCCTCGAGCAGATGCGGGTCTTCCGCGCAGGCCTGGCGCCAGCCCTTGTCGGCCAGTGCGAGGGCGAAGGGTAGCGTGGCGTTGTTCAGCGCCCAGGTAGAGGTGCGAGGAACACCACCCGGCATATTGGCCACGCAGTAATGCACCACCCCGTCGACGACGTAGGTCGGCGCCGCGTGCGTCGTGGGGCGCGAGGTCTCGAAGCAGCCGCCCTGGTCGATCGCCACGTCGACGACCACCGCCCCCGGCAGCATGCGCGCCACCTGGGCGCGCGTGAGCAGCTTCGGTGCAGCGGCACCGGGCACGAGCACCGCACCGACGACGAGGTCGGCGCACAGCGCGGCCTGCTCGACCTCGGCCGCCGAGGCATAGAGCACTTTCACCCGCCCGCCGAACAGGTCATCGAGTTCACGCAGGCGGGGCAGGCTCTTGTCGAGGATGCTCACCTCCGCACCCAGGCCCGCGGCCATCTTCGCGGCATGGGTACCCACCACCCCGCCCCCGAGCACGGCGACCTTGCCCGGCGCGACGCCGGGCACGCCACCGAGCAGCACGCCGCGCCCGCCGTTCGGCCGCTGCAGCGCCACGGCACCCACCTGCACCGCCATGCGGCCCGCCACCTCGCTCATCGGCGCGAGCAGAGGCAACCGGCCGTGCGCATCGGTGATCGTCTCGTAGGCAATCGCCGTGCAACCCGAGGCCATGAGCCCACGCGTCTGCGCCTGATCAGGGGCCAGATGCAGGTAGGTGAACAGCACCTGCCCCGGCCGAAGCAACGCAATCTCCGAAGGCTGCGGCTCCTTCACCTTGATCACCATCTCCGCCTCGGCGAAGACGGCCGAGGCGTCCGGCACGATGCGCGCGCCAGCGGCCGAGTACTGCGCGTCGTCGCAACCGATGCCGGAACCGGTGCCCGCCTGCACGAGCACCTCGTGGCCATTGCGCACGAACTCGTGCACCGCGGGCGGTGTCAGCCCGGCCCGGTTCTCCTGGGGTTTGATCTCCTTGGGCACGCCAATCCGCATGGGCACTCCAGCTTTATTGAGGTGAAGCGAAGTCGATACGGCGCTCGACCGCTCTCAAAGATCCGGCTTGGCCGCCTCGCTCTCGCGCGCCGCCCGGTTGGCCTCGCGCAATTGAGCGAGTTTCTCGCCGATGCGGATCTCGAGCCCGCGCGGGCTGGGTTCGTAGAACCTGAGATCGTCCAGCCCGTCGGGCAGATAGCGCTCGCCGGCGGCGAATGCGCCGTCCTCGTCATGCGCATAGCGGTAGCCCTCGCCGTGGCCGAGGCTCTTCATCAGCCGCGTCGGGGCGTTGCGAAGCCGGTCAGGCACGGGTCGCGAACCGTCCTGCTTGACGTGCGCCCGCGCCGCGTTCCAGGCCGCGTAGACGGCATTGCTCTTCGGCGCCACCGCCAGGTAGATCACGACCTCGGCCAAGGCCAGTTCACCTTCGGGCGAGCCGAGGCGCTCGTAGACCTCGGCCGCGTCGAGCGCCAGGCGCAGCGCGCGCGGGTCGGCCAGGCCGATGTCCTCCGTGGCCATGCGCACGATGCGCCTCGCCAGGTAGCGCGGGTCGGCGCCTCCGTCGAGCATGCGCACCAGCCAGTACAGGGCCGCGTCGGGGTCGGAGCCGCGCACCGACTTGTGCAGCGCCGAGATCGTGTCGTAGAAGAAGTCGCCGCCCTTGTCGTAGCGGCGGTGCATCTCGCCAAGCGTGCGCTCGAGCAGCGACTCGCCGATCTCGGGCACGCCCTCAGCGAGGGCTGCGGCGGCGACGTTCTCGTAGGCATTGAGCAGGCGGCGCGCATCGCCGTCGGCGTGGTTGAGCAGACGCTCGGCCGCCGCGTCGGCCAATGGCGGCGCCTCGAGCAAGGCCTGCGCGCGCACCAGCAGCTCGCGCAGTTCCTCGGGCTCCAGCGGCTTGAGCACATGCACCGCCGCGCGCGACAGCAGCGCCGAGTTCACCTCGAAGGAAGGGTTCTCGGTGGTCGCCCCGATGAAGCTGAAGAGCCCTGATTCCACGTGCGGCAGGAACGCGTCCTGCTGCGACTTGTTGAAGCGATGCACCTCGTCGACGAAGACGACGGTGCTGCGGCCTTGCGCACGCCAGGCACGCGCCTGTTCCACGGCTTCGCGGATCTCCTTGACGCCGGCCAGCACCGCGGACAGCACGATGAACTGCGAGCCGCTGCCCGCGGCGAGCAGCCGGGCCAGCGTCGTCTTGCCGACACCGGGCGGGCCCCAGAGGATGATGGAAGGCAATCGGACGGCCTGCGCCGCGAGGGCCAGCGGCCGCCCCGGCGCGAGCAGGTGGCGTTGCCCGACCACCTGCGCGAGTTCGCGCGGGCGCAGGCGCTCGGCAAGCGGCGCGCCCGGGTCCGGTGTCGACAGCGCCAACGGCCCCTGGGCTTCGTCAGGCGGCAGCAGGGACGCCTGCGTCGCCGCGGACGTATGGGACGCGCGCGAGTTCATGCGGCGATTCTGGCAGCGGCCGTGAGTGCCGCGACAATCACGACATGATGCATGCCGCCCGCCTCTTTGCCCTCGCCGTGTTCGCCTCGGCCGCGTTGGCCCCCCGCATGGCTTGGGCCGACCGGCCCCTGGTCAGCGAAACCGCCGACGTCATCGAGCGGGGCGCCTGCCAGGTCGAGGCTGCTGCCGCCACCAGTCGCGCCAGCGGTTCGCCGAACGTGCGCGAACTGGGCGCCGTCGTCACCTGCGGAATGGCCTTCGACACGCAACCCGCGCTCGCCTACGGACGAAGCCGCACCGGTGACGGCAAGGAGGAAGCGCTCCTCCTCGGCGCCAAGACCACGTTGCGCGCGCCGGACGGGGCGCGGCCTGGCTTCGGCCTCGCTTACTCCGTCGGCGCGGTCAAGGCGCCGGCCCTCTCCTGGCGGCGGGAGGAGTTGAGCGTCGTCGGGTTGGTCACGATGGAGGTTTCCAGGGGCCTGCTCGGGCACGCGAACCTCGGCTGGAGCCGAAGCCGCAGTGCGCGGCAGAACACGACGACCTGGTCGCTCGGCGTCGAGACGGTCGGTGAGTTCACATTGGCCGCCGACGCGTTCGGCGACGACCGAGGTCGGCCCTCGGTTTCGGCAGGCGTTGGTTATGCGTTCGGCAAGGGCCTGTCGGCCAACGCCGCGCTGGCCACGCTCTTCGAGCCCACGCGGGTGCACCAGTTCTCCGTCGGCGCCAAGCTGGTCTTTTGAGCCGCGACGGCTGCGGTCCGGGTCCAGCCCCTACTGCTCGACCACCTCAGCTCCAACTGGCGGCACGAAGCGGAATCGATCGGCCGAAGGCAGCGCGGTCGCGCCGGTGCCGGGGGCAGCCCAACCGCTGAACTGCAGCAGGGAACGTTGGCCGAAGCTGTCAAGGATCTCCACGGCCGCCAGCTCCTTGCCTCGAAAGCCGACCCGCATCGACTGGAAGCCGGCCCCGTCGCGCACCTTCGGCGTCGCCTTGAGCCATTCGAGGCCGTCACGCGCGGGCTCGTTGGAAAGCGCGAAGTCCTGGTCGGGCAAGCCACCAGCCAACAGCGCCGCGGGTGTCTGGCCCAGTGCCTTGGCCAGCGGCCTCGAACTCGCCTGGTTGAGATCCGGGTCGTGGATCCAGACCTTCTGCCCGTCGGAGACGATCAACTGTTCGAACGGCTTGCCGTACGCAAAGCGGAAGCGGTTGGGTCGCAGAAACGAGAACGTGCCGCTGGAGACCTTGCGCCGGCTGCCGTCGGCGGAGGTGACGGTCTGCGTGAAGGTGGCCTCGCCGCCCTTCACGTCGCGCGCGAACTCGCGCAGTCGATCGACGGCTTCAGCATGGGCAACGGGGGTGTTCAGCATCGCCGCTGCGAGGCCCAACCAAGCCAGCGCCGCGCGTCGCCCCGTCATGCCTAGTCGTGGGCTCGCAGCCTCACCCACCGCGGCCGTCCCTTCGCTCACTCTTCCCGCCGGGGCACAAGGATGTCCCGGTTACCGTTGCTGGCCATGGGGGATACGAGTCCGCTGCGCTCCATTTGTTCCAGCAATCGCGCGGCGCGGTTGTAGCCGATGCGCAGGTGCCGCTGCACGAGCGAGATGGAGGCGCGCCGGTGCTGCAGCACCACCTCGACGGCCTGGTCGTACATCGCGTCGCTCTCGCCGTTGCCGCCACCGGCCTCCCCACCCGCTGCCCCTTCCTCGCCGTCGAGCACCCCGCCCTCGAGGATGCCCTCGACGTAATTGGGCGCGCCCTGGCTCTTCAGGTACTCGACGACACGGTGCACCTCCTCGTCGCTGACGAAGGCGCCGTGCACCCGCACGGGTGTGCCCGTGCCCGAGGGCAGGTAGAGCATGTCGCCCTGGCCGAGCAGCGCCTCGGCGCCCATCTGGTCGAGGATCGTGCGGCTGTCGATCTTGCTCGCCACCTGGAAGCTCAGGCGCGTGGGGATGTTGGCCTTGATGAGGCCGGTGATCACGTCCACGCTCGGGCGCTGCGTGGCCAGCACGAGGTGGATGCCGGCGGCACGCGCCTTCTGCGCCAGGCGGGCGATGAGCTCCTCGATCTTCTTGCCGATGACCATCATCAGGTCGGCAAGCTCGTCGATGACGACGACGATCTGCGGCAGGCGCTCGAGCGGCTCGGGCGCTTCCGGCGTGAGGCTGAACGGATTGCCGAGCGGCAGCCCGGCCTCGATGGCCTCGACCACCTTGCGGTTGTAGCCCGAGAGGTTGCGCACGCCGAGCTTGCTCATCAGCTTGTAGCGGCGCTCCATCTCGCCGACACACCAGGTCAGCGCGTTGGCGGCCTGCTTCATATCGGTGACGACGGGCGCGAGCAAGTGCGGGATGCCCTCGTAGACGCTCATCTCGAGCATCTTGGGGTCGATGAGGATCAGGCGCACGTCGCGCGCCTCGGCCTTGTAGAGCAGGCTCAGGATCATCGCGTTGATGCCCACGCTCTTGCCGGCGCCCGTGGTGCCGGCAACGAGGCAGTGCGGCATCTTGCCGAGGTCGGCCACCACCGGGTTGCCGATGATGTCCTTGCCCATGCCGATGGTCAGCAGCGAATGCGAGGCGTTGTAGACCTCGCTGCCGAGGATCTCGGACAGGCGGATGGTCTGCCGGCGCGCATTGGGCAGCTCCAGCGCCATCGTCGTCTTGCCCGGGATCACCTCGACGACGCGAATGCTCACGAGCGACAGCGAGCGCGCCAGGTCCTTGGCCAGGTTGACGACCTGCGCGCCCTTCACGCCCGTGGCCGGCTCGATCTCGTAGCGCGTGATCACGGGGCCCGGCGAGGCCGCCACCACGTGCACCTCGACGCCGAAGTCGCGCAGCTTCTTCTCGATGAGGCGCGAGGTCATCTCGAGCGACTCCGCCGTCAACGGCGCCTCGCGGCCCGCCGCCGGCACGGCATCGAGCAGGTCCACCTGCGGCAGCTTGTTGTCGGACAACTCGGCGAAGAGCGGCTGCTGGCGCTCGCGCGCCACGCGCTGCGACTTCGGGATCTCCGGCGCGGGCGCGGCGATCACCAGCGGCACGGCCTCGTCCTCCTCACGCCGCTGCACCTCGACGACATGTTCGCGCTCGCGCGCGGCCATCTCGCCCAGGCGCCGGTCTTCGGCCTGTTCGCGCCGGCCCTGCAGGCGCTCACGCAGGGCGTCGAAGCGCTGGCCGATCATCTCCGCGAACCCCAGCCACGAAAATCGCAGCGCCATCGAGGCGCCGGCCACCCCGAGCGCGATCCACAGCACGCCCGACCCAGCGAACCCGAGCCAGCGCATCGACAAGGGCCCGAGTGCCCACCCGAGCACGCCGCCGGCGTGGCCCGGCAGGTGTGCTTCGAAGCGATACAGGCGCGTCCACTCGAGAGCGCAGCTCGCCGACAGCAACAGCGCGACTCCGAGCCAGAAGCGCCAGCGCGGCGCGCTCACGGCGGACGTGTCGTGTCGCAGGACGGCCGCGAGGGAAGAGAGCCAAGCGCGCAACCCCACCGGAAGCAGCCACCAGCACGAGAAGCCGAAGAGGAAGTAGGCCGTGTCGGCCACGCGCGCCCCGACGAGGCCGACGCGGTTTCGAATCGCATCTCCGCTCCCCGAGGTGGTGAACGCCGGGTCGGCTGCATCGTGCGTGACCATGGCCAGCAACAGCAGGAGCCAGGCCACGCCACCGACGAAGAGCCAGGCCTTGCGCCGCCAGAGAACCGGCGCGGCGGCCGACGCCGCTCCCGAAGGTGCCGAGGCGGCACCTTCGCCTCGCAGGGAACCGAGCGGAAAACTCATGCGGTCATTGTGCCCGCAGGGGAGGCAGCGCCAGAAATCGCGCCGTCAATCGCGCCTTCCGGCGCGCCATCCAGGGGCAAGCTCAGTCGTTGCCGAGCCGTTCCTTGATGACCACGGAGCCGTTCTCCTGCGTCTCGATGACGCCGCGCTCCTCGAGGTCTTTCATGACGCGGCTGACCATCTCGCGCGATGCGCCCACGACCTTGGCCATGTCCTGGCGGCTGACCTTGTGGCGGATGATCTTGATGCCCTCGGGCGTCTCCTCGGCCATGTCGAGCAACGTGCGCGCAACGCGACCGTAGACATCGAGCAGGGCGAGCGATTCGATCTGCCGGTCGGCGTTGCGCAGGCGCTTGACCAGGCCGCGCAGGATGCCGTAACTGAGCGTGGACGCCTCCGGAAGGCAACGCCCGAAGTCCGCGCGTGCCAGAACAAGCATGTCGGTCTGCACCTCGGCGCGCACGGTCGCCGAATGCGGCTCGTTGTCGATCAGGCTCATCTCTCCGACATAGTCGCCCGACTCGAGCACGGCAAGGATGACTTCGCGTCCGCGCGAGTCCGACGTCAGTACGCGTGCACGGCCGTTGAGCAGGATGAACAGGGCATTGCTCTTGCGGCCCTGCTCCACGACGATCTCGCCGCGGCGGAAGCGCCGCTTCACCACGCTGTCGGCGATGGCCTGAGCCTGGTCTGCCGTGAGCATGGAGAACAACGGCACGCGCCGGATCAGGTCCAGGTTCGACAACATCGACATCGGCTCACTCCTCTTTCGTTGTGGCCCGGTGAAGCGAATCCAGGGCGGCTTCGCCCGCGGGCACGTTCTGCAAGAATCTGCCTATTGTGCCCATCGCCGGGCTTGAACCCGACCACAGGCACCCCCTACTTCACTTCGTGCGTGGATTCGGCGCGACGCCGCGCTGGCCGCCCCACCCCTGCAACCACCCCATATCGCCATGATCACCACCACCTCGACGAAGCACGCACGCGTGCTCATCCTCGGCTCGGGCCCGGCAGGCTACACCGCGGCCATCTACGCCGCGCGAGCGAACCTCAAGCCGGTGCTGGTCACCGGCATCGCGCAAGGCGGCCAGTTGATGACCACCACCGAGGTCGACAACTGGCCGGCCGACGTGGACGGCGTGCAGGGGCCGGAGCTGATGCAGCGCTTCCTGAAGCATGCCGAGCGCTTCGACACCGAGATCGTGTTCGATCACATCAACCGCGTCGAGCTGGGTCAGCGGCCGTTCGCGCTGTACGGCGACTCCGGCGCCTACACCTGCGACGCGCTGATCCTGGCCACGGGCGCGAGCGCCAAGTACCTGGGACTGGCCAGCGAGCAGGCTTTCATGGGCAAAGGCGTGAGCGGCTGCGCCACCTGCGACGGCTTCTTCTACCGTGGAGAAGAGGTCTGCGTCGTCGGCGGCGGCAATACCGCGGTCGAGGAGGCGCTGTACCTGGCCAACATCGCGACCAAGGTGCACCTCGTGCACCGGCGAGACAAGTTCCGCGCCGAGCCGATCATGGTCGACAAGCTGATGGAACGCGTGGCGACGGGCCGCATCCAGCTGCACCTGTGGCACACGCTGGACGAAGTGCTGGGGGACGCCTCCGGCGTCACTGGGGTGCGGCTGAGGGCCACCCAGGGCGCAGCGACCAAGGACCTTGCGCTGAAGGGCTGCTTCATCGCCATCGGTCATCAGCCGAACACCGACATCTTCAAGGGCCAGCTGGAGATGAAGGACGGCTACATCATCACCCGCACGGGGCTGGCCGGCATGGCCACGATGACAAGCGTCGAGGGCGTCTTCGCCGCGGGTGACGTGCAGGATCACGTCTACCGACAGGCCATCACCAGCGCCGGCACCGGCTGCATGGCGGCGCTGGACGCGCAGCGGTTCCTCGAGCAGGGGGCCTGAGGCCGCAGCCAGGCGGCGGCCAGCTTGGGGCTATAATCCGCAGCTTTGCCGAAGCCGGCACCACTCAGCACCCTACAACCGAGCCCTCGTCATAGGAGGGAGAGCACAAGATGGCACGCGTCTGTCAAGTCACGGGTAAGCGCCCGATGGTCGGGAACAACGTCTCCCACGCCAACAACAAGACCAAGCGTCGGTTCCTGCCCAATCTGCAGTACCGCCGCTTCTGGCTCGAAACCGAGAACCGCTGGGTTCGGCTGCGCGTGAGCAACGCGGCATTGCGCCTCATCGACAAGGTGGGCATCGATCAGGTCGTCGCCGACCTTCGCCAGCGCGGCGAGCTCTGACCCTCACCTCGCCCAACCCCTAGGAGATTCGCACCATGGCCAGCAAAGGCGGACGCGAGAAGATCAAGCTGGAGTCCTCGGCGGGCACCGGCCACTTCTACACCACGAGCAAGAACAAGAAGACGACGCCCGAGAAGCTCGAGTTCCTGAAGTTCGACCCGAAGGCGCGCAAGCACGTCCTGTACAAGGAAGTGAAGCTGAAGTGATCCTTCTCCTCGGCGCTGGCGAGCGCCGGCGGGGGAAATGCAGAAGGGGCCCCGAGGGGCCCCTTCTTCATGGCCGCGAAAGAGGCGCGGCCGGGTCGGTCGGGTGGGGGATCAGCGCACCACGGCGATCTGGTCGCGCTTGCCGCCCTTGTAAGTGAAGAGCGTCAGCGCACCGTTCTTGATGTCGCCCTTGTTGTCGAAGGCGATGGTGCCGGTCACGCCCTTGTAGCCGGCCGTCTTGGCCAGCACAGGCAGGTAGACCTTCGGGTCCGACGACTTGGCGCGCACCATCGCGTCGGCCATGACCATCACCGAGTCGTAGACGTAAGGTGCATACACCTGCACGTCGGCGTTGTACTTGGCCTTGAACTTGGCGCGGAAATCGTCCATCGACTTCTTGGCCTCGCCCTCGACACCACCGGCCTCGGCGCAGACGACCTGACCGTCGCCCATGCCATCCTGCGCCAGCTTGGGCAGCTCGCTCGAGCAGATGCCGTCGCCACCGACGAACTTGGCCTGGATGCCGAGTTGCTTCATCTGGCGCAGCATCGGGCCGGCCACGGCGTCCATGCCGCCGAAGAAAACCACGTCGGGCTTCTTGCCCTTCAGGCTGGTCAAGATGGCGGTGAAGTCGGTCGCCTTGTCGGTGGTGAACACGCGCGGAATCGTCTTGCCGCCGGCTGCCTTCACGCCCTTTTCGAACTCCTCGGCGACGCCCATGCCGTAGGCGGTGCGGTCGTCGATGACGGCGATGCTCTTGCCCTTCAGTTCCTTGACGGTGTAGCGCCCAAGCGTGCCGCCCAGGTGCACGTCATCGGCCACCACGCGGAACGTGGTCTTGTAGCCTTGGCGCGTGAACTTCGGGTTCGTGGCCGACGGGCTGATCTGCGGAATGCCGGCATCGCTGTAGATCTTCGACGCCGGGATCGAGGTGCCGCTGTTCAGGTGCCCGACCACGCCTTGCACCTTGCTGTCGACCAGCTTCTGCGCCGCGGCGGTGCCCTGCTTCGGGTCGGCGGCATCGTCTTCGGCGAGCAGCTCGAACTTGACCTTCTTGCCGCCGATCATCACGCCCTTGGCATTCAGTTCCTCGATGGCGAGACGGGCACCGTTCTCGTTGTCCTTGCCCAGGTGCGCGATGGCACCGCTGGTGGGGCCGACGTGGCCGATCTTGACGACCACGTCTTGAGCGTAGGCGGCTCCGCCCAGCGCGATGGCGGCGGCGCCGACGATCAGGTTCAACTTGACTTGCATGCAAGGTCCTCCAGTGTGAAGCGTGTTGCCTCTGGGGCAAACGGGGGATTGACGAAAGCCGGCGACGATACCCGAAACGCCCCCCCCACCCAAGCGGGGTTACTCCAGGAGCGCCACATGCCGGCGCCGTGTCGCAGCAACGCGGCCGGGCGTTGCGCGGTGGACAGGGAGAGCCCGCCACGAGCCTTCGCGGCGCCATTGCGGACCTGGCCGCGTCGACAGCCGCATGCGGCTCCGGCCGCGCGGTCAATCCTCGCGGACGGCCTTGAACGGATGGTGCACGATCTCGAACCCGGCGCCCTTGTACTGGCGCCAGAGCGCCCGGCCACGCTCGACCTCCTCGGCGTCGACACCCACCACTTCGATCACGCGCGCTGCGCCGGCTTCGCCCACAGCCAGCCCGCCACCCAGGTTGAGCACGACATCGCGCACCGTCTCCACAGGCCAGGCCGGCGCGAGCCAGATCGGCGTGCGTCGCAGCACCTTGCCGGCCGTTCCGGCCACCTTGACGTGCGGCACGAACTCCCGCTCGACGAAGGTCCAGAGGGCGCGATCGAGCGCGTCGAGCTGGGCCGGCGGCGCCAGGCACAGCACCGTCACCCCGCGTCGATGAGCCTTGCGCAATAGGCGGCAGGCGAAGCCCACTGCATCGGGCACGCCGGTGTGGAACTCGACGCTCTGCGCCACACGCCGCCTTGGCGTCAGCCCGGGGCCGCCTCAGGCCTTCTTTGCCCGCCCGGCGCGGCCTGACTTCGCTGCCGGCGCAGGCGCGGCCGCCTTCGACAACACCCACCGCGACAGCAGCGCCACGGGCCGACCGGTGGCGCCCTTGTTCGCCCCCGAACGCCAGGCCGTGCCGGCGATGTCGAGGTGCGCCCAGCGCAGTTTCGAAGTGAAGCGCTTCAGGAACATCGCCGCCGTGATGGCGCCGCCGGCGCGCGGGCCGACGTTGGCCATGTCGGCGAAGTTGCTCTTCAAAGCCTCGTCGTACTCGTCGTCCAGCGGCATGCGCCAAGCCGGGTCGAGTGCCGCCTCGCCGGCCGCCAGCAACTCGCCGGCCAGCGCTTCGTCGTTGCTGAACAGGCCGCTGCGATGGTGACCCAGCGCGATCACGCAGGCCCCGGTCAAGGTGGCAATGTCGACCACGGCGGCGGGCTTGAACCGCTCGGCATAGGTGAGCGCGTCGCACAGGATCAGGCGCCCCTCGGCATCGGTGTTCAGGATCTCGATGGTCTGGCCCGAGAGGCTCTTCACCACGTCGCCGGGCTTGACAGCACGGCCGCTGGGCATGTTCTCGCAGGCCGGAATGAGACCGACCAGGTTGACGCGCGCCTTGGCGCCGGCCACGGCGCGCATGGTACCGAGCACGCTCGCGGCACCGCCCATGTCGAACTTCATCTCGTCCATCTCGGCGGCCGGCTTGATGGAGATGCCGCCGGTGTCGAACGTGATGCCCTTGCCGACGAGCACCAGCGGCGCCACGTCCTTGCCGGCACCCATCCAGCGCATGACGATGAACTTCGGCGGCTGCTCCGAACCCTGCGCCACGGAGAGGAAGGAGCCCATGCCGAGCCGCTCGCAGTCCTTGCGGTCCAGCACTTCGACCTTCAGGCCGTGGCTCTTGCCCAGTTTCTGGGCCTGCTCGGCCAAGTAGGTGGGCGTGCAATGGTTGGCGGGGCGATTCGCGCACTCGCGCGCCAGCGCCACGCCGGCCGCGAGTGCCTCGCCGCGCGCCAGCCCGGCGGCGAGCGCGTCCACTTCGGCCGGGTTGCACACAAGCGTGACCCGCTCGAGCTTGGGCACCGAGGGTGCGCTCGGCTTCGTCGCGCGATAGACATACGTTGCATCGTGAACCGCGAGCACCAGCGCCTCGGCGGCGCCGGCATCCATCAGCGGGGCCGCTCCGGTCACCGCGACGGCCATCTGGCTGGCACCACCGCTCTTCACCAGTGCAACACCAGCGGCAACGGCTCGGCGCATGGCCTTGGGCCCGGCGTCCGGAGCCCACACGAACGAGACGCGCCGGGCCTTCACTCCGGCGACGCGGTGCGCATACAGCACTTGCCCGGCCTTGAGCGCGAAATCGCCGGCGGCCACTGCCTCCGCGATCACCGAGCCGAGCGGGCCCTCGAGCGTGGCCGGCATCTTGGCGCCGACCACCACCAGCAGCAACGCGTCGACGTCGATGCCGGCAAGCCCTGTCTTCCCGGGCACGAGGGTGTTGAAGTCCATAATTCCGTCAGGTTTGAACGAAGCGCAGGATGTTATTCGATTCGTCTGTTCGCAAGGAGGTGGCACGCACGTTCGGTGCCACGCTGGTCGTCATCCTGACGATCGTGCTGACGATGTTCCTCATCCGCACGATCGGACAGGCCGCCAGTGGCGCCGTCGCGCCGCGCGATGTCGTCCTGCTCCTGGGCTACATCGCGCTCGGGCACCTGCCGACGATGCTGGCGCTGTCGCTGTTCGTGGCCGTCGTGCTCTCGCTCGGGCGCATGTACCGCGACAGCGAGATGAGCATCTGGTTCGCCAGCGGCGTGGGCCTGGCGCGCTTCGTCAAGCCCGTGCTGCGCACGGTGTGGCCGGTGCTGCTGGTGGTGACGCTGCTGCTGCTCTTCGCCTGGCCGTGGGGCAATCGCAATGGGCTGGAATTGCGCGAGCGGTACCAGCAGCGGTCGGACCTTTCGCGCGTGGCGCCCGGCGTCTTCCAGACCTCCAGTGACGGCCGGCGAGTCTTCTTCGTCGAGCGCGACAGCAGCGATGGCGGCACCGCCCGCAATGTCTTCATCCTCAACAAGCAGGACCACGCGGAAGCGGTGACCTCTGCGCGCAGCGGCCGCCTAGAACCCGACGGCGGCGACCACTACCTCGTGCTCGAGCGCGGCCAGCGCAACGAGGTGCACCTGAAGAGCGGCGAACGCACGCTGTCCAGCTTCGACACCTACCGCGTGCTGGCGAGCGAGCGCGCCGTGCGCGAGGTGGAGGTGCGGCCGCCGAAGGCCGTCGCCACGGTGGACCTCATCCGCGACCCCACGCCCAGGCACCAGGGTGAGCTCACCTGGCGCTTGGGCATGCTGCTCGGCGCCAGCAACCTCGTGCTGCTCGGCATCGGCCTGGCGGCAACCCATCCTCGCCGCGCGAGCAACTGGAACCTGCTCTTCGCGCTGCTCGCCTTCGCGATCTACTACAACGTCGTCAACCTCTCGCAGGCGTGGGTGGCCACCGCGAAGCTGTCGATGGGCGCGGCGCTGCTGCTCATCCACGGCGGCACTTTCCTGCTGGCGCTGGCGTTGCTTTGGTGGCGCGACCATGCTGCCGTGGCGCGCTGGCCCACCAGGCGCCTGCGGCCTGCTTGACGGGCCCGCCGAACCAGCCCGCCAGAAGCCACGAGCCCGCGACCATGCGCACCGTTCGCCGCCTGCTCTACCGCGACATCATCGCTTCGGTAGGCTTTGTCGCCCTCGCCTTCCTCGCCCTTTTCTATTTCATCGACTTCGTCGAAACGCTGGGCGACGCCGGAGCCAAGGGCCTGGCGGCGCTGGAGGCGGCGTGGTCGGCCGCGCTGGAGATCCCGGGCCACTTCTACGAGCTGATGCCCATCGCGGTGCTGATCGGCACGATCTACTCGCTGGCGCGGCTGGCGCAATCGTCGGAGTTCACCATCCTGCGCACCGGCGGCCTCGGCCCGGGCCGGGCTCTCGGCCTGCTCGCAGTGCTGGGCGTGGCGTTCAGCGCCCTCACCTTCGTCGTCGGCGACTACCTCGCACCACGCGCCGAGCGCGAGGCGGTGATGTTCAAGGCCCGCGCGAGCGGCGGCGTGCGCGTGGGCAGCGCCGGCGCCTGGCTCAAGGAGCGGCGGCGCACGCCCGACGGCGAGCACAGCTACTCGATCAACATCGCCGGCACGAGTGGCGGCGGCGGTCTGGCCGAGGTGCGCATCTTCGAGTTCGACGACGACGGGCGGCTCGCCGTGCGCATCGAGGCGCGCGAAGGCCGTGTCGCCGAGGACGGCACCTGGACACTGCAGGACGCCGAGGAGACTCGCTGGCCGCGCGCCCGCGCCGCCGGCCAACCGCCGGTGCTGGTGCGCAGACACGCGCAACTGCAGTGGCAGAGCACGCTCACGCCGGCGGTCGTGGCGGCGGCCGTGCTGCCGTTGCGCAGCATGAGCACCCTGGAGCTCTGGCGCTACAGCGCCCACCTTTCCGATCAAGAGCAGTCCGCCCAGCGCCACCAGATCCAGTTCTGGAAGAAGGCCCTCTACCCCTTGGCCTGTCTCGTGATGGTGGCCCTGGCGCTGCCATTCGCCTACATGCATGCACGTGCGGGCAGCGTCAGCCTCAAGGTCTTCGGCGGCATCATGCTGGGCATCGCATTCGTCCTGCTCAACAACCTGGCCGGGCACATCGGCCTGCTCAGCGGCTGGGTGCCGTGGGCAGCGGCGGCGACGCCCAGCCTGCTGTTCCTCGCACTGTCGATGGCCGCCTTTGCCTGGCTGGTGCGCTATCGCTAGGGCCACCCACGTGAACTCCATCCCATGATGCAGGGCCTCATCCTCTTCGCCCACGGGGCACGCGACCCGGCCTGGGCGGCGCCGTTCGAAGCCGTCGCCGCGCTCGTGCGGTCGCGCCAGCCGTCGTGGCAGGTGCGGCTCGCGTTTCTCGAGTTCATGAGCCCGCCGCTGCCGGAAGCCGCCGAGGCGCTTGCGAAAGCCGGGTGCGCGCGCATCGTGATCCGACCGATGTTCCTCGGCACCGGCGGCCACGTTCGCAGGGATCTGCCGCTGCTGCTCGACGAACTGCGCCGCTCGCACGCCGGCGTCGAATTCATCCTGCAGGAGGCCATCGGCGAGAACCGAGCCGTGCACGCCGCCATGGCCGATGCGATTGCCACGGAGCAACTGCCGCAGCCAGGGAGTTCCCCTTGAACCTGCACCAGTTGCGCTTCGTGCAGGAAGCGGTCCGCCACAACCTCAACCTCACCGAGACCGCGCGCGCGCTGCACACCTCGCAGCCCGGCGTCAGCAAGGCCATCCGCGAGCTCGAGCAGGAGCTCGGCGTGGACCTCTTCGTGCGCCACGGCAAGCGCCTGACGCGCATCACCGAGCCCGGGCAGCAGATGCTGGCGTCGGTCGAAACCATCCTGCGCGAGGTGGCCAACCTCAAGCGCATCGGCAACGAGCATGCCGGCCGCGACGCGGGCACGCTGTCGATCGCCACCACACATACGCAAGCGCGCTACTTCCTGCCCGGGCCGGTGGCCGAACTCCGCCGGCGTTACCCGCAGGTCCAGGTGGTTCTGCATCAAGGCGTGCCCGAGCAGGTGGCCGCCATGCTCAAGAGCGAGGTGGCCGACATCGGCCTGGCCACCGAGGCACTGGCGGCGCACGAAGACCTCGTGACGCTGCCGTGCTACGAATGGCAGCACGTGCTGGTGGTACCGCGCGCGCACCCACTGGCCATGGAGAGCCGACCGACGCTGGAGCAGTTGGCTGCCGAAACGCTGGTGCTCTACCACCCGACCGTGACCGGTCGCAAACGCATCGACCAGGCCTTTGCACGGGCGCAGCTCACGCCGCGCGTGGCCCTGGAGGCCATCGACTCCGACGTCGTCAAGACCTACGTGCGGATCGGCCTCGGCATCGGCATCGTCGCCGAGCAGGCGATGCGCGAGGAGGCGGCCGCCGCCGGCGGCAGCGACCTCGCCTCGGTGCCGCTCGGGCATCTGTTCGGCACCAACATCACCCGCGTGGCCTTCAAGCGCGGCGTGTACCTGCGTCATTTCGTGCTGGCCTTCGCCGAACTGCTCGCACCACGCCTGAATGCGGCGCTCCTGGAGCGCGCGCTCAAGGGCAGCGCCGCCAACGCCGAGGGCGCCGCTGCCACGGCCGGTGAACGAGCCGACAACGACTACCAACTCTGAGTTCCGCGAGACCCCACCCTGTCATGAGCACGCCTGTCATCGAATCACGTCTGCCGGCCGTCGGCACCACGATCTTCACCGTCATGTCCGCGCTGGCGCAGGAGACAGGCGCCATCAACCTCGGCCAGGGCTTCCCCGACTTCGAGGGCGACCCGGCCCTCGTCGACCACGTGGCGCGGGCCATGCGCGAGGGCCTGAACCAGTACCCGCCGATGGCCGGCGTGGCGCCACTGCGCGAGCGCATCGCCGAGAAGATCGAGGCGCTCTACGGCCGACGCTACGACCCGGGCAACGAGATCACGGTCACTGCAGGGGCCACGCAGGCCATCATCACCGCCGTGCTCGCCGCGGTGCACCCAGGCGACGAGGTGATCGTGCTCGAGCCTTGCTACGACAGCTACGTGCCCAACATCGAACTGGCCGGCGGGCATGTCGTGCGCGTGCCGCTCACGCCGCGCACGTTCCGGCCCGACTTCGCGCGCATCGCGGCGGCGATGACGCCCCGAACGCGCATGCTCATCATCAATTCGCCGCACAACCCCAGCGCCACCGTCTGGACGCGTGCAGAGATGGACAAGCTCGCCGCATTGCTCGCGCCCACGAATGTGTTGCTCATCTCCGACGAGGTGTACGAACACATGGTCTACGACGGCGCGCCGCATGTCAGCGCCGCCTGCGTGCCGGCGCTGGCCGAACGTGCCTTCGTCGTCTCCAGCTTCGGCAAGACCTACCACGTGACAGGCTGGAAGGTGGGCTACGTGGCTGCGCCGGCGGCGATGACGACCGAGTTCCGCAAGGTGCATCAGTTCAACGTCTTCACGGTCAACACGCCCGTGCAACATGGCCTGGCGCGATACATGGCCGATCCGCGGCCGCATCTCGACCTGCCCTCGTTCTACCAGCGCAAGCGCGACCTGTTCCGCGCCGGCCTGGAGTCGACACGGCTCGTGCCCCTGCCGAGCCAGGGCAGCTACTTCCAGGTGGTCGACTACGCGGACGTCAGCGACCTGCCGGAAGCCGACTTCTGCCAATGGCTCACGCGTGAAGTGGGTGTCGCGGCGATCCCGCTCTCCGCCTTCTACGAGGGCGGGTTCGAGCAGCGGCTGGCGCGGCTGTGCTTTGCCAAGCGAGACGAGACGCTGCGCGAAGCGCTAACGCGCTTGAAGCGGCTCTAGACGTGCGCTCTAGGCGTGGGCGGCCAAGGCCCGCTCAGGGCGGACGCGCGCCCGCCGCTCGCGGTTGAGCACTACGGGCGGCGCTGACCCGGGCTCGTCGGCGGATCCAGATCGCCGAAGAGGCTGGGCCGACCCACGTTGCCCGGGCTGTGCGTGACGTCGAAGTCGAGCGGCTTTGTCGGCTTGTCCGCCTCGTCGCTGCGCGTCGCCGGGTTGTCGCTCTCCAGTCCCAGGTACGGCACCGGCGCCGTGGCACCGAACTCGGTGGCCTCGCTCATGGGCAACAGGAAGTCGACATTGCCCGCGTCGGCCGCCTTGCGATCGAGCAGGTCGCGCGCCAGCGAGTACAGCAGCAATACCTCGCGGTAAGCAGGCAGGTCGAAGAGCTCGCCGCGCGACTTGCGGAACAGCAGCGCCTCGAGCTCGGCCATGGCATCCATCGGACGCGGCCAGACCTGCTGCAGCCGTGGCACGACGCCCGGGTAGTCATCCAGCGACCGGCCTGCCGCAAGGTCAGCGCCCCATTCCGGCGCGTAGGCATTGAAGCGATGGTTGAAGCGGGTTCGCGTGCGCTCGTAGGCCTCGCGGTCGCCACGCCGGCGGTAGATCTCGAGCAGCTTGAGGTAGGGCAGCGGGCTGCCGCCGCCCGTGCTGCGCAAGTGCTCCATCAGCAGGTCGATGGCAGCCTCGTCCTGTCCCAGCACGACGAAGAACTCGGCCTGCTGCTCGAGGTCGATCAGCTCTTCGATCGTCACGTCGCGAGGCGCACCCTCGTCCGACAGCGACATCGGCGGCAGCGGCTGCGTTTTCGTGATTTCGCTCTCGGACAGCGGTGCCGCCTCGGTCTGCGCCAGATCCGACGAGACCCAGGGGTCCACCGGCGTCACCGCCGGCGGCGGCCAGGCGGGCGTGCCGCGGTGCCAGCGCGCGCCAGCCGGTGCCGTGCCGACGGCGGGCACGGTCACGAACGAAGTGGTCGGCGCCGAGAGATGGGTGGAGTCTGCGCTCGCCGGGGCGGCGGCCGGCGACGCAGGGGCCGGGGCGCGCCAGTCGACGCGACGCTCGCGCTGCAACGCGGTCAGGCGCCAACCCAGCCAGCCGGCGAGCGCGCCAAGCACGAGCACGGCGGCAGCCAAAGGCAGCATCCAGCGGCTGGTCTCCTCGCTGGTGGCGAGGCGCTGACGCAACTGGGCGGCCTGTTCCTGCCCCGTGCGGGCGTCGGCGCGCAACTGTTCGACCTGACGCTCGAGCGTCGCGATGCGCGCGCCTGCTGCCGATGCCGCGGCCTCGGCGGCACGAGCGGCGCTCGCCGCCTGGGCCACTGCTTCCATCGCCTGCGCGATGGCTTCGGCCCCCGGTGGCGGTTTGGGCGGCTCGGCGGCTTCCAGGCGAAGACGGGGCGCGGCGGGGGGTGCTGCCGGGCGGCGCACTTCACCCGCAGGCCGCGCACGTGGCCGTGGCGGCCTGGCCACTGCCACGCTGCCCTCCGGCCGGGTCCGGAGCACGAATCGATCGCCGGCACCCGGGCGCGAAGCGGCAGCCCCAGGCGCCGTTGCGGCCGCGCCCGGCATGGCCGAACCCGCCGGCGCGGCCGGATCCGCGGCAGCCGCCGGTGCGGTCGGAGCCGCAGGCGCAGCCGCCCGTCCGGCCGGTTCACCGGCCGAAGTAATCGGCATCGGGGCCACCGGCGTCACGGCCGGCGGCGGCGCGGTCGCCGGCGGCTCGGCAAACACAACGAAGCTGCGCGACAGCCGCGGCGGACAACCCAATGCCAGCGCCACGCTGACGATAGGCTCGTCGATGGCCTGGGTCGTGGTCACCCGCAGGCGCGTCAGTTCCCCGCTGACTGTCTCGACGACGGTCCGCACCAGAGGCGCAGGCAACCGCCGGTCGCCGACGACGACGTCGGCCGATACGCACTCCGCGGCGATGGTTTCGCCAGCCTCGGTGCGAACCTGAACGACGAAGTCCAGGGCCTGGCCCAACAACGTGGTGCTGGACCCCGACCCGAAACCCGCCGCGGACACCTCGACCGAAACGACGGTCAATGCCGCCGCAAACCAGGGCGACAGCGGGCGCGACAGGCGCGTCAATGAGGGCATGCGATGCAGAGGGCGGCAGCGAGGAAAAGCGACGGAGACTCTAGCATGAAGGCCCGAGCCGCCCCTCATTCCGGGGGCGGGTTCGTGGCGCGAGTCACGTCGTCCGGGACCCCCTTGTCGCGCCGCCGCCACCGGCCCGGCATGGCGGGGACATCCAACCCCCCGACACCACGACGCGCTGTTCGGCCGCTCTCCGGCCCGCACCGGTCATGCGCAAAGGCGGTGCACGCAGGGCCGACAATGCAGCTTCGGTGCACCTGTCGCCTCAGAGACAAAGCATGCCTACCCCGGTTCTTACAACTGAAGAGCGTCAAAACATCGAGGCGGGTTCGTGGTTCAGCAAGCTGTCCATGCCGCTGCGCCAGGCCATCCTTTCTCGCGCCGGCGTCCGGCGCCTGGCCGATGGCGCCCCGCTCGCCTCGCGCGGCATGCCGGCCGAAGAATGGTGCGGCGTCGCCCTGGGCGCCGTGCGCGTGAGCTCGGTGTCGCTGTCGGGCAAGCAGGTGACGCTCACCTATGTCGAGCCGGGCACGTGGTTCGGCGACATCGCGCTCTTCGACGGCCTGCCTCGCACCCACGATGCCGACGCACACGGCGCCACCACGCTGCTCACGGTACGCAAGGCCGACTTCAAGGAGCTCCTCGCGCAGCACGTCGAACTCTACGAGGCGCTGCTGCGGCTCAATTGCCGGCGCCTGCGCCTGATGTTCGACCAGTTCGAGGACCTGAACACCCGCCCCCTTCGCTCGCGCCTCGCCCGGCAGCTGCTGCTGCTGGCCAAGAGCTATGGCGTGGCCGAAGGCGAGCAGGTGCGCATCGGCCTCGCCCTGGCGCAGGAGGACCTGGCGCAGTTGCTCGGCGCCTCGCGCCAGCGCGTCAACCAGGAGCTGAAGAGCTTCGAGCGCGAGGGCTCGTTGCGCGTCGAGCCCACCCGCCTCGTCATCCTCTCGCGCGACCACCTGCTCGCCGCCTCCCGCGCCTGAGCCCTGCCCCGCTCGTTGATCCCGAAGCGCCGAGGCTCTTCGTGCGGCTAAGCTGCACGCCCTTGCTCCGATGCATTGACGGGACAGCGATGGAACAGTTCACCGGTACGCGCGACATGGCCGCCAGCCACGCATTCGACGTGGCCGCGCTCGAGGCCTGGCTGACGAAGCACCTCGCCGGCTTCGCCGGCCCGCTCACGGTGCAGCAGTTCAAGGGCGGGCAGAGCAACCCGACCTACAAGCTGCTCACACCCGCACGGCACTACGTCATGCGCAGCAAGCCGGGGCCGGCGGCCAGGCTCCTGCCATCGGCCCACGCCATCGAGCGCGAGTTCAGGGTCATGAAGGCGCTCGCCGGCACCGGCGTTCCGGTGGCGCGCATGGATGTCCTCTGTGACGACGAGTCGATCATCGGACGCGCCTTCTTCGTCATGGAGTGCGTCGAGGGGCGCGTGATGTGGGAGCAGGCGCTGCCTGGCATGAGCAACGCGCAGCGCAGCGCCATCTACGACGAGATGAACCGCGTCATCGCCCGCCTGCACAGCGTCGACGTGGCCGCCGTGGGTCTGGCCGACTATGGCAAGCCGGGCAACTACTTCGAGCGCCAGGTCGGCCGCTGGAGCAAGCAGTACCTCGCCTCTGTCACCGAGCCGATCGCCGAGATGGACCGCCTGATCGAATGGCTGCCGGCGCGAATGCCCGCCGGCGCCCGCGACGACAGCCATGTCTCCGTGGTGCACGGCGACTACCGGCTCGACAACCTCATCTTCGACGCCAGCGAACCCCGCATCGCCGCGGTGCTCGACTGGGAGCTCTCGACCATCGGCCATCCGCTGGCCGACTTCAGCTACCACTGCATGAGCTGGCACATCCCGCCGGGCACCTTTCGCGGCATCGGCGGCCTCGACCACGCGGCGCTTGGCATTCCGATCGAGCGCGAGTACGTGCGCCGCTACTGCGAGCGCGTGGCCGAGCACACGGGACGCCAGCGCGACGTCGACGCGCTCATGGGCGAGTGGGACTTCTACCTCGCGTACAACCTTTTCCGGCTCGCCTCCATCACGCAGGGCATTGCCAAGCGCGTGGTCGACGGCATCGCCTCCAGCGCGCAGGCCCGCGCCACCGGCGCCTCCACTCGCGCGCTGGCCGAGATGGCCTGGCACTTCGCGCAGCGCTTCGACGGCTGAAGCCCGCCGGCGTCTGATGCGCCTGACACGCCTGACACCTTGGCGACGGGCGGCGGCGACGCGCGGCGCGACACTCGGGAAAACCCACCGCCCCACGGGAGCTCATCATGGACTTCAGCTACTCCGCACGCACGCAGGACCTCCAGGCGCGACTCAACGCCTTCATGGCCGAGCACGTCTACCCGGCCGAGCCCGCCTACGAGGCCGAACTCGAGGCCAACACTCGCGCCGGCAAGCGCTGGACGCCGCTGCAGACCATCGAGAAGCTCAAGCCGAAGGCGCGCGCCGCCGGTCTGTGGAACCTGTTCCTGCCCGAGAGCGAGCTCGGCGCCGGCCTCACCAACCAGGAATACGCGCCGCTGGCCGAGATCATGGGCGCCGTGCCCTGGGCGAGCGAGGTCTTCAATTGCTCGGCGCCCGACACCGGCAACATGGAGACCATCGTCCGCTACGGCAACGCCGAGCACAAGGAGCGCTGGCTCAAGCCGCTGCTCGCCGGCGAGATGCGCAGCGCCTTCGCCATGACCGAGCCCGCGGTTGCCAGCTCCGACGCCACCAACATCGAGGCCCGCATCGAACGCCGCGGTGACGAGTACGTGATCAACGGCCGCAAGTGGTGGACGAGCGGCGCCGGCGACCCGCGCTGCAAGATCATGATCTTCATGGGCAAGACCGACCCCAACGCGCCGCGGCATTCACAGCAGTCGATGGTCCTGGTGCCCATGGACACGCCCGGCGTGAAAGTGCTGCGTGCGCTCTCCGTCTTCGGCTACGACGACGCGCCGCACGGCCACATGGAGGTCGACTTCAAGGACGTGCGCGTGCCCGTCAGCAACATCCTGCTCGGCGAGGGCCGCGGCTTCGAGATCGCACAGGGCCGCCTCGGCCCCGGCCGCATCCACCACTGCATGCGCACCATCGGCCTGGCCGAGCGCGCCCTCAAGCTGATGTGCGAGCGCGCCTCCAGTCGCATCGCCTTCGGCAAGACCGTTGCGCAGCAGGGCGTGACGCAGGAGCGCATCGCCGATGCGCGCTGCATGATCGAGCAGTCGCGCCTGCTGACGCTCAAGGCCGCGTGGATGATGGACATGGCCGGCAACAAGAGCGCCAAGGCCGAGATCGCGATGATCAAGGTGGTGGCGCCGACCATGGCCTGCCAGGTGCTCGACTGGGCCATGCAGGTGCACGGCGGCGGCGGCCTGAGCCAGGATTTCCCGCTCGCCTCGCACTACGCGCACTCGCGCACGCTGCGCTTCGCCGATGGTCCCGACGAAGTGCACCGCAACGCGATCGCCAAGATCGAACTGGGCAAGCACGCTCCCGCCAAGACCTGAGCCGCCAGCGGCGCGGCGCCCGCCGCCGGCGCGCGCCGCGGGGCGCCGGGCGGTGAGGTGCGAGGCCTACTTCTCCTCGCGCTCGCTGCCCGGCAGCGCGCTTTGCTGCCAGAGGCTGGGCGCCGCACTCGGCGACAGCGAGTCCGGGTTGTCGGCGGCCACGCGGCGCGTCTCGCGAATCGCGCACTCGAACAGCCGCAGCCAGCCCTGCAGCGGGCCGACGAGCGGTTCCGCCATGGCCGTGCGCAACATCAGCCGCCCGCGGCCGATCATCAGCACCATGGGCGGCTCGTCGTCCATGCGCAGCGCAGCCAGCGCCGCCGAGAGCGGCCCTTCGAGCCACTCGCGCAGCCAGGTCTTCTGGCTCGACAGCGCCACCCAGCGCTCCTTGAGCGCCCCCATCTCGCTGCCGCTCAGCTTGGCGAACATCACGAGCCAGCGCATCTCGGGCGGCGTCTGGTTGTCGATGCGTGTCTGCACGCCCTCGACGAACTGCTCGAAGACCGTCTTCTCCATGTGCTCGGCCAACTTGCGGTTCATCACCAGCAACTGCAGGTCCGAGCCGAGGCCGAGCTCGCTGCGCAGGCGCAGTTCCTGGCCCTCGATGTAGGGCCGCTGCGACGGGCCCCATTCCAGCCGCCAAGGCGTGGCGCCGAGCCGGCCGTCGACCACGAAGCCCTCGCCCGGCACCGCCCGGAACCCGTACTGGTGCGACTCCGCCCAGGGAGCCACGCCTTGCCACTCCGGTGCGTCGGCCTTCGCCGAGCCGCCGAGCCAGCGTTTGATGCCGTCGAGCATGGTTTAGAGTCCGAGACAGATCCTGTGCGAGGACCTCTGATGATCGAAGTGTATTCGTGGGCCACGCCGAACGGCCACAAGGTGCACATCATGCTCGAGGAGTGCGGCCTGCCGTACCACGTGCATGCGGTGGACATCGGGGCCGGCGACCAGTTCAAGCCCGAGTTCCTGGCCATCAGCCCGAACAACAAGATCCCCGCCATCGTCGACCACGACGGCCCCGACGGGCAGCCGATCTCGCTGTTCGAATCCGGCGCCATCCTGCTCTACCTCGCCGCCAAGACCGGCCGCTTCATCCCCGAAGACATCCGTGGCCGCTACTCGGTGCTCGAGTGGGTGATGTTCCAGATGGCCGGCGTCGGCCCGATGCTCGGGCAGACCCACCACTTCCGCATCTATGCGCCGGAGAAGATCCCCTACGCGGTCGAGCGCTACACCAACGAGGCCAAGCGCCTCTACGGCGTCATGAACCGGCAGCTGGCCAAGAGCAAGTACATGGCCGGCTTCGAGTACACCATCGCCGACATCGCCATCTTCCCCTGGCTGCGCAGCTGGAAGAACCAGGGCATCGACTGGAACGACTACCCCCATCTGAAGGGCTGGTTCGACGAGGTCGCCGCGCGCCCGGCCGTGCAGCGCGGCGTGCAGGTGCTCGCCGATCTTCGCAAGCCCATCACCGACGAGAAGTCGCGCGAGGTGCTCTTTGGCGCCACGCAGTACCAGAAGCGCTGAACCGGTCCGCGCACGCGACAATCGGGCCTGCGCTGCCCGTAGCTCAACTGGATAGAGCAGCGGCCTTCTAAGCCGCAGGTCGGGGGTTCGAGTCCCTCCGGGCAGGCCAGATCATTTCGCCGGCATCGCCGCGGCGGCCGGCGCCGCGGTGGCAGACCCGCGCGGCTGGCTGCCCGGGTGGAAGCCGATGATGGCCAGCATCACGAAGAACCCCACCACGTAGGCCACGGCGACGAACCAGCCGTGCCGCAGCCACTGCCCCACCGAGCGTGCCTGCGGGTACATGTTTGCCAGCGCCACGCCGGCCGACGAGCCGAACCAGATCATCGAGCCGCCGAAGCCCACGGCATACGCCAGGAAGCCCCAGTCGTAGCCACCCTGCTTGATAGCCAGCGCCGTGAGCGGGATGTTGTCGAAGACGGCCGAGAGGAAACCCAGCCCCAGCGCCGTCTGCCAGGAGGCGGCGGGCAGCCGCTCCACCGGCATCATCGAGGCGCACAGCACCAGGCTCAGCAGGAACACCGAGCCCTTGAACGCCCCGGGCAGCAAGCTCCAGTTGGGCTGGCGCAGCGCCATCGTCAACAGGATGGCCACCCACACCGCCGCCCCGAGGAACGGAAAGCTGTCGCTCACGGCATTGAAGCGCGTGTTGATCGTCACGTTGACGATGATCGCCAGCAAGAGGATGAAGGCGACGATGCCCACACGCGTCCAGTCGATGTGCACCTGGGCATCGGCATCCTTCTGGATCGGGCTGTAGGCCTGCTGCTTCATCGCCGCCGGGATGCCGAAGATCACGAGCGCCACGCCCGCGGCGATGAAGGCCTCCAGCACCTCCATCGGCGAGATACCGGCGATCCACATCATCGTCGTCGTCGTGTCGCCGACCACGCTGCCAGCGCCGCCGCCGTTCGAGGCCGCGACGATGGCCGCGAGGTAGCCAATGTGCACCTTGCCCTTGAACACCGTGTGCGCGATGGCGCCGCCGATCATGGCCGCGGCAATGTTGTCGAGGAAGCTCGAGAGCACGAACACCAGCACGAGCAGCACGAAGCAGCCCTTCCAGTCGTCGGGCAGGAAGCGCGGAAGCATCGCCGGCACCTCGCTCTTCTCGAACAGGTCGGCGAGCAGGGCGAAGCCCAGCAGCAGCAGCAGCAGGTTCGACAGGATCACCCACTCGTGCCCGAGGTGCACGACGAAGCCGCCCAAGCCGACGCCGGTCTTGAACGGCGACAGCAGGATCTTGTACAGCGCGATGACGATGGCACCGCCCAGCGCGATGCGCAGGGTGTAGTGGTGGAACATCGCCACGCCGCCGAGCACGCAGGCGAAGAGGATGAACTCCACAGGCACCGGGCCGATGGCCGGTCCCGCGAATGCCACCTCGCCCGCAGCATGTGCCGCCGGCGCGCACAGCGCGGCCACCCCCATGAGGGCTGCCGCCCTGCCTCCTCCGGTCTTCTTCATCGCGTCGTTCCTGTTGTGAACGGCGGCATTCTAGGAGTGGGCCACGGGCTCGCCCCCCGGGGACACGCCGGCGCCGAGAGCCACTGCGACGGTTCAAGTGCCCGAGGGCACTGCCGAGCCCGCGCGTTGACTCCCGTCAACGCCGATGTCGTTGGGCCTGCCAACCTTGATGCTGGGTGAGATTCGATTCGTGCTTTCCGCGCGGACGCCCCGCCAAGGAGACAGACGATGTCAGCGACCCAAAAGACGGCGCCCGAGCCTTCCAGGAGCACTGGAGGCGTGGCGGTGCTGCCGGTGGCGGCGCCGCAGGACCCAGCCCCGGCAGGGAAGACGGTGAGCGAGGCCGAGAAGCGCGAGGCCCTGATCCGCATCGCGGCGTACTCGTTCTACGAGCGCCGGGGCTATGTCAGCGGGCACGAGCTCGAGGACTGGCTACAGGCCGAGATGGAGGTCGACCGCCAAATGGGCGGGGCGCCGCTGTCGAGGCAAACGGACTGAGTTCGCACACGGCTCTCCTGGTTAGGGATTCTGCGTGGCTGCCGTTGCTGCGACGATGGCCGCGGACGGATGCTTGATCCGCGTCAACGAGCGCGTCGGCCGTCATCAACCTGCCGGGACTTCGTTCACCGTGGCCGCTCATACGAACGCCCCAATGCCGCGTGGCGCGGGTCAGTGCGGCGGCCGACCGAGGAGACAGTCGTCATGACAGCACAAGCAGCCCGGCCGGCCTCCGACGCGTCGGCCCGCGTACTCGCTCTGATGGTCGCGGCCAATGGCCACATCGATCCGCGGGAACTGGACACGCTCGAAGAGCTCGACGCGTTCGCGCTACTCGGGATGCCGCGAACGCGGTTCACGGCGCTGGCACGCGATTGCCTGCAGGAGGTCGGCCTCGGGCTTTCGGAGTGCTCCTGGTTGAGCGCGCGCGATGTGGCCTATGTGGACCACTTGCTGGAGGCCGTGGCCGACTCGAAGGAGCGACTGCTGCTTTGCCGCTTGGCTGCTGCGGTGATGACCGCAGACGGGCGGGTCTGCAGCGGCGAGCGCCTGGTCTACGACCATGTGCTCGCACGCTGGCACATCAACCGCAGCATGGTGACCGAGGCGATCCTGCATCACGTGGAGCGGCGCCCTCGCCCCGGCTCGTGAAGGTCCCACTTCGGGCAGCGCCCGCGGGCTGAGCGCATCCGCCGCCGCCGTCGGCGCTCGCGCGCCAATTCACCGTCAGGCACCCGCGGTATCCTGCGACCGCGGGCTGGATGCGCATACAGTCCGGGCCATGGAAGCCCTTCTGGATGCCCCTGTTGCCCGGGCTGGCGCGCAGGCTCTCAACGCCGAGCAGCAAGCGGCGGTCGACCACGCGCTGGCAGACGGGGCGCTGCTCGTCATTGCCGGCGCGGGATCCGGCAAGACCGCGACGCTGGCCGCGCGCACGGCGAGGCACATCGCCGAGGGGGTGGCGCCCAACCGGCTGCTGCTGCTCACCTTCTCGCGCCGCGCCGCGCGCGAAATGCAGCGGCGCATTGGTCAGGTGCTGCGCGCCGCGCTCGGCCTGCCCGCATCCAGCGCCGTGCACCTGCCCTGGTGCGGCACCTTCCACTCGGTGGGCACGCGCCTGCTGCGCGAGGCGGCGGCGCACATCGGCCTGGCCGAAGGCTTCACCGTGCTCGACCGGGGCGATGCCGAAGACCTCATGGGCATGGCGCGCGAGCGCCTGGGCCTGGCGGCACGCGACCGCCGTTTTCCGTTGCCCGGCACCTGCCTCGCAATCCACTCGCGCGCGCTCAACACGGGCCGGCCGCTGCCCGAGTTGCTGGCGCGCGACTTCCCCTGGTGTGCGCCCGAGCGCGCCGAGCTCGAACGACTCTTCGCCGCCTTTGCCGCCGCCAAGCGCGCGCAGCACTCGCTCGACTACGACGACCTGCTGCTCGCCTGGTGGCACCTGATGCAGGAGCCGGCCTGGGCCGCGCGCATCGCCGCGCGATTCGACGCCGTGCTGGTGGACGAAGCGCAGGACATCAACCACCTGCAGGCCGCCATCGTGCAGGCGCTGCGGCCCACCGGCTGCGGGCTCACGCTGGTGGGCGACGATGCGCAGGCCATCTACGCCTTTCGCGGCGCCGAGGTGCGGCACCTGCTCGACTTCCCTGCCCGCTACGCCGCGCCGCCGGCACGCGTGCTGCTGCTCGAACGCAACTACCGCTCGACGGCGCCCATCCTCGCCGCCTCGAATGCGGTCATCGCACTGGCCGAGCGGCGCTTCGCGAAGACCTTGTGGACCGAGCGCGGCGCGCACGATGCGCGTAATCCGCACCACCATCATCACCACCGCCGACCCGCCCTGCACACGGTGGCCGACGAGTCGACGCAGGCGGCCGGCGTGGCCGACGCGGTGCTTGCCGCCCGCGAGCGCGGCCTCGCGCTCAAGCGGCAGGCGGTGCTCTTCCGCACGGCCCACCACAGCATGGCGCTCGAGCTCGAGCTGGCGCGGCGGCGCATCCCCTTCGTCAAATACGGCGGCCTGCGCTTCGTCGAATCGACTCACGTCAAGGACCTGCTGGCGGTGCTGCGCTGGGCGGACAACCCGGCTTCGGCGCTGGCGGCGTGGCGGGTGGCACGGCTCGTGCCGGGCTTCGGCCCGGCCAGCGCGCGCAAGGTCGTGGAGACGCTGGCGGCGCCCGAGCGCTTCAAGCCGCCACCTGCCGCCGCCGCAGCCTGGAGCGAGCTGCAAGCGCTGTTGCAGCACCTGCGCGGCGACGAGGCACGCTGGCCCGACGACCTCTCGCGCGCACTCGCCTGGTACCGCCCACACCTCGAACGCCTGCACGACGACGCCGCCGTGCGCCACGCCGACCTGCAGCAGCTCGCCGCATTGGCACCCACGCACGGCAGCCGCATCGCCTTCGTCACCGAGCTGGCGCTCGACCCGCCCGAGGCCAGCAGCGACGAGGCGCGCGACCCGTCGCTCGACGAGGACTACCTCATCCTCTCCACCATCCACTCGGCCAAGGGGCAGGAGTGGAATGCGGTGCACGTGCTCAACGTCGTCGACGGCTGCATGCCGGCCGACATGGCCGTCGGGCAACGCGAGGAGCTCGAGGAGGAGCGCCGCCTGCTCTACGTGGCCATGACGCGCGCCCGGGACGAGCTCACGCTGTGGGTGCCACAGCGCTTCTACGTCACGCAGCAGCGCGCCTGGGGCGACAGGCACCTCTACGCGTTGCGCTCGCGCTTCATCCCCGATGAGCTGCTACCACTGTTCGACACCGCCGCCGACGCCCCGGCGACCGTGGCACCCGCAGACAACGAGGCCGTCACCAGCGCCTTGTCGTCACCCCGCGGCGCCACGCGCGAAGCACGAGGAACAGCCGCGGATGCACCCGAGAACGATGCCGCCGTCGGGGGGCTCGATCTGCTGCAGCGCCTCTTCGGCGCTGGCGCCACCGATCAGAACGGCAACCCCACGTAGTTCTCGGCCAGCGAGCGTTGCGCCGCCTCCGACGAGAAGAGGTAGGCCAGGTCCGTCTCCTGCAGCTTCTTGTCGTACTCGATGCTGTCAGGGAAGGTGTGCAGCATCGTCGTCATCCACCACGAGAAGCGCTGCGCCTTCCACACGCGCGCCAGCGCCTTGGCCGAATAGCCCTCGAGGCCGCTCGAGTCGCCACGCTGGTAGTGCGCGAGCATGGCGTGGTAGAGGTAGTAGATGTCGGACGCGGCACTGTTGAGCCCGCGCGCGCCGGTAGGCGGCACGATGTGCGCCGCGTCGCCGGCGAGGAAGAGGTTGCCGTAGCGCATCGGCTCGGCGACGAACGAGCGCAGCGGCGCGATCGACTTCTCGATCGAGGGCCCGGTGATCATGCGGGCCGACACCTCGGCCGGCAGGCGGCGCTGCAACTCGGCCCAGAAGGCCTCGTCCGACCAGTCCTCCACCTTGTCGGCCAGCGGCACCTGGATGTAGTAGCGGCTGAGCACCTGCGAGCGCAGCGAACAGAGCGCGAAGCCGCGTTCGTGCTTGGCGTAGATCAGCTCCGGCGACACCGGCTTCGTGCGCGAGAGCACGCCCAGCCAGCCGAACGGGTAGACCTTCTCATATTCCCTGAGCACGGTTCTTGGAATGGACTTGCGGCTGACGCCGTGGAACCCGTCGGCACCGATGATGAAGTCGCAGTCGATGCGCGTGACCTCGTCGCCCTGGCGGAAGGTGACACTCGGGCGCGCGCTCGTCAGGTCGTGCAGCGCCACGTCCTCGGCGTTGTGGATCACCGTGCCCTTCATGCGGTCGCGCGCGTCGTAGAGGTCGCGCGTCAGCTCGGTCTGGCCGTAGACGACGACGGAACTGCCGCCGCTGTACTTGTGCAGGTCCACGCGGTCCATGCGGCCGTCGTGCGAAATGAAGAAGCCCTCGTGGATCTCGCCCTCGCGGTCCATGCGCTCGCCGCACTGCGCCTCGCGCATCAGCTTGGCGAAGCCGTGCTCGAGCACGCCGGCGCGGATGCGGCCGAGCACGTACTCACGGCTCTGCCGCTCGAGCACGACGTTGTCGATGCCCTTCAGGTGCAACAGCTGCGAAAGCAGCAGGCCCGAGGGGCCGCCACCGATGATGCAGACGCTGGTCTTCACGGAAGTCTCCTTGTGTCGGTTTGTTCGGATGCGACCTGGCGGCGGGTCCAGCCCGGTCGGCACAGGCGGAAGTTACCTGGGGCGTAGACGGGCGGGAATTCCCGCAGGCAACCAGGACTTGCCAGAATCGAACGTACGATCGCTGACATGGCTCCGCCCTTGCCTACCGCCAAGCCCACCGTCAGGCCCACCGCGAGACCCACCGCCAGGCCCTCCGCCCGCGCCGTGCCCCAGATCCCCGGCTACAGCCTCTTCGGCGAGTCGGCGCAGCTGCCGGACGTGCTGCACTGCGAGACCATCGCCGCGCGGTCGGCGCTGCACGACTGGGAGCTCGAGCCGCACCGGCACGCGCGGCTGCACCAGCTCGTGCTGGTCCAGGCCGGAGGCGGCACCGCCCACCTCGAGGGCACGGCGCTGCCGCTCGCGCCGATGGTCCTCGTCAACGTGCCGCCCGGCCACGTTCACGGCTTCAGCTTCGCGCCCGGCACCGCGGGCTTCGTGGCCACCTTTGCCGACGAGCTGCGCGACGAGGTGCTGGCGCAAGCCGCCGACGTGCGCCGCCTGCTCGCCCGCACCCGCCTGCTGCACGCCGACGACAAGGTGGCCGGCACGATGCGCGCGGTGTGGGAAGAGTTCAGCGGCCGCTCACCAGCGCGCGCCCTCGTGCTGCGCGGCCTGGCCGCCACGTTGCTGGGACTGGCGGCTCGCCTGGTGGCCGCCGCCGAGCCGGGCGACGTCGAGCGCAACGAGTCCCGCCTGCTGCAGCGCTTCGAGGCGCTCGTCGAAGCGCACTTCGCCGACCACTGGAAGGTGGCAGACTATGCGCGGGCGCTCGCCGTGACCCCTACGCACCTGACGCGCGTCGTGCGCGCGTCGACGGGCGGGCCGGCCTCGAAGGTGGTCGAGCTGCGCCTCATCCACGAGGCGCGCCGCCATCTCGTCTACACGCAGGCCAGCGTCACCGCGGTGGCCTATGGCCTTGGCTTCACCGACCCGGCGCACTTCACGCGCGTGTTCAGCCGCGTCGTCGGCGTGGCGCCGCGGGAGTTCCGGGCTCGCGCTTCAGGGTGAGCCGCTTCAACGCGGCGCCCGGTGACGGCGGCAAGAAGACGCCTCGCGCGCGGTCTTCCGTGCGTGCGCCTGCACGGTGAGCCATTGCATGTTCGGCGGCGCATCGGC
>JAEUPE010000020.1 GCA_016790435.1 Rubrivivax sp. | reverse complement strand
CGCAGCGCAAGGCCTTCGGCACCACCATCGGCGAGATGCAGGCGACGCAGTTCAAGCTCGCCGAGCTCAAGACCGAGGCCGTCATCGGCCGCCAGTTCACCGACAAGTGCATCGCCAACTTCATGAAGGGCGAGCTCGACGCCGTCGACGCGGCGATGGCCAAGATGTGGTTGTCCAACCTGCACTGCAAGGTCGTCGACGAGTGCCTGCAGCTCTTCGGTGGCTGGGGCTACATGTGGGAATACCCGATCGCGCGCGCCTATGCCGACGCGCGTGTCGTCAAGATCGCCGGCGGCTCGATCGAGGTCATGAAGCACATCATCGGGCGCCACCTCTTCGCCTTGCACCGGCCGAAGAAGGCCGCCGTGGCCAGCCGCGTCAACGGCACGGCCGGCGTGAACCCGGTCTGAGCCTGCGCGCCCTCCGGCCTGCCGCCTCACGCCTGCCCTTGCATCAGGAGTTGCGATGACCACGCCTTCCACCTTCCGCGCCGACGTGCTGGCCGGCAAGCGCATCCTCATCACCGGCGGCGGCACGGGCCTGGGCAAGGAACTCGCCCGCCACTTCGTCGCGCACGGTGCCTCGGTACACATCTGCGGTCGGCGCGAGGCCGTGCTGGCGCAGACGGTGGCCGAGCTGCGCGCCGCCGCCCAACACGGCGGCAGCGCCGAGCACCATGTGTGCGACGTGCGCGAGGCCGAGCAGATCGAGGGCATGGTCGAGCGCATCTGGGCCGGCGGCCCGCTCACCGGCCTGGTCAATAACGCAGCGGCCAACTTCATCTCGCCCAGCATCGACATCAGCCCGCGTGGCTTTGCGGCCGTGCGCAGCACGGTCATGGACGGCGCGCTCTTCAGCACGCTCGCCTGCGGCCGGCGCTGGATCGCCCAGGGCCTGCCCGGCTCGGTGGTGAGCATGCTCGTCACCTGGGTATGGACGGGCTCGGCCTACGTGCTGCCAAGCACGATGGCAAAGACCGCCGTGCATGCGATGACGATGTCGCTGGCCGTGGAATGGGGCAAGCACAACATCCGCGTCAACGCCGTGGCGCCGGGCCCCTTCCCGACCGAGAGCGCGTGGGAGAAGCTGGCGCCCATCCCGAAGGCCAACGTCGGTGCGGCTTCGGCCGACGAGGTGCCGATGGGCCGCTTCGGCCGCATGCCCGAGCTGTGCAACCTGCTCACCTTCCTGCAGGCCGACGGCTGCGAGTACCTCACCGGCCAGAACATTGCCATCGACGGCGGCCATCACCTCGCCGCGCCGAGCACCTTCGCCGCGCTCGGCAAGCTCACTGTTGAAGACTGGGCCGAGGCCAAGGCCCTCGTGCGCGGCCGCGCCGAGCAGGAGAAGCAGCAGCGCAACGTCGGCTAGGCCTTCGCGAAGCGCGGTCAACCGCTGGCGGCCCGTTGAACGAAGAGACCGTTCACGACCTGCGACGGCACGCCACGGCGGCACCGGATTGCACGGCCGTGGTCTTCCGCGGCGAGCGCGTCAGCCATGGCGCGCTGGAGGCGCTCGCGAACCGCATCGCAGCGGTCTGGCGCGCGCTCGGCGTGCGCCGCGGCAACCACGTCGCCACGCTCATCAGCAACCGCCCCGAGGCGCTCGCCGTGGTGTGGGCGGCATGGCGCTGCGGCGCCTATGTCACGCCGATGAGCACGGCGCTGACGACGAGCGAGCTGCGTTATCTCATCGAGGACTGCGACGCGCGCGTCGTGCTCGTCGACGCCGCGTTCGCCGCGCTGGCCGCGCCGCTGCCGGCGCAGGTGTCGACGAAACCGACGTGGCTGTCGCTGCCCGAGGTCCCCGGCGTCAACCCAGGCACCGACGAACATGCCCTCGGCATCGAAGGCTTCGCACCCATCGAGCCGCTGCTCGCCGCCGCCTCGCCGCTGCCGGCCGCCGGCGAGACCCCGGGGGCCCTGATGCTCTACACCTCCGGCACGACCGGCGCGCCGAAAGGCGTGAAGCGACCGCTGCCGCCACCGGACTTCCGCGGCACGCCGCCATTCGCCAGCGACCTGTTGAACCTCTTCGAGCTCGGCGGGCCGCAGGTGCGCTACCTCTCCACCGCGCCGCTGTACCACGCGGCTGCACTTCGCTTCGCACTCGCCGTCACCGCCGGCGGCGGCACGGTGTTCGTGCTGCCGAAGTTCGATGCCGCCGAGGCCCTCGACACCCTGGAGCGCGACGGCATCACCATCAGCCAGTGGGTGCCGGCGATGTTCCAGCGCCTGCTCGACCTGCCTGAGCCTCGCCGCGCGCGCTACTGGGCGCCGGCGCATCGTTGCGCCATCCACGCCGCGGCGCCCTGCCCACCGCCGCTCAAGCGCCGCATGATCGACTGGTGGGGGCCGATCCTGCTCGAGTACTACGCCGGCAGCGAGGGCATCGGCCTCACGCTCATCGACTCGCACGAGTGGCTGCAACGCCCAGGCTCCGTGGGCCGGGCCCGCCGCGGGCGGCTTCACATCGTCGGGCCATCACTTGGCGAAGGCGACGGAGGCGAAGCTGCCGACCTGCCGGCCGGCGAGACCGGCCTCGTCTGCTTTTCTGGCCTCACGCCCTTCGCCTATCACAAGGCGCCGGAGAAGACGGCAGCACGCACGCTCTCCGGTGGCCGGCAGACGCTCGGCGACATCGGCCATGTCGACAGCGAGGGCTACCTGTACCTCACCGATCGCGCCGACGACATGCTCATCTCCGGCGGTGTCAATGTCTACCCGCAGGAGATCGAGGCCGCGATCTCGGAGGTGCCCGGGGTGGCCGAGTGCGCCGTCGTCGGCGTGCCCGATGCCCGCTTCGGTGAGCGGCCGGTCGCCGCCGTCGTGGCGCGCAGCGGGCTGCCGCCCGTTGAGGTGGCGGCGCTGACCGAGCGCATCCGCTCCCACTGCGAAGCCGTGCTCGGCCGCATCAAGCGGCCCGATCGCATCGTGCTCGTCGCCGAGCTGCCGCGTCTGCCCACGGGCAAGCTGCTGCGCCGACGCTTGCGCGAGATGCTGGTTCCGACCGACCCCGCGGTGGGCTGACCTCCCCCGGCGCCGCGGGCGACCCCGCCACGCGGCGTTAGCATCGGCCCCGAGATGACGCATGGCGCGTCGCAGATCGCCAAGGTCGTCATCGTGCCCGCCCATTCGGCGGCCACAGAACGACAGGAGACAAGCAGGCATGCGTTCGCCCCACGCCGGCAAGCGGCCCAGCCGCGCGCACCCGCGCGAAGGTGTTGCGCCGACCTCGGGCGCCGGCGCAACCTTGGGCCTGGTCGCGGCCGAGGCGGACCACTTCGAAGCCATCGCGCTCTCGCACGAACGCTGCCGAGCACTCGGCGTTTCGCGCATCGACAACCCCGACCACAGCCCGATTCCGCGGCCCGACCTGCAGGTGGCGCTCGAACGCAACCGCCGGCTGCACCAGCACGCCGTGCCGGTGATGTCGATGCTCTCCGACCAGATCGCGCGCAGCCAGAGCATGGTGCTCCTGACCGACTCGGTGGGCACCATCATCCACGCCGTCGGCGACGACGACTTCCTCGACCGCGCCGACAAGGTGGCGCTGCGCGCCGGTGCGAACTGGTCCGAAGGCGCCAAAGGCACCAACGCCATCGGCACCGCGCTCGTCAACGAGACGCCGACCCTCGTGCACGCCGACGAGCACTACCTGCACGCCAACCAGTTCCTCACCTGCTCGGCGGCGCCAGTGCTCGACCCGCGCGGCAACGTGCTCGGCGTGCTCGACGTCTCGGGCGACTTCCGCAGCTACCACCGGCACACGCTGGCACTCGTGCGCATGAGCGCGCGCATGATCGAGAACCGCTGGCTGACCGAGGACTTCGGGCATGCGATGCGGCTGCACTTCCACAGCCGCCCGGAGTTCATCGGCACGCTGATGGAGGGCATCCTGGCCATTGGCGAGGACGGCCACGTCGTCGGCGCCAACCGCGGCGCGCTGGAGCACCTGGGCATGAGCGGCGCCGCGCTGCGCGCCTGCACGCTGGAAGCGCTCTTCGGCATCACGCTCGCCGAGCTGACCGACCAGGGCCGCGAACGTGTGGCCGCGCCGCTGGCGCTGCGCACAACCGATGGGCGGCCATTCGCGGGCTATGCGCGATGCAACTGGCTGACCTGGGAAGCGGCCGTGCCCACGCCGCCGCGTTCGTCGGCGACGTCAGGACAGTCGCTGGCATCGAGGTCGTCCAACCCGCCCCCGCCCCCGCTTTCTTCCGTACGGTCCGATTCCTTCGACTCCCTCGACGCGGCGAGCCCGCGCGCCCATACAACGTCGGCCATCGACACTCGGCATGCCGGGCGGGCTCCGCAGGCGAAGGTGGCCGACCGATGGTCCCGCTCCGCCGAACCCACACTGGCTGAGTTCTGCACCGGTGACGAGCATGTCGCGGCCCTGGTCGAGAAGCTGCGAAAGGTCGTGGACTGCGACATCCCGATCCTGCTCCTGGGCGAAACCGGCACGGGCAAGGCACTGCTCG
>JAEUPE010000005.1 GCA_016790435.1 Rubrivivax sp. | reverse complement strand
GGTAACGACGTCACCCAGGAAGACGTGGTGGTGGGCGCCACGCCCAGGCCCGTCGTGCTGATCCTCACGGGCCACGACCCGATCGTCTGGAATGTCGGACGCACCCCGCAGGCGCAACTCGCCGGCGTGCTGGCGCAGGGGCATCACCGCCAGGTGGTGATTGGCCTGCCTAAGTCGACGCGCCTGGCCAGCTACACCACGGCCGACGGCCCCAACGCGTGCCGCCACTTCCGGGCCGGCAAGGCTGAAGGCAGCGAGTACGCCGCCGTTCAACGCCGCGTGAGGGAGCTGTTCGGGCGCGGGATCACCAGCTTCCTCACCCACAAGGCCGGGGGCCGATTCGCCGTCGGCGAGGTCACCGGCGAACCCGTGTACTCGGCGGACACGCCGCTGAAGAGCGTGGCCCTGCCCGGCGACCAGGTGCCTGGGGGGCTGAAGGGGCTCGACCGCCTCGTCAAGGACGGCGCCATCCGCCTGGCGGTTGACGAAGAAGTGGCGGCCTGGGTCGCAGGCGCGGCCGCGCGCCTGGGGCAGCCGCTCGAGAAGTACCGGCGCGCGATGGACTGGCGGCTAGGCAATGGCCAGGTCTATGTGGTGCTGAAGCCGTTCGACCTGCCCGAGGGCCTGGCCGGTGCCCACGCGCGCACATTCATCCTCCCTCCCGGTGTCGCCAGGCCGGGGGGCCCGCAGGGGCACTGCACGTTCCTTCAGATGGAAGCGTTCCAGTGTCTCGGCGTCGCCTGCCGCTGATCGATTGACCTGTCCGGAGGTGTGGGGCGGGAGCGATGCGCTCCATGCCCGCGCGCCCGCCGGCTGGCACGCCCGCAAGGACGCCGGAGCTGGGCGTGCGCAGTAGTGCGCCGATTTCAATGCGCATCCGAGCCAGCGACGGACCCGCGCCATGTCGCGTCCTAAAGTCGACGGACGACGGGGCCGAGAAAGGCCTGTTCACACCTCGCGGGACAGGAGCGCTTGCCTTGGACACCCTCTACTTCACCCTCGGTTCAGGCAACAGCTTCAAGCCGGCGCTCGTGCTGCGCCAAACCGGCCGGCGGTGCCGCATGTTGCCGATGGACGTGCTGGCCGGGCAGACGCGGCAGCCGGAGTTCCTCGCCATCAACCCGCGCGGGCAGGTGCCGTACCTGGTCACGTCGGACGGCGTCGGCCTCGGGGAATCGAACGCGATCGCCTGGTACCTCGCCGAAGGCACGCCCCTCATGCCCGCCACGGCGCTGGCGCGCGCGCAGGCCGTGCAGTGGATGATCTACGAGCAGACCGCGCTCGAGCCCAACATCTCGCCGGCGCGCTTCTTCACCCACATCCTGCCCGGCGAGCGCGAGCGGCGTGCTGCCGACATCGCCCGCTGGCAGCAGGCCGCACAGGCAGGCCTCGCGGAGCTCGACCGCCACCTGCAGGGCCGGGAGTTCGTCACCGACCACGGCTACAGCGTGGCCGACATCGCCGTCTACGGCTACACGCACCTCGCAGCGGAGGGCGGCGTGTCGCTCGCGGCCCATGCCGCCGTGCAAGGCTGGATGGCCCGCGTGCTCGCCACGCCCGGCTACGCCGGAATCGGCGAGCTGCTGGTGGCCTGAGACCCGAGCGGCGCATGTCGTTGACGCCGGACTATCGCGCGCTGGAGCTCATCGGAGCGCCGGTCTGGATCTTCGACATCGACCACCGTCGCGTGTGCTGGGCCAACGGCGCGGCACTGCGCGTCTGGGGCGCCGCCACGCTGGACGAACTGTGCGCGCGCGACATGGGCGCCGACATGTCCGAATCGGTGGCGCGTCGGCTGGCGCAGTACCAGGCCGACTTCGTCGGCCATGGTGCGGTGTTCCACGAGCAGTGGACGGTCTACCCCGGCGGCAAGCCCGTCTCGCTCGACGTCACCTTCACCGGCCACCGCCTCGCCGACGGCCGCATAGCCATGCTGTGCGAGGCCCGCCAGACGGTGCAGGCCACGCCCGAGGCGCTGCGCTCGGTGGAGGCGCTGCTGCACACGGCGGTGATGATCACCCTGTACGACATGCACGGCTTGCCGCTGTACCGCAACCCGGCCGCCCGCGAGATGGTGTGCGCCCCCGGAGAACGGCTGTCCGAGCGCTTCACCGACGCGGCCGCCCATGGGCAGCTGATGCAGCAACTGGCCGAGCGCGAAGTGGCTACGCTGACGCAGCCCGTGCACACCGGGGCCGGCGTGCGCTGGCACGAGCTGTCGGCGCGCAAGTGCCGCGACGCCGTGAGCGGCGATGCCGCCATCCTGTTGAGCGAAGTCGACGTCACGCAACTCAAGGAGAGCGAGGCGCAGGCCAGCTACCTGGCCGTGCACGACGCCCTCACCGGCCTGCCCAACCGCAACCAGGTCAAGCTGCATTTCGCGCAGGCCATGCGCGAACTGCGCACCAGCGGCGGCCAGGCGGCGCTGGTGCTCATCGACCTCGACCATTTCAAGAACGTCAACGACAGCCTGGGCCACGCCGTCGGCGACGAGCTGCTCGTCGAGGTGGCGCAGCGCCTGCGCACTTCCGTGCGCCGCGTCGATCTCGTGGCGCGCTTCGGCGGCGACGAGTTCCTGCTGCTCGTCGCCTCGCACGACATCGAGGCCGAGGTCAGCCGCATCGACGCGCGCATCCGTGCCACGGTCTCCGCGCCCATCGCCATGGCCGGCACCATGGTGCGCGTCACTGCCACGCTCGGGGCGGCCCTCTTTCCGCGCGACGGCAGCGACTTCGAGACGCTGCTGCGCCGCGCCGACCTGGCCATGTATTCGGCCAAGGAGGAGGGGCGCAACACGCTCGCCTATTACGACGACGCCATGGGCCGCGCCCTGCGCGCGCGCACCGAGCTCGAGCACGACCTGCGCACGGCCGTCGAACAGCAGGCCTTCGAGGTCCACTACCAGCCGCGCGTGTGCGTGGCCAGCAACCGCATCGTCGGCGCCGAGGCGCTCGTGCGCTGGCGGCACCCCGTGCGCGGCATGATCCCGCCGGACCAGTTCATTCCCCTGTGCGAGAGCACGGGCCTCATCCGCGACCTCGGCCGCCAGGTCTTCGCCACCGCCGCGCGCCAGGTGGCGCGCTGGAGCCAGGCCGGCTTCGACCTCGCCGTCTCGGTGAACGTCTCGCCGCGCGAGTTCTCGCAAGACGGCCTCGTCGAGGGCATGCGGGCGGCCATGGCCGAGTGCGGCTGCGACCCCGCACGCCTGCAGGTCGAGATCACCGAGTCGATGCTGCTCGGCCAGGACGAACGCCCGCTGCGCACGCTGCACGCGATGGCCGCGCTCGGCCTGGGCATCGCGCTGGACGATTTCGGCACCGGTTACTCCAACCTGGCCTACCTGCACCGCTACCCGATCCAGACGCTGAAGATCGACCGCTCCTTCATCCACGGGCTCGTCGACAACCGCCCGCTCGCCGAGCTGATCGTGCAGCTGTGCGGGCTCATGAAGCTCTCGGCCGTGGCCGAGGGCGTGGAGACGGCCGAGCAGTTGCGCTGGGTGAGCGAACGCGGCATTGCCGAGTACCAGGGCTTCCTGTACTCCAGGCCGCTGCCGGCGGCCGAGTTCGAGGCGCTGCTGCGCGAACGTGCGTGCGCGCCGGCCATCGCCTGCTGATCCGAGGTTGCCGCAGACGGCTTGTGGACCACGCCCTCCCGGCGCGGCAAGGCCCCGCGCTCGGCCGATGTTCTCGTGCGGCGTGTGTGCGGCCACCGGTCAAGATGGTGGCGTGCGAGCCGATAACCTGTCGATCGCCGTTCCGGCGGTGACCGGTCCTTGGAGACCCCTTGCGGCAGCAATCCCTTGCGTTCCACCCCGATGCGGGCTGGAGTGCCCCCTTTCCTGTCGCGATGGACGGCTCCCACACGCTCGTGCTGGCCTTTGCCGGCCCGGCGGTGGTGCAGGAAGGCACGCCACAGCAGGCGGCGCTGGAGCAGCTTGGCAGGGCGTTCCCGCTGTCGCAGATGGCCGGCTGCTCCACCGCCGGCGAGATCCTGGCCGACCGCGTGCGCGACGACAGCATCAGCGTCGTGGTCGCCCGTTTTGAACACACGCGGCTGTGCCGCGCCAGCACGTCGCTGGCTGGCCCCGGGGACTCCCTGGCCGCCGGTGGCCGCCTGGCGGCGGCGCTGCCGCACGAAGGCTTGCGCTCGGTCCTTGTGCTGTCCGATGGCCTGAACGTGAACGGCTCACCACTGGTCGAAGGCCTGCACCGCGCGCTTCCTGCCGGTGTCGTTGTCACCGGAGGGCTGGCCGGCGACGGAGACCGATTTGCATCGACCTGGGTGCTCGACGGCGTGACGCCGCGCCGCCAGCACGTCGTCACGATCGGCCTGTACGGCGATCGACTTCGCGTCGGACACGGCTGCGATGGCGGCTGGCATGACTTCGGCCCCGAGCGACGCATCACCCGGGCCGAGGGCAACGTGCTGTATGAGCTGGACGGCAAGCCGGCGCTCGACCTGTACAAGCACTACCTCGGCGATCGCGCCGCCGGCCTGCCCGGCGCGGCGCTGCTGTTCCCGCTGGCCGTGCGCCGCGACGGCGGGGGTCCGTCGCTCGTGCGCACCGTGCTGGCGACCGACGAGCAGGCGCGCTCCATGACCTTCGCCGGCGACATTCCGCAAGGGGGTATCGCTCGCCTGATGCGCTCGACGACCGAACGATTGATCGACAGCGCCGCCCGCGCTGCCGCGACCGCCTTTGGCGACGGGGCCGCAAGCGGCGACTCGCTCGCCATCACCGTCAGCTGTGTCGGCCGTCGGCTGGTGCTGGGCGAGCGCACCGAAGAGGAGGTCGAGGCCGTCCTGGACCGTGCGCCGCCGCGCTGTGGCCATGTCGGCTTCTACAGCTACGGGGAGATCTCGCCGACTCAACCGGGTGGCGCCAGCGAGCTCCACAACCAGACGATGACGGTGACCGTGCTGGCCGAGACGTGAAGCTCGACCGGTGACGCTTCGAGGCTCGACGAATTTCGCGACCGATGGACCTGCACCCCTTGCTCGAACGCCAGCTGCGCAGGCTGGGGCTGGACGCCGCGTCCGGTCCCACCGACGTTGAACGCTGGACGCAGTTGCTGCACGGCGTCGGCCGCGCCTACCGCGAGGCCGAGCAGGACCGCTATCTGCTGGAGCGGGCGCAGGACATCTCCTCGCGCGAGTTGCATGCGCAGGCCGAGCAGCTGCGGCTGAACGAGGCGCGGCTGGCCAGCTTGCTGGGCCTGTCGACCGACTGGGTTTGGGAGCAGGACAAGCAGCACACGGTGACCTATGTCTCCGAGGGCTGGGAGGCGGCGACGGGCCTGAGGCCGAGTGTCTTCCTCGGCACCGGCTGGCTGAGCCTCGATCGACTGGATGCGGCCGACGAAGTCAAGCTCGAGTACCGGCGCTGTGTTGGCCAGCGGCTGCCGTTCCGCGACCTGACCGTGGGCATGGACACGCCGCGTGGCAAGCGCTTCTTCCGGCTCGCGGGGCAGCCGCTGCTCGATGACCAGGGCGAGTTCGTCGGCTATCGAGGCGTGGGCAGCGACGCCACCGAGGCGACGCTGGCGTCACGGCGGGCCGAGCAGATGGCGCGATTCGACACCCTCACGAATCTGCCCAACCGCAACATGCTCAACGACGCGCTGCGGCGTGCGCTGGCGCGCGCGCGTCGACAGGGCACGCGTGTGGCGGTGGCCTTCATCGACCTGGACGGCTTCAAGCACATCAACGACAACCTCGGCCACGCCGCTGGCGACGAACTGCTGCGCGTGATGGCGCAGCGGCTCGAGCAGACCGCCCGTGCCGGAGAACTGGTCGCGCGCCTGGGCGGCGACGAGTTCGTGATGGTGGTCGAGAACGCCGGCCCGCAGCCGGCGCTGGTGGCGATGGGCAAGCGCGTGATCGAGGTGCTGGGGACACCGGTGCGACTGCAGGACCGGGACTTCCGCATCTCGGGCAGTGTGGGGATGTCGGTCTTCCCCCAGGACGCAGAGGACGGCCCGACCATGCTGCGCAATGCCGATGCGGCCATGTACGAGGCCAAGAAGAGCGGCGCCGGGCAACTCAACTTCTACACCGCTGACCTGGCCACGCGCGCGGCCGAGTCTTTCTCGCTCGAGACGGAACTGCGCGAGGCGCTGGCAAGAGATGAGTTGGTGCTGCACTACCAGCCCAAGTTCCGGCTGTCGGGCGGGGCGCTGGCCGGTGTCGAGGCGCTCGTGCGCTGGCAGCACCCGCAGCGCGGCCTGCTGGCGCCCGGCGACTTCATTCCGCTGGCCGAGCAGCGCGGACTCATCCTGCCGATCGGTCGCTGGGTGATGGCCGCGGCCTGCCGGCAGATGCGCGCTTGGAAGGACGCAGGGCGGGAGGTCGGGCACTGCGCGGTCAACCTGTCGGCGCACCACTTCACCAGCGAGCATCTGGTGGAGGAAGTGGTTGCGGCCCTCGCTCGAAGCGACGTCGCGGCATCGGCCCTCGAGATCGAAGTGACGGAGAGCGCGGTGATGATCGACCCCGCCCGTGCGCACAGGGTGATGACGAGGCTGAGCGACCTGGGTGTGCGCATCGCCATCGATGACTTCGGGACCGGCCACTCGTCGCTGGCGTACCTGAAGCGATTTCCGGCGCGCACGCTGAAGATCGATCGCTCGTTCGTGCGCGGTCTGCCGGACGATGCCAACGACATCGCCATCACGCAGGCGGTGGTCGCCATGGCGCGCAGCCTTGGCCTCGAGACCGTGGCCGAGGGCGTGGAGACACCCGCGCAGTTGGAGTACCTGCGCCGCATCGGCTGTGACGAGGCCCAGGGCTACCTGCTCGGCAGACCCGTCGCCGCCGCGGCGCTGGCGTGGGAACCGCTGACGCTGCTTTCCGCGCCCTGCGGCACGGTTTGAGGGTCGAAGCCGGCGCGGGGCTTCAGCCCAGGAAGCCCAGGTTCGTCGGGTAGTCGGGCCGGCCGCCGGCCGTGCCGAAATTGCGCAGGTTGGGCAGGATGCCGGCCAGCTCCGTGTCGGCGACGCCGAACCAGCGCGCCAGCGTCGCCGCGTACTGGTCCACCGAGGTCGTGGGGATCAGGCGCCCCTGGCCGATGTGCCACTGGTCCTCGGGTGCGGCCGTGTTGCCCACGGTCACCGGCGGCGCAACGCCATAGAAGGCCTTGCCGCGCACGGCGCCGCCGACCACGAGGTGGTGGCCGCCCCAGCCGTGGTCGGTGCCGTCGCCGTTGCTCGTGAGCGTGCGGCCGAAGTCGCTGGCCGTGAACGCGGTGACCTTGTCGGCCACGCCCAGCTCCACCGTGGCGGCGTGGAAGGCCGTCATCGCCTCGCTGACGCGCCGCAGCAGCACCGGCTGCGTGGCCACCAGGTTGTCGTGCAGGTCGAAGCCGCCGAGCGAGACGATGAACACCTGGCGCTTGTTGCCCAGCGTGTTGCGCGCGCCGATGAGGCGCGCCACGATCTTCATCTGGTCGGCGAGTGAATTGCCGCTGGGGAACAGGGTGTTCACCGTCACGCCGGCGAGCGCCGTGGTGAGCTGCGCCTCGGCCTCGATGGAGCGGCGCGTCACGCGGTTGTATTCGTTCTCGAGCACGTGGGTGCGTGTCTCGCTGACGAGCTCGGTGAAGGCGCGTGCCGAGGTCGGTGTGAAGAGGCCGAACACACCCTCGCGCGCGGCGCGAACCTGCACCGCGCCCTGCGTGCTCACCTGGTACTGCTGTGCGTTGTCGCCCGAGAGGAAGACGGCGTTGCCGGTGGCCGAGATGCAGGTGAAGAGCGAGTTGCCGTTGCTCGCCATCGCGAGGTCGCCGAGGTTGCCGCCCCAGCCCACCGTGCTGCCTTCGGCGCCCTGCGCCTGCCACACCGACTGCTGGTCGTTGTGCGAAAGCAGCTGCGGCGGCAGCGGATAGCGCACGCGGTCGGCGCTGAAGAACTCGGCCTTGGTCGTCGGCCGGATCAGCGGCCCGGTGTTGAACAGCACGGCGGCCTGGCCGCTGTTGAACAGGTTCGCGACGCCCGGCATCGACGGGTGCAGCGCGTACTGCCGTCCGCCGGCCAGCGCCGTGGTGGGGTTGAGCACCGTGCCGGCCATCGCCGCCTGCTCGATGGCCAGCCCCGCCGGCCCGGGGCCGGAGGCGCGGATGTTGCGGTAGGCCTGCCAGCTCGGCGTGTCGTAGGTGACCACGGTGTTGGCGTAGTCGTTGCCGCCGAAGAGGAACACGCACACCAGCGCCCGGTAGTCGGTGGCGTTGAATGCCGCCGCGTCGCCGAAGGCGGCGAGGTTCAGGCCGAAGGGCGTGGCCGCGCCGGCCAGCGCCAGGTGCCCGGCGCGCTTGAGGAAGGCGCGGCGCGCCTGCTGGCGGGGGTCGATGAGATGCATGGTGTGGTCCTCCGCCCTATTTCTGCACGATGTACTCGGCGCAGCACATCACCATCACGATGGCGGCGACGACACGCCAGCGCTTCTCTTCGGCCGAGCTCGCCGTGGTGACCGGCCGCTCGCCGAGCGCGGCCACGATGCGCTGCTGCGTTGCCACGCTCATCTGCCCCGCGCACAGCAGCAGGTTGAGGCGTTTCATCAGCGCCACCGCGTCGTGCGCCAGCGCCACCTCGGGCGTGTAGTCGGTGCGGATGTCGAAGCCGTCGCCGGGGTAGGGGCCGACGTAGGGGAAGGTGAAGCCGGGGCGGCCGGGTTGCACGACGTAGATGCCGAGCGCCACCCAGCCCTCGATCGAGTTGATCCACTGGCTGGTGGTCGACTCGTTGACGATCTGGAACTCCGGCGCTGTCGCGCCCGCGGCCGCCATCGCCGTGCCCGGCGGCACGTAGCCCGGGCGGAAGAAGTTGAAGACCGAGGGCGACCAGAACGGCGCCTGCCCATACCAGTAGCGCGGGTCGTCGAAGTTGTACGACCACTTGAAGCTGCCCACTGCCGACTCGACACCGAAGGTGCGCCCCCACTGGAAGTGGCGCAGCATCGGCTCGCGCAGCTTGCCGTGCGTGGTGCTGGCGAGGCCGGCCGCGCCCAGCGCTTCTTCGTCGAGCAGGATGGCGCGCCACACGGCCTTGAGGTCGCCGCGCACGCCGGCGCCGTTGTCGTTGAACTTCGCGGCCACGCGCGCCACGTAGGCCGGGCTCGGGTTGCCCGTCACCAGCCGCTGGATCATCTGGCGTGCGAAGAACGGGCCGACGTTGGGGTGGTTGGCGAGGGTGTCCAGCGCCATGCGCAGCGCCTGCGGCCCCGCCGTGTTGGCCGGGATCGTGGTGCCCAGGAAGTTCGCGGCCAGGTTGCTGTGCTTGGTGGCGTCGAACACCATGGCGCGGCGCGCGAACTCGGGGTAAGGGCGCGGCGAGCCGTCGTTGGCCGAGGGGAAGGTGCGCCCGTCCCACCAGTAGTCGTAGCCGGTGAACACGCGTGCCAGCTCGCTCACCTCGTCCTGCGTGTAGCTGGGGATGGGCCGGCCGCCGGCGTCGGTCATCGGCGTGCCGTCGATGTTCAGTCGCACGAGGCCGATGGTGAACAGCTGCATCACCTCGCGCGCATAGTTCTCGTCGGGCACGCGGCCCGTGGCGGGGTCTTCCTTGGCGTTGCCGCGTGTGTTGAGCCAGGCGCCCATCACCGGGTTGAGCGTCACGTCTTCGAGCAGCTGGCGGAAGCTGCCGAAGGCGTGGGCGTTGAGCTGGTCCCAGAAGTGCGCGATGCCCATGTGCGGCCACGGAAAGCCGGCCACGTTCACCGAGACGACGAAGAGTTCCGACAGCGCCAGCGCCACGCGCTTGCGTACCTGGTCGGGCTGCTTCACGAGTTGGTGGCCCATGACGAACTGCGTCGCGTAGGCGCCGGAGTCGTAGAAGGTGAACTCGTCGATGGCGCTGTAGCCTTTGGCGACCAGCCAGTCCCAGGCCTTCTCGGCCACTGGCATCGCCATCTGCGCGTCCAGCCACGCGGCCGCGCCCTGTGCCTTGACGGCGGCGATGTCGGCCTCGGTGCTGGCGATGGCCGCGTGCTGCACGAAGCGCGCCGCGGCCATGTCGGTGGCGTCGAGGCTGTAGGGGCCGGGCGGAGGGGCGGGCGGTGCGGGCGTCGGCGCCGGGGTCGGGGCCGGCGTGGGTGAGGGCGCTGGTGGCGTGGGGGCGGGCGGCGCCGGCGCGGGTCCCGGCGGCGTCTCTTCACCCCCGCTGCCGCCGCAGGCGGCCAGCGCGGCAGCGGCCAGGGCGGCGGCCGAGAGCGGCAGCAGCGCAGCGTCCGGCCTGCCTTGCGGCGATGGCGCTGGCGTGGGGGCTCTCCGCAGCGCCTGCGACGGCGGGGCCGCCGGCATGGGCGACTGCACGTCCAGCAGGAAGTCCGACGACAACTCCGCGGCTTCCTGCGTCGGCCGGTCCGTGGGCGCATTCGAAGCTGCGCTGAACTTCGCTGGCTCCGGCGCCGCCGGATCGACCGGCACCCCAGGCGGCTCTTCTCGCTTCATGACGTTCCCCGCATTGCCCTGGGCGTCGCGCCCGGGGTGCTTGGTCGATGCTAGTCAGCTTCGCGCCTGCGAGGGGCAACCGCTTGCTACGGCAAAGGCCAAAGTCGCGCCGCCAGCTCCTCGAAACTGCGGAGTTCCTGCCAGCCCTCGATGGCCACCTGTGCCTTCAGGTGGCTGTATCGGTGCAGCAGAAGCAGGCGCATCAGGCGCAGCCGCATGTCTTCATCGACCCGCGCGCCATAACCGTGCATGAACGCCTCGCTCCGTGCACGATCCCCCGCCACGAGAAAGCACTGCGGCCCGAGCCAGTCGTATTCGCGCGGGCCGACAAGCCCGTCGCCGAAGTCGAACATCGCGCTCAGCCGGTGCCCCGCGGGGGAGGGCGTCGTGAACAGGTTGAACGGCGTGTACTCGCCGGTGAGCAGCACCGCCGGCCCCTCGGGCAGCGGGCCGTCGACGAAAGCCGGCACCTGGGCCAGCAGGTGGGCGGGCAGGCCCGTGCGCTGTTGGCGCCATACGCAGCGTTCTCGCTGGCGGGTCACGAAGTCCTCCCAGCGGGGCGCGAGCGCGGCCACTTCGCCCACGGGCAGTGCGTGCACCTCGGCGGCGAGCGCGCCCAGCTCGTGCAGCAGCGCACAACGCTCGGTCTCGCTCATCGCAGGCCAGGTGGTGGTGAGCGGCTCGCCGGCCATCTGCGTCATCACCAGGTAGGGCCAGCCGTCGCGCTCGCCGCTGGCGAGCAACTCGGGCGTGGGCACGCGCAGGCGACGATGCAGCCGTGCCAGCATGGCGCGCTCGAACTCGAAGTGGTCGCGCAGGAAGGGTGGGTAGAGCTTGAGCACGCGCTCGCGGCCCAGGCGCGCCACGAGCACGGTCCCCTCGGTCTCCTGCTTCACGGCCGAAGCGGGCGTGCCTTGCTCGAGCGCCAGCGACTCCATCACCGCCCGCCACGCGCCGGGCTCGTCGTGCAGCGCGTCGAAGCGGGCGGCATCGATGTCGACGGGCAGTCCGGGCGGTCCGACCAGTGGCATGCCGCGATGATGCACGGCCCGGGGCCCCTGCGCAGCGGGTTGCCTCGCCTTGACTCGAACCCCTCCCACGCGGATCCTCGCCGGCTCTCGTTCGACACCGAGCCGCGAGCACTCGCATGATCAAGGTCTACCAGTTCGCCCCCGCCTTCGGTCTGCCGAACGCCAGCCCCTTCTGCATGAAGCTGGAGACGTGGCTGCGCATGGCCGGCCTGCCGTTCGAGCTGGTGAACGACGGCCTGCGCGTCTTGAAGGCGCCGAAGGCCAAGCTTCCGTACATCGAGGACGACGGCGTGCTCGTGGCCGACACGAGCTTCATCATCGAGCACCTGAAGCAGCGCCACGGCGACCGGCTCGACGCCGCGCTCACGCCAGCCGAGCGCGCCGTGTCCCTCGCCTTCCAGCGCCTGTTCGAAGAGAACCTCTACTGGGCCGTGGTGCACACGCGCTGGGCCGACGAAGCCGGCTGGGCGAAGACGCGCGAGGCCTTCTTCGGCACGCTGCCCGTGCCGATGCGCTGGTTCGTGCCGGCGCTGGCGCGGCGCGGCCTGCTGGCCGAGATGCGCGGCCAGGGCATGGGCCGCCACAGCGTGGCCGAGATCCACGCCATCGGCATCAAGGACGTCACCGCGGTGGCCGACTTCCTCGCCGACAAGCCCTTCATGCTCGGCGACGCGCCGAGCTCGCTCGACGCCACCGCCTACGCATTCCTGGCCAACCTGCTGTGGGCGCCGGTCGATTCGCCGATCCGCCGCCATGTCTTGGCGCGGCCGACGCTCGAGGCGTACTGTCAGCGCATGAAGGCGCGCTTCTACGCGTGACCCGCGCCTGATGTGGCCGGGTCGGGGGGGCCTCTGCGAGGAGCTCGGCGATCCGGTCTTGCGGGTCGATATCTCTTCCTCGGCCAGCGCGCCTACGGGGTGCGTTCCGCGCCGGCCTGAGCAGCGGCCGCGCTCCCGGCTGCCGTGCGCCGGTGCAGTGACGCCAGCCGTGCGGGCCAGTCGGCATCGGCTTCGGCCAGGGCCAGTGCCGCGGGCTGCAGGCCCTCGGCTAGGCACTGCGCCTCGGCAGCGCCGTCCAGCTCGAGCAGGCACTCGGCCAGCACGCAGCGGATCTGCTGCACCTGCGGCGCTTCGTGCGCGAGAAAGGCGCGCGCCAGCGTGAGTGCGCGGCGCAGCAGTGGCTCGGCCGCCGCAGCCTGGCCGGCACGCAGCAGCGCAGCCGCATGCTGCGTCTGCACGGTGAGCGTATAGCTGCTGCCTTCGCCCATCAGCTCGGCATAACCGGCCTGGACCTCGGCCCACTCACGTGCGGCGCCGGCAAAGTCTCGCTGGCGGAAGCGCAGGTCGGCCAGCATGTCGCGCGCGGTCAGCGTCTGGCGGTGGCGCGCGCCTAGCGCCGCGGCCAGACCCGCGGCGGCTGGCTCGATCTCGGCGCGCGCTTCGTCGTATCGGCCCAGGCGCGCCAGCACATTGCCCAGCCCCACCTGCGTATAGCGGCTGCGGACGTGCTGCTCGCCGTGGCGCTGCACGTGTTCGCCGAGCAGCTGCCGGTACAGCGCTTCGGCCTCGGCCAGCCGCCCCACCAGCGCGAGGTTGTCGGCCAGGCCGAACAGGATGACGCTGCGGCTGGGCGCCTGTTCCTCGCTGAAGGGCGAGACCAGTGTGGCCGCCTCCTCCAGCTGCGCGAGCGATTCCTGCAGCGACAGATCGCCCGCGGTCAGCCACGACTTGGCGAACAGCAGCCGCGCGCGGAATATCGGCTCCTGCTCGGCCGGCGGCGGCGCGTCGGCGTCGATGGCCTGCACCACGGCGGCCGCTTCGGCGAGCTGCGAGAGCTGCACGAGGTCGATCGTCAGTCGCAGGCGCGACTTCTGCAGCGACTCGAGCGCCTGCTGCACAGCGGACAACGCATCGGCCGCTACCGGCGCGGCCGACTGCTCCGCGCGTGCCGCTGCGAGGGCCTCGCCCCAGGCGCGCACGGCGCGCTGCCCGGCCTCGACGGCGTCCTTCGAGCGCGACAGGTCCGCCAGCGCATGCTGGAGCGCCGTGTGCAGGTGCGCGCGCAGCGCCGGCTCGAGCGCGGCGTACTTGGTGTCGATGCGCGCGGCCGCGCCGGTCAGCGCATCGGCCACCGTGATGTCGGCGCGGCCTTGCAGGCCGGGATTGGCCGCGCCGATCAGGTCTTCGCGCAGCAGCCGGTTCAAGGTCTCGGCCACGGCGTTCTGACGCGCCAGCTCGGCCGCCGCCCGCTGCGCCGCGTCGAGCTCGGCGCGCACACGCTCGGCCTCGCGCAGCGCGCGCCGCTCGGGCAGCCGCGACAGGCGCTCGGCCAGCTCGGCGGCCGAGCCGAGCCGGCGAGCGGGGTCGATGTCGGTGGCAAGCGCGATGTCCTCGCGCAGCAGTTCGTCGGCAATGTCGCGCTCCCAGCCGGGCGCGAGCGGCCGGTGCAACTCGCCGGCGAGCATCTGGTAGAGCACGACGCCGAGCGCGAACACGTCGCTGGCCGGCGTGGCCGCGCCGCCGCCGAGCAGCTCCGGCGCGATGTACAGCGGCGTGCCCGGGCTCGAATCGAGGCTGTCCAGCGTGAGCCCGAGCCGCGTGACGCGTAGCCGTTCGAGTTCGGCGGGGTCGAGCAGCCGCCCGCTGCCGAAATCACCCAGGCGGACCTGCCAGCGTGCGGGTTCGCCCGCTGCGGCCGACAGCGGCTGCACAAGCACGTTGGCCGGTTTGAGGTCCTTGTGCAGCACCTGCGCGCGGTGCGCGGCCGCCAGCGCATCGGCCACCTGCCGAACGAGAGCGATGCGCTCCGCGAGCGGCAGGCTTTGCAGCCGCGTGCGGCCCGGCACCGTGGGGGTTGCCAGTCTCCCGGGATTCGGGGCGTGAGGGGAATCCGCCGTGCCGGCAACGCTGCTGGCCGCGCCCGCGGCCGCGTTGCACCACGCCTCGAGGTCGTCGCCGGCATACTCGGTTTCGATCCAGAACGGCGGTTCCTCGAAGTTCATGTCCAGCACGCGCACCAGGTCGGCGCGCCGGCCGAGCGAGCGCTCCAGCAGGCGCGAGATCGTCGCCTCGCGCTGCAGCGCGGCGAGGCGCTCGCCGTCGAGCGCGAACTTGAAGACCCGCGTATCGCCGGTCTTGGGCTGCTCGGCCAGCCAAGTTTCCTGTCCGGGCGAGGCGCCGAGCTGGCGCAGGAGGCGGTGCCCGGCGCGCCCGGGCACGGCGTCGCCCCGCGCGAGCGCCAGTGCGCTCACAAGTCGGCGCCCGTGCGCAATGCGCTCGACCGGGCCTTCGAGCCGGTAGCCCTGGCGCGCCACCGTGACGATGCACCCGGCATTGGCTGCCCCGAGCGCCGCGCGCAGCTTGGAGGCGGCGTTGGCCAGCACCGCCTCGACCACCTCGCGTTCAGCCCACAGCGTATCGAGGATGGCCTGTTTGCTCAGCACCTCGCCGGGCGTGGCCAACAGCAGCGCCAGCAGCTCCAACGGCTTGGCCTGCAGCGGCACGGTGCGGCCCTGCACGCGCAGCTCCAGCCGCGCGGCGTCGAACTCGGCGTCCTGCCCGAAGCGAAAGCGGTAGCGGGTACCTGGCGCGGGCGGCAACGGCTGGGGGGCTTTGCTCTGGCGCAACATCGCCGGGCCAGTTTGCCAGAGCGGACGGTGCCGCCCCGCCGCGAAGTTAGCGATCGGTTAGAGCCCGGCGAAGACGGGGCCGGGCGTCGCGAGGTGTCATGCGTGCTGCAGCGGCAGCCGCTGTGCCGTCCATCGAGGAGCCCGCATGCGTCCCATCTCCGCCACTTCCAGCCACCCGTCGCTTTCGTCCCATTCGCGCCGACTGTTCGTCGCACTTGCACTGTCGCTGTCGTTGGCCAGCCTGGGCTGCCTCAGCGGCTGCGCCGCACTCGACGGACCCGCGGCCAGCGATACCGGCCGCCCATTCGACGACAGCTATGTCGCGCAGATCAAGAAAGGCGTCACGACCAAGGCCGACATCAAGAAGAACATCGGCGAGCCGTGGCAGACCACCGTCACGGCCGGCAACGACTCGTGGACCTACCACTACTCCGATGCCTATGCCAATGCACTCAAGCGCTCGCAGAGTTTCGGCCTGTATCGCAAGGATCCGATCAACAAGATGCTGGTGATCACCTTCACCGGTGACAAGGTGCTGGACTTCAGCTACACGAAGTAGCGGCGTCGGCTCCCGCGTGTCCGGATGCGCTTCGCGCGCGAGAGTCGGTCGCGGACGCTGAGGCGGGCGCGGGAGGATGGCGATGAACTGGTGGTCGCTTCAGTCCGAGGTCGACAGTGCGCGCCGCGAGGTCGGGCAGCTGCGCGACGGGCCGCGCCGCTCGAAGCGCCCATCCCGCCCGATCGAGCACGAGCCGGGGATGTTCGGGCTGGCCCTTGTGGAGTGTCTGCATTCGTCAGGGCCTGAACGCGCTCACGCTGTCATGGCGTGGGTGTCGGTCGAATGCGCAGGGGCGCCGACGCAGGCGCCGGCAGCGCGCCGCCACCCAGCACCGTGAAGGTGCTGTCGGTGCCCGCGGCGCAGATGTCGCGGCCGATGAGGCCGAAGTCGATCACCGGGACCAGCAGCCCCACCAGGCTCGACGACAGGTTCAGGTCGGGCCGCGTGAGGTCGAGCTGCCCGGCCAGCCCCTCGGGTGCCGCCGCCTGGATGACGTTGTAGCCCGGCGCGCCCAGCCGCACCTCGGCGATGCGGCTGCCGCCGACGAAGACGTTGCTGCCGTCGGGCACGAGCAGGCCGACGTTGACGGTGACGTTGCCGCCGCGCGCACGCGGCGCGGTGGTGTTGGCCTGCACGAAGCCCGAGGCCATGGCCAGCCAGTCGCCGGTGAGGGTGATGTCGCCGCCATTGCCGTTGGTGGTGCCAGCGACGGAGGTCGTGATGGCACTGTCCTTCAGCAGCACGCCGCCCGCCGCGGCGATGGTGATCGGCCCGCCATCGCCGTCGACGGCGGTGGTGCTGATGCGGCTGCCGAGGGCCCGCAGCGGGCCCGCCGTGTCGATGCTGATCGCACCGGCGCGCGCGTTGCCGCTGGCCGCCGCGGTGATGTCGGCGCCCTCCAGGCTCAGGCTGCCGGCGCGCAGCGTGAGGGCGGTCGGCGCGAGCGCGGCGGGGTCAGCCACGCTGGCGTCGTTGGCAATGCTCAGCAGGGCGCCGGGCCGCAGGTCGAGCGCCCCGGCCACGTCGAGCGTGATGCTGCCGGACTGGCCGCCGGAGGTGGTCAACGCGCGGCTGGTGATGCGGCTGCGCTGGCCGCTGGCCGGGTCGACGCCGCCGATCTCGACGCGGCCGGCGCGAATGTCGATGCGGCCGGCCGCGCCACTGTCGCCAGTGTTGGTGACGATGAAGCCGCCCTCGGCCAGGGTCAGCGTGTCGGCGATGTCCAGGGTCACGCGGCCGGCGTCACCGGCGCCGGCGGTCACCGAAAAGGCGCCGCCCGAGCGCTCGAAGCGCACGCGCTCGGCGGTGATGGCGATGCTGCCGCCGCGGCCGCTGCCGATGGTGCTCGTGGAGATCGAGCCGGCACCGAGCACGTCGACCTGCGTGGCCTCGACCGTCACGCTGCCGGCGGCGCCGGCGTCGTAGGCCTCGGCGAGGATGCTGCCGCCGTCCACCCACACCGCCATGCCGCGCACCGTGACGCTGCCGCCATCGCGCACGCCGAAGGCGCTCGAGGAGATGACGCCGCCGCGCACGACCTCCACGCGGCCGGCCTGCACCAGCACCGGCGCCCCGGCGCCGGCGCCGATGCCGTCGGCGCTGATGCCGGTGAGCGTGTTGCCCGCGTTGCTGCCGTCCACGCGCACGCTGCCCGCATTGACGACGACGCTGCCTGCGGCGCCCGAGCCGGCGTTGCTGGCCTCGATGACGCCGCCGTCCTGCAGCGTGAGGCCGTCGCGCACGTCCACCTGCACGCGGCCGGCGTCGCCCGTGCCGCCCAGCACGCTGGCGCGGACCCCACCGCCGCGGAGCCGGCCGTCGATCGTCATCTCGCTGGCGGTGATGCGGATGTCGCCCGCACCCGTGGCGCTGTCGAGCGTGCTCGTCGAGATGACGGCGTCGCCGGTCATCGTGATGCTGCGGCTCCTGACCTCGACCGTGCCCCCGGCGCCCGATTGGGCCCCGCCCAGCGGCACGCTGGACACGCCCGTGACGGCCGATGCGACGATGCTGCCGCCCGGCTGGCCCTGCAGGACCAGCTGATCGGCCTGCACCGTGACGTTGCCGGCCCCGCCGATGCCCAGCGTGCCCGACTGGATCTGCCCGCCCGGCCGCAGCGTGAGCCCCTCTGCCACGCTCACGCTCACCGCCGCCGCGCTGCCGCCGGCCGTGGTCAGCGAATACACCGAGGACGGGTTCGTTCCTTCACCTTCGAAGGAGGCGCTGCGAGCCTGTACCTGCACGGCGCCGGCGGCGTCGCCACTGCGGTTGTTGGAGCCGATGCCCGCGGCGCCCACGAGGTCGAGCGCGCCGGCGCTGGTGACCGAGATCGCGCCGGGCGCGCCGCCGTTTGCGCTGCTCTGGCTCGTGATGGCGCCGAAGCCGAGGAAGCCCTGGCCGTCGAGGCGGATCGAGTTCGCGCGCACCTGCACCGCGCCGGCGCTGCCGGCGCCGCTGGCCACGCTGGTGATGTTGCCGCCGATCAGCTCCAGCGCGCCGGTCAGCTGCACGCTCAGCGCGGGGCCCGGGCCGCTGCCGAGCCCCTGGGTGAGGAGCTGGCCGCCGTCGGAGCGCAGGCTGGCGGCGTTGACCGCGAGCCCGCTGCCGCTGCCGACGTTGACCGCCTGGATCGCCGCGCCTTCGCCCAGTTCGAGCGCGCCGCCCAGCTGCAGCGCAATGCCGCCGCCGGTGCCGCCGAGGTTGGTCTGCGCCAGCATGAAGGCGGCCCCGACGGCGTCGGCCTCCAGGCGCAGCGAGGCGGCCTGCACGTCGATGTGGCCGCTGTCGCCCGCCTGCGGTGCCGTGGCCCCCAGCACGGCCTCGGCGCCCAGGCGCACGGCGCCGGGCGCCTGCAGGCGCAGCGTGCCGGCCGGCGCCACCAGCACAGCGCGGTCGATGGCCAGCTCACCACCGGCCAGTGACAGCGTGGAGCCCGGCGCCAGCTGGACGTTGGCGTCCTGCCAGCGCAGCGCCGCTGCCGGCGTGGCGAGGAAGCCGAAGCTCTCCGGCGCGGCCACGCTCAGCGTGCTCGGCGCGGCGCTGCCGGTCGACCACACCTCGCCATCGGCAAAGCGCAGCTGCGGCGCGGTCGCGAGGTGCAGCCCGGCCGGCAGGTCGAACGACGCACCCGCCCCCACCAGCACGCCGGCCGGGTTCAGCAGCCAGAAGTCGGGCCGCGCGCCGCCGGCGGCCTGCAGTGCCAGTGGCCCCTGCAGCACGCTCGCCTCGCCGCCGGTGACACGCGTGATGACGTGGCGGATGCCGGGGTCGACGGTGGTGAAGGTGGCCGACTCGCCCGCCGCGATGCCGAAGCGCGCGAAGCTGTGGAAGAGGTTGCCGCCGCGCAGCGTGCCCAGCGTCTGCGGCACCGTCATCGCGCCCGAAAGCGTCTGCACGGCGCCGACCGAACCGTCGGTCACCGCGGCCGCATTCGCTTCGGCCACGCCGAGCAGCGTGATCGCCGCGGCTGCGATCGGAGCCCGCCGCGAGGAGAACCACTTCGAGCTCATTGCCAGTCTCCGATCAATGCAAACGGCGCCCAGAAGAACGGGTGGCTGCGCCCGGGCCTGGCGAGCAGCGCGAGCTGCGCGTCGCGCAACGCCGCGGCGCGCGACAGCCGGCCTTCGGCCAGATGGCGGTAGAAACCTTCCATCACCTGCTGCGCCGCCTCGTCGGCCACCGGCCACAGCGTGCCGAGCACGGTGCGCGCGCGTGCCTTCAGCGCCGTGCCGCTCATGCCCAGCGGCGCCCGGTCGTCCCCCTCCGCCGTCTGGCAGGCCGACAGCGTGAGCAGCTCGATCGGCGAGTCGCGCGGGCGCTCGTCGCGCAGCAGCGACTGCAGGCCGTCCAGCGTCAGCAGCTCGTCGTAGGTCATGATGAAGGTGGTCTCGGCGCTGGCGCCGAAGACGCCGTGCGAGGCGATGTGCACCACCGGCGGCGCGGTGGCGCGCATGCGGGCCTTCAGCGCCTGCAGCGTGAAGCCGCGGTCGAGCAGCACGGTGCCCGGCAGCACGCGCGCCAGGGCCTCGATCTCCTGGCGCACGCCGGGCAGCGCCAGCGCCTCGCGCAGGGCGCCGGTGCGTGCCGCCGACCGTTCGGCCGCGGTGGCCGCCGACGCTGCGCTCGCGGGGCCGGCCGGCATTGCCGCGCCTTCGCCCGCCCGCCCCGCCGCTGCGCCGGCCTGGCGTGTCGGGTCCGCGGCATCGAGCACGCTGTCCACCAGGTCGCGCGGCAGCTTGTCGAGCACCGGGCCGGGCTCGGCCATGCCGGTGAGCAGTGCGGTCATCCCTCCGGTCGACGGCGTGCGCCCGCTGCGCGGCGCCGGCGTGAGGCTCAGGCCCGGCACCGTCGCCACGGCATAACGCTGAAGCAGCCAGCGCTGGCCGTCGTGCAGGGCGCCGAACGGCAGCAGCCGCAACACGCCGTCGGGCACGACCACCAGCGTGTCGATGCGCTCGGCGGCGAGCAGCGGCTCGATGGGCGCGATGAGCACGCGGTGCAGCCCCTCGGCGCGCGCCTGCAGCGGCTGCCGCTCGCGCAGCGCGGCGACGAAGTCGAGCACCTCGCGGCGCAGCTCGTCGCCGGCGATGGCGGCGCTGCGGTGTTCGATGCCGCCCGCCGTCTCGACGAGCAGCGCCAGGCGGTCGGGCAGGATGATGGCGTGCAGCATCGCGCTGCCAGCCGGCGGCTTCCACGCCAGGCGGTTGCCTTCGACGCCGCAGCGGCTGCGCAGCCAGTCCTCGAGCTCGGTCTGCTTAATCAACTCGACCGCGTCGCGCGCCTGCCGCAGCAGCGCGCTGCGCTCGGCTGGCGGCCCGGCGTCGGCGCGGCGCAGCAGCTGGTCGGTGAGGCCCAGGTACAGAGGCTCCAGTGTGTCGCGGAACGACGAGCGCCCGTCCTGGTAGCGCACCGGGATGTCGCTGCGCACCGCCTCCACATGCTCCACGGCGCGTCGGTAGGCGGCGAGCGCACGCTCGGCATCGCCCATGCGCCACGCCAGGCGTCCGGCCAGGCCCTCGAGCTGCATCAGCCGTTCGCGCGCAGGCACGCGGCGCGCTTGCGCGATGCCTTCCTCGACGAGGCGAAGCGCTTCTTCGGGGCGCTGTTGCGCCTCGTACAGCAGCGCCAGCCCCTCATAGGCCTCGGCCGCCAGGCGTGCCTCGCCGGCGGCGAGTGCCTGCGTGCGGCCCTGTTCGTGGGCGCGCCAGGCCAGCTCGCCGCCCTCCGGGCCGAGGGCCGCGGCCTGCGCCGCGACATTCAAGGCGAAGCGGGCGCGCAGCGCCGCATCGCCGAGCCCGGCACTGCGCGCGAGCGCGGTGCGCAACCGCGGCAGGAGGCGCGGCGCGCTGGCGCTGGCGGAAGCGCCGGATGCATCGGAAGCGCCTGAAGTGCCAGCGATGCCTGGCGCGCCCGTCGCCTCCGGCAGGCGCAGCCGGTTCAGCTCGGCGGCCAGCGCGAGCTCGGCGTCAGCGGGCACCAGCGTCGCGGCGGCCTTCCAAGCGGCGTCGGCATCTGCAAACCGTTGCTGCGTCAGGGCCAGGTTGCCGAGGTCGAGCTGCACCGCCGCGCGTTCCCGCGCTGGCAGCGGCCCGGCCAGCGCCTGCTGCAGCGCGCGCGCGGCCTCGTCCTGGCGGTCGAGCTTGAGCCAGGCCGCGCCCAGCGCCGCGGCGGCACGGGCGCGCGCCAGTGGCTCGGTGGCGCGCTCGAAATCGGCTTGCAGCCCGACAACGGCCAGGCGCAGCGGCCCGCCACCGGCGCTGCATTCCGCGGCTGCGGCGCTGCCCACGGCAGCGGCCAGCAGCAAGGCGGCTGCCGCGGCGCTAAGGCTGCGGCCGCCAGCGCAACGAGAGGTGGATGCCACGGTCTTGCAGGTCTCCATGGGTGGGGTTGTCGCGCCGCTCGAGGCGGCGCGCCACGAACAGCTCGCCTTCGACCTCGGCCACCGTCCACAGCAGGCCGAGGCCGGCGGAGGCGAGGCGGCTCTTCGGCTCGTCGCGGTTCCACGCCGCGCCGGCATCGAGCGTGGGGGCCAGCGTCACGCCGGCGCGGCGCACGGCGTCGCGCCAGAGCGGCCAATGCCACTCCAGGCCGACCGCCCAGCCGTTGTCGCGCACGAGCTGGTTCTCGCGGTAGCCGCGCACCGTATGCCGCCCGCCGACGGCGATCTGCTCCAGCGGCACGAGGCGGTCGGGGCTGCGCTGCAGCAGCGCGCGCACGATGAGCGGGCCGCCGGGCTCGCCCTCCGAACCGGTGGCGATCGAGCCCTGCCCCTGCAGCTGCGCGAGCCGGTAGTGGCGCGGCGGCTGCTGCGGCAGCAGCGGCTCGGCGGCCAGGTTGTTGCGGCCGGCGAGCACGCTGGCGCGCAGGGCCCACACGTCGCGCTCGCGGCGCACCGTGAGCTCCTGGAAAACGCGCCACGACTCGATGCGGATGCCGCCCTCCGGCTCGCCCGGCACGAACGCGAAGGGCACGCCCGAAAGCGAAGTGCGGTTGCGCCGCTGCGCCCACGTCAGCCCGAGGGCCCAGCGCTGGCGCGACTCGTCGATGAGCGGCTGCGTAAGCGTCGCCTCGCGCGTGGTGACGCGGCTTCCGATGTCGAGCGCCGCCACCGGCTCCTCGATCACCGACGACTCGCCGTCGGCCGCGCGCAGCGCCAGCGTCGTGCGGCTGCCCCCAAGCGGCAGCAGCCAGGTGGCGTCGATCTGCCGGCTCGCCTCGCCACCGGCCAGGGTGATGGCCAGTGCGTCGCCCCAGCCGGCGAGGTCGCGCCACACCCCTTCCATGCCGAGCTGCGTCGAGCCGACCGCCGGCGCGACATGGTTGTTGGCGAAGACCGTGGCCTGCCACGGCGGGGCGCGCGTCACCTCGACATCGAGCACCGCCGCGCCGGGCTCGCCGGCGGGCAGCAACTGCGCGTTGAGGCGCGCGAACAACGGGTCGGCGAGTTGCAGGCGGTAGCGGTCCTGCAGCCGGTTGACGTCGAGCACCTCGCCCTCGCGCAGCAGCCGCGAGGCGAGGTAACGCTCGGTCAGGCCCTGCAGGCCGCGCTGGCGAAGCTGCGTGATGCGGCCCTCGACGATGCGCAGCGTGAGCGTGTCGCCCTGCAGCGCGCCCTCGGCGATGACGGCGCCCGAGTTGACGTGGCCGCGCTCGACGTAGGCGCGCGTCACGCGCTGGCGCAGCTCCTCCAGGTCCAGCGGCCGCAGCGGCCGCTGCAGGAAAGGCGCAGCCAGCGCCTCGAGCTCGGCCAGCGTGAACTGCGTGTGACCTTCGAAGCGCACGGCGCGCAGGGTGATGGGCGCTGGGTTCGGCGCGGCGCTGCTGGTCGGGGACCCCGGAGGCGCGAGGGGGAGTGCCGGCAGCCTGAAGCCGCCACCTGCAGGGGCGTCGGCGGCGGCCGCGTCGACCCCGGCCGCGGCGCACAACAGTATCGACAGCATGGCGGTCCACGCGCGCCCGACGCGGAAGCCCGGTGCGCATCGTCGAGTGGCCGGCGCCGGCGCGTCGCGCCGCCGGGCGAACAAGCACCGCGAGGCTTTCGAGGCCCACAAGGCCCAGGAGGCCCAGGAGGCCCACGAGGACCGTGCGGCGGCGGCAGCAGCGTCGTCGTGCATCGGCGCCATGGGAAGTCCGGCGTTTTCGCCGCCTCGATGCCGAGCCGCCCCCCTGGCCGCCCGTGCCGCGCATTGTGTTCAGTAGCGCGCGGCGGCGTCCAGTCAGGGTTTGCCGTGGCGGCCTACCACTTCGGCGGCAGCTTCCTGAGCAGCACGATGCGCTCGCGCGAGGCCTCGATGTAGCCGCCGCGCTCGAGGTCCTGCAGCAGCCGGTTCACCATCGCCTTGGAGGCGCCCACGCGTTCGGCGATGCGCTGCTGGCTCAGCGGCCCCGGCACGAAGCGCTGGCCGCCTTGCTCCACCGCCAGCGCGTCGAACAGGCCGACGAGACGGCCGTAGACGTCGGCCGAGGCGAGGTGGCCCACCGTGCGCGTCAGCGCGCGCACGCGCTGCACCAGTCGCTGCACCAGCTGGAAGGCGAGGTCGGGCCGTGCCGCCAGCAGCCGCTCCACCTCGGCCCGCGTCACCCGCGTGAGGCGGGCACGGGTGGTGACCTGCACCGTGGCCGAGCGCAGCTCGCCGCTGAGCATGAGCTCGCCGAAGACCTCGCCCGGGCGCAGCGTGTTCAGCTCGACGACACGGCCGCCTTCGCCGGCGATGACAGCGCGCAGCTCGCCTTCGTGGATGACGTACATGCAGTCGGCGGGGTCGCCCTGCGTGACCACCGTCGCGCCGGGTTCCCAGGTGCGCGTTTCGCCCAGCCGCGCCAGCTCGTGCAGGAACTCGGCTGATTGCTCCGTCGTCGGTCCGGTGTCCATGTGCCCAATCCTGCCCGCCACGCCACGCCACGCCACGCCACGCCACGCCACGCCACGCCCGGCCAGGGCTTGGCCGGCGGCAACTCTAGCCGCGCCCAGGCCGGCGGTCACTATTGAACGGCGCCACGCCGTTGCGGCGCGGCGCCCCGAACATGCGAACACCGATCAACGAACCCCGCCACCCAGGAGCCGCCCATGAACAACCACCTCGAATCCGTGACGATGTCCCACGACACCTCGTGGACCTGGAACGTGTTGCCGTTGTTCGCCGCCGCGCTGGCGCTGGGCATCGTCTTCTTCCCGCAAGGCACGCTGCCCGGGGATGCGGTGGAGGTCGCGGAAGCGACAGCCGCCCAGGCGATGCCCAGCGAGGCCCCGACGCTGGCCATGCTGCTGGTGCCCTCGCCGCAGCCGGGCCTCGGCGAGCCCGCGCTGGTGCCCGCCGACCTGCCGCCGACGTACTGAACCACCATCCATCGACAAGGAGCCCACCATGTACGAATCCGCCAAGGCCCTCCGGCAGCAAGAGACCCACGCCTGGACGTGGAACCTCGTGCCCCTGCTCATCGTCACGGTGGCGTTGAGCGGGCTCCTGCTTCCTAGCGGCCAAGCCGACCCGGACGCAGCGTCCGCCGAGACGCCGAGCGTCGAGGCCCCGTCCCCGATGTACGTGCTCGTGCCCTCGCCCCAGCCGGGCATGGGCGAGCCCGTGCTCAGGGCCGAGGACCTGCCGCAGTCCTACTGATGCGCGCCATGCCGCCGGCCCGCGCGCCGCAGCGGGCCGTGCGCGCGCTCAGGCCGGCTTCAACCGTTCGTTCTGCGGGAACATCGCCCGCTTCGCCTCGTCGTCCATCTCGGTCTTGAAGGTGTACCGCTCCTTCAGCGCCGCGGCGCGCTGCGCGGCGGGGCGGGCGGTCACGGCATCGAACAGGCGCTTCACGTTCGGCAGCTGTTCCCAGGCCTCGGTGCCCAGCGCGAAGGGCACGGCACGCGCCCAGCCCCACACCGCCATGTCGAGCAGCGTGTAGCGGCTGCTCACCATCCACGGCTGCTTGGCGAGGTGCGCGTCCAGGATCTTCCAGTGCCGCCAGGCCTCGAAGTCGTAGCGGTTGATGGCGTAGGGCAGCTTCTCGGGCGCGTAGTGCTTGAAGTGCACGGCCTGCCCCGAGAACGGGCCGATGCCCGAGGCCGTGAACATCAGCCACGAGAGCATGGCGCCGCGGTCGGCAGCATCGGGCAGGAACTGGCCGCTCTTCTCGGCCAGGTACAGCAGGATGGCGCTGCTGTCGAACACGGTGTTGGCGCCATCGACGATCACCGGCACCTTGGCGTTCGGGTTCAGTGCGGTGAAGGCCGGCGCATGCTGCTCGCCCTTGCGCGTGTCCACTGGCACGGCCTCGTAGGGCAGGCCAGCCTCCTCGAGGAACAGCGCCACCTTCATGGGGTTGGGGGCGAGGGAGTAGTAGAACTTCAGCATGGGATGGGTCCTGGGCTCGGTGGTGGCTTGGGGCGCGAATTGTGGGGCGCGGGCGCACGCCGGCGCGCGGCGCGGGGCATTCGGCGGCTGCGGCACGGGCGCCTATTCTCCGGGCGCACAGTGTCGGCCCGAGGCCGTCATCGGTGACGACACGGGCCCTCATGCGGGCACGCCCGCGCTGCCGCCAGGAGAGAGTGGCCAACGGCATGTACCACGGCGAGAAGTTGAATGCGATCACCCACCTCGTGGCGGCCGTGCTGGCGCTTGTCGGGGCGGTGGTGCTGGTGGCCTTGGCCGCGCTGGGCGGGGACCCGTGGAAGGTGGTGAGCGTCTCGATCTACGGCCTGACGCTGGTGCTGCTCTATACCTTCTCGGTCCTGTACCACAGCCTGCGCGGGCGCGCCAAGCTCGTCCTGCAGAAGCTCGACCACCAGAGCATCTATCTGCTCATCGCGGGCAGCTACACGCCGTTCTGCCTGGTCACGCTGCGCGGCAGTTGGGGTTGGTCGCTGTTCGGCGTGGTCTGGGCGCTCGCGGTGATCGGCAGCCTGCAGGAGTTCTGGGCCGGCAAGGCCCGTGTCCTGTCGGTGGTGATCTACGTCGTGATGGGTTGGGCGGTCGTGGTCGCCCTGGTCCCCCTTCACAGGGCCTTGGGGTCGGCCGGTCTCGCCTGGCTCGTGGCGGGCGGGCTCTTCTACACGCTGGGCATCGTCTTCTATGCGCTCGACGCCCGAGTCAGGCACTTCCACGGCGTCTGGCATCTGTTCGTGATGGCCGGCAGCGCTACCCACTACGTTGCGATCCTGCGCTACGTGATCTGAAGCTCGCGCCCCGCCGGATGGGGCCCGCTGCCCACACGCGGCATCAGCGAACGGCGAGGGCACGACGGAACCGCTTGCCTGAAGGGCCGTCCGCCCCCGGTTCGCGGGTGGTGCCAGGGCGATGATCGTCGCGTGCCGATGGAAGAATCCCGCCGCTGCCGGCGCCCAGGGCCGGTCAGGCAATGAGGGAGGCATTCGATGTCGAGAGAGTTCGTGGCGCACTGGCGCCGCCTTGCGGGCGGCGCCGGCCTGGCGCTGCTGTTGGCCGCTTGCGGCGGTGGTGGAGGGGGTGATGGCAGTGGCGCAGCGACGCCGGCCGTGACCTTCGCCCCGGGCGGCCTGGTCACCAACGTGCAGGCCGGCACCTCGGCCACGTTGACCGTGCGCGCGACCGCGACCGACGCCGCGCTGTTCTCTCGCCAGGTCTACGTCTTCGTCGTCGACGCCGCGGGCGTGCTGCTGCCGTCGATCGAGCTCGCCTCGGTGGACAGCCGCACCGTCTCCGCCACGCTGCACACCCAGCCCACGCTGGCCGTCGGCCGGCATACCGGTGAATTCAGCGTCAGGTTGTGCAACGACATCGCCTGTGCCTCCCAGGTGCCCGGCTCGCCGGTGCCGCTGCCCTATGACCTCACCGTGACGCCGGCGCCGCTGACGGCGGTGCCGCAGACCAGCACCTCGTTCACCGTGCATCGGGGCGGCGCACTCAGTGCCACGGCCGCCGTGCAGGTCGGCGGGTCGACCACGGCCTGGACGGCCACGCCTTCGGCCGCGTGGATCCGCGCCACGCCGGGCAGCGGCACCGGCCCGGGCGCCTTCAGCATCGGCCTGGACACGCCCGCGCTCCCCGAGGGTCGCCACGAGGGCGAGGTGGTGGTGCGGTCCGGCGACGGCCAGACCGTGCGCATTCCCGTCATCCTCGACGTGCTGCCCACGCAGTTCGTGCTGACCTCCGGCGTGCCGAGCTTCAGTGCGGTCAACGGTGCGCCGATCGCGGCGCAGCCGCTCGCCTTCGCGCTCGACAACGGCGTGCCGAGCGCCTGGAGCGCATCGACCACGGCCGACTGGCTGCTGGCCACGCCCACCACCGGCACCACGCCGTCGATCGTTTCGCTGCAACCCGATCCCGCGCGGGGCCGGCTGGCCAGCGGCAGCCACCAGGCCGACCTGGTGCTGGCTTCCAGCGGCGTGCCCAACCGCAACGTGACGACGCAACTCGCGCTCGAGCCGGCGACGCTGTCGACGCCCACGCCGACGCTGACCCTCGGCGGCCCCAAGGGCCGTGACACCAGCCCCGTGCAGGCCTCGGTGAGCCTGAACACCGGCGCCAACGCCTGGCCGTTCACGCTGTCGGCGCTGCCGGCCTGGCTCGGCAGCACCACTCCCACGGGCACGGTGGCGCAGTTGGGCACGTCCGTGTCGTTTGCTCCACAGGCGGCTGCGGCCACGCCGGGCTCGACGAGTACCACGGTGACGATGACGGCGCGCGTGAATGGCGACACCGTGGCGCTGCCGCTGACGGTGAACCTGAATCTCGATCAGCGCCGCCTGCTGCCTTCGCAGTGGGGCGTGGGTCTCGCCGCCACGCCCACCGGCACGGCGGTCACGCGCACGCTGACCGTCCGCGACAACTTCGGCGGCACGCTGGCCTGGACGGCCAGTTCGAGCGCGCCGTGGCTGAGCGTCACCGCCAACGGCAGCACGGGTGGTGCCTCGACGCTGACGCTCAGCGCGAACCCCGCCGCGTTGGCCAACGGCGCGCTCCACACCGCCACCGTGACCGTCAGCACCGCCACGCCGGGCGTGGTGCCGGCGCAGGTGCAGGTGGCGCTGTGGAAGAACAACGCTGGCCTGGGCGCCACCGCCAAGCTCGCCGCCAGCTACGGCCAGCTGGTCGCCGATGCGATCCGGCCCTACGTCTATGCCAACGACGGCGGCACGTCGATCGACGTCTATCACGGCTACTCGACGCAGAAGATCGCGACCATCGCCAATGTCGGCTCGGCGCTCGGGCAGATGGCCGTCTCGCCCGACGGCAACCTGCTGTATGTGCTGGACACGGCCACGCGAACGCTTGCCCTGGTCGACCTGGCCACGCAGGCGCGCACCGGATCCTGGCCGCTGGACAACGCGGTGAATTCGTTCACCGGCCTACAGGTCGTGCGCCCCAACGGCATCGACGTGGTGCTGGTGGGCGATGGCACGGCCTATGCCGGCGGGCGCCGCGTGCTGGGCGAGAGCACCGGGCCGACGGGCACGGTCATCGCGGCCACGGCCGACGGCCAACGTGCCTTCAACGTGGGAGGCTCACGGCACGCGCTCGACTACTCGGCGATGGCGGGCGGCACGATGTTCGCCACGTTGATGAACTTCGTCGACGTGCGTTCCGGCGGCAACCCGCAGGACATCGCCGTCTCGCGCGACGGCAGCCGCGTCTATGGCGCCTCGGGTGGCGGCACCGACGGCGGCTACAAGTGCGGCGTGGCCGATGGCGTCACCGGCACCTTCATCGGCGCCCTGCCGGGCGGTGACGCCTACCCCAACAACGTGGAGGTGACCAGCGACGGCCGGCCGATCTGCGGCATCTCGGGTTGGTATGCCACCTACGACTTCTGGGTCTACACCCCGGCCGGCGCCCTGCTGCAGGGCTACAAGGTGGCCGGCTACGCCCGGGCGTTGAAGCCCGCGCAGCTGGTCGTGCTGCCCGACGGCCTGGTGGTCGTGACGCTCACGGACGACCCGCTGATCGCGTTCGTGCCTATCGGCGCCCCGTAGCCGCAGCGCCCGCCGACACGCACTCCAGCCCTCGCACCGTCGCCATCGTCTTCGACACCCGGCCCGGCGTCAGGCTGGTGCTGTCGATGCCCTGCCCGCAGCCACGGCGCGCGCCGCCTTGCCCGGCCGGCCCACGGTCTGCGCCAGCAGCAGGTGCTGGTCCGCTGGCAGCTGCATCGCCTGCGTGAGCGCGCGCGCGTCGAACCAGGCCCGGATGACGGTGGCCAGGCCGGCCGAGGCGCAATAGAGGTACACGTTCTGCGCCATGGCCCCGGCCGCCGCGAAGGCATAGGCCTCGCGCCGGTCGGCCGGAACGAGCTTCATGCGCGCGTGGTCGGCCACGTAGATGAGGTCCAGCGGCGCGCGGTCGACGAAGTCCTGGTAGCCGGTGACGCGGCGCACGTCGCTCGCCGCCACCTGGCGCAGCAGGTGCGCGCCCGGCTCGTAGAGGTACAGGCCTTCGGGCAGGGCCACGTACACGCTTACCTCCTGCGCGTTCATCGCGCTCGGTGCGGTGCGGCCACCGAGCTTCGGCCGGTTGACGCCGGTGGCGGCCCACAGCAGGTCGGCGAGCACCGGCCGCGGCAGCGACTGCGGCGCGAACTCGCGCTGCGAGCGGCGCCGCGCCAGCACCTGCATCAGCGGCTGGCCGCCCTCGGTGCGCGGTGCGGGCAGCTCGATCGTCGGTGCGCCTTCGTCCAGCGCGGGCTGCGGGCGCAACTGCCCCATCAGGCCGAGGGCGAGCTTGGTGAGCGTGTTCATCGGCGGCTCCGGCGAAGGCGTGTGGCCCGCGCAGCCTAGGCGGCGCGGGCCGGCCGGCGTTGACGTGGCTCAACGGCTGGTTCGACGACCCGGTGGCCGACTCGCTGCCGTTTCGATGCCTGTTCGCTGACGGTTCGATGCCTGCGCTTCGCGGCTCCATGCGGGTCCAGCGACGGCACCGGTGTCAACCGGCGTACTTCTGCCCCGCTTCCATCAACGCCGGCGTGCCGATCACGCCGTTGAGCCCGTCGAAGTCCAGCATCTTCTCTCGCCATGGCCCCGTGCCGCCGTGCTGCTTCAGGCTCGCGTAGTAGCCCTGCAGCGCATGCGCCAGCGCGCGCACGGTGCCGCCGGGGAAGATGACGATGCGAAAGCCCATCGTGCCCAACGCTTCGGCCGTGGCCAGTGGCGTGTGGCCGCCTTCCACCATGTTGGCGAGCAGGGGAATGCGCGAGCCGAAGCGCGCACAAGCGGCCGACATCTGCTCGCGCGTGCGCAGGGCCTCGACGAAGAGCGCGTCGACACCGGTTTCGAGATACGCCTCGGCGCGTTCGAACGCAGATTCGGGGCCCTCCACGGCCAGCGCGTCGGTGCGCGCCAGGATCAGCGTCTCGCCGCTCGTGCGCGCGTCGAGCGCGGCGCGCAGCTTGCCGCACATCTCGGCCGTGCTCACCACGCCCTTGCCCTGCAGGTGACCGCAGCGCTTGGGGAAGGTCTGGTCCTCGAGCTGGACCATCGCGGCGCCGGCACGCTCGAAGGCGCGCACGGTGCGTTGCACGTTGAGGGCGTTGCCGAAGCCCGTGTCGGCGTCGACGATCACCGGCACGCGCACGCGCTCGGTGATGCGTGCGAGCACGTCGGCCACCTCCGTGGCGGTGGTCAGGCCCACGTCGCTGCGCGCGAGCGCGGTGTAGGCGATGCTGGCGCCGCTCAGGTACAGCGCCTCGAAGCCGGCCTGCTCGGCGAGCAGGGCCGAGAGGGCGTCGTAGATGCCGGGGGCGAGCAGCGGGCGCGCTTCGGCGAGGCGGGCGCGCAGGGTGGGCGGCGTTGCCGGATTTGAGGTCATGGCGATCCAGTCGCGAGTTGTTCGGTCATCGTGGCGGCGGCGATGTGGCCCCCGGCGACAGCGCTGAGCAGCCCATTGCCACTGAGGTAGCCCCACACCGCGTTGCCCGAAACGCCGCGCGCGGCACCGCCGGCGGCGAGCAGGTTGGGGAAGGGCGCCTGATCGGCGGCCCGCAGAACGCGGCACCGGGCGTCGATGCAGAGGCCACCCTGCGTGTGGAAGAGCGCGCCCGTCACCCGGATGGCGTGGTACGGCGCCGCCAGGGGGCGGAGCGTGCTGGCGAGCGTGGCGGCGATGGCCCCGGGCGCGCAGCCGATGAGCGCCGCCAGCGCGTGCGCATCGGCCGCGTGCCGCACGGCCCCCGCGGTCTCGGCGGCCACGAAGTCGGGGAAGGTGCGGCCGAGCGCCAGCAGCCGGTCATCGAAGACGTTCCACGCCACGCCGCCCGGTTGCGCCAGGACCTGCACGCTGGCCTCGCTGTAGCCGGCGGTCTCGTCGTGGAAACGTTCGCCGCGCGCGTTGACCTGGATGCCGCCTTCCATCATCAGCGCCCAGGTGATGAGCGCGCCCTGCGGCACGGCCCAGCTGCCGTGGCCCTGGTAGCCGCCGAGGTCCGCGAGGCCCACGCCGAGCGCGCGGCCCCAGGCGATGGCGCTGCCGTCATTGCCGGCATGGCCGCCGAAGACGGCATCGCGCATCTCGGGCAGCCACTCGCGCACCATGGCCGTGTTGCCGCCGAAGCCATTGCACGCCAGCAGCAGCGCGCGGCAGGCAAGGTGCTCGATGCGGCCGTCGGGGCGGCGGTAGCCAACGCCGAGGATGCGCGGGGCCGGAGTCGGAGCGTGGGCGCGCGGGGCATCGTCGCCGCCGCGGTCCAGGCGGCCTTCGCGGCGCTCGCCACCTTGGCCTCCGCCGTCCCCGGCAACCTCGCCGCCCTGCCCACTACACCAAAGCTCACACGCCAGCGCCTCCGGCACCACCATGGCGCCAGCGCGCTCGGCCGCGGCGTGCAGCGCGGCCACCAACGCCGCGCCGGTGCGCTCGCGCAGCGTGTGCATGCGCCGGCGCGAGTGGCCGGGGTAGAGGAAGCCATCGAGCAACTCGAACGCCAGGCCGTGCCGCTGCTGCAGCGCATCGAGCGCCGGTGCCACCGCCTCGGCATAGGCGGCCACGAGGTGCGGCGCGGCCGTGCCGTGCGCCTTGGCCTGGATGTCGGCTGCGAAGCGCGCCGCGTCGTCGTCGAGCACGCCGGCCTCGCGCTGTACGCGCGTGCCGGCGGCGGGGATGAAGCCGCTGGACAGCGCCGTGCTGCCCTGCGGCGTGGCGTCGCGCTCGAGCAGGGCGCAGTCGATGCCGGCCTCGCGCAGGAAGATCGCCGCCGTGAGGCCGCAGGCGCCAGCGCCGACGATGGCCACGGGCACCTCGGGCGTGCCGGGCGGCATCGCCTCGGCCCACACGAGGCGCGGTGGGGCGGGGGCGGCGGGGGCCGTGGGGTCGGTGGGCGCGGTCATCGCCGGGTCTCTCGCAGCCGTTGAGACGGTCCAGGGCCTCGTGCCGATCGCGTCGATGCGGTCCCTCGCGTGCGACCGCCCGGCGCGTCGACGGAAGCCCTTTCGCCACAGGCATAGGATAGGCCGCTGTGAATACCCCCCAAGCCCTGCGCGAAGTCAGCGAATTCGCCCTCGCCCACGAGACGCCGTGGCCCCGCGACCCTGCCGCCCTGCCGGCGGCGGGGCAGCAGCCCTTCGGCGTGCACCACGACGACCCGGTGCCCTTCAACCGCCTGCGCGGGCCGTTGCACGCCCGCGGCGGGCCCAGCGGCGTGCTTTGGCAGGACGGCCGAGAGCTGCACGCCTGGGGCGACCCCGATCGCGCCGACCAGACCTTCAGCGTCGCCAAGACCTGCCTCGCGATGCTCGCCGGCGTGGCGCATGCGCGTGGCCTGCTCTCCGACGTACACGAGCCGGTGGTGCGGCGCGTGCCCGGCATTGGTTTCGACGCCGGGCCCAACGCCGAGGTCACCTGGCACCACCTGCTGCAGCAGACGAGCGAGTGGGAGGGCACCTGCCTCGGCCTGCCCGACCAGGTGGACCGCTGGCGGCATGTCTCCAACGACCCGCGCCCGGCCGCCGGCCCGAAGGGCGGCGCGCGGCCGTTGAACCCGCCCGGCACGTACTGGGAATACAACGACGTGCGCATCAACCAGCTCTCGCTGGCGCTGCTGCACCTGTTCGGCCGGCCGCTGCCGGAGGTGTTCAACGAGACGCTGATGCAGCCGCTCGGTGCCAGCAGCCGCTGGCAGTGGCAGGGCTACGACGACGCGTGGGTGAGCGTGGGCGGCCGGCGCGTGCAGTCGGTGCCCGGCGGCACGCACTGGGGCGCGGGCCTCTCGATAGGCGCTCGCGACCAGGCGCGCCTGGGCCAGTTGCTGCTCGACGAGGGGCGCATCGGGCCGGCCGGCGAGGGCCGCGGCCCCATCGAGTCGGGTTGGGTGCAGCGCATGCGCACGCCCTGCACGATCGCGCCGTTCTACGGCTACCTCGTGTGGCTCAACGTCACCGGCAGCCTGTATGCCGCAGCCTCGCCCGAGGCCTATGCGATGGTGGGTGCGGGCGGGCATCTGGTGCTCATCGAGCCCCGCCTGCGCGCGGTGATCGTGGCGCGCTGGCTCGACCCGGCGGCCACGGCGGAGTTCGTGCAGCAGGCCGTGGCGGCGTTGCGCGCCACGGCGGGCTGAGAGCGTCACGGCGTTCAGCGCCTCCAGCACGTTTCGCGCGTTCCGCGCCATCAGCGACCTCAGGCCGTCGGCCGGTGCAGGTAGCGCCCGAGCGGCTTGCCGAGCACCTGCCCGCCCTCGTAGATCTTGTGCCCGCGCAGGAACGTGCTCTCCACGCGCGCCGAGAGCTCCAGCCCTTCGAATGGCGTGTAGCCCTGCGTGCTGGGTGACTCGGCGGCGCGGATGGTCCAGGTGTGCGCCGGGTTGACGAGCGCGAGGTCGGCGTCGAAGCCGGGCGCGATGTCGCCCTTCTTGTTGAGGCCGTAGCGCTGCGCCGGGTTCCAGCCCGTGACACGAGCCATGTGGTTGTAGCCCATGCCGCGCTTCGTGCCCTCGCTCACGAGCGCCGGCAGCAGGTACTCGGTGCCGCCGAAGCCGCTCTTGGCCATCCAGATGTTGCCGCCGAAGTAGCGTGAACTGGGCTTCGGAATCTTCGTCTCGTGCCGGCAGCAGGCGTGGTCGCTCACCACCCAGTCGAGCTCACCGGCGAGCAGCGCCTCCCACAGGAACTCCACGTCCTCGCGCGGGCGGATCGGCGGGTTCACCTTGGCCAGCTCGGCCGCCGGGCTGGTGATGTCGAGCATCAGGTGGCCGATGGTCACTTCGCGCTTGAAGTCGATGTGCGGGAAGACCTCGCTCATCGTCATCGCCGCCTGCACCGCCTTGCGCGAGCTCAGGTGCAGCAGGTTGATGTTGGGCAGCGCCGTCTCGTTGGCGAGGTAGGCGGCGGTGAAGACGGCGAGGCCCTCGCTGTGCTGCGGCCGGCTGGCGCTGTAGGCGGCCAGCCCCATGCCCGGGCCCTTGAACGACTTGTCCTTCTCGACGATCTTCGTGTACGCCGTCATGATCTCCGCCGTCTCGCAATGCAGCGAGAGCGAGACCTGGCGCGCCTTCTCGGCCGGCATCGCCTCGCGCGCCGCCTGCAGGCCGCGCATGATGAACTCGAAGTGCGCGACGTCGTAGCGCTCGTCCTCGCCGATCATCAGGAAGTCGCGCTGTGTGTTGCTCGCGCCATGCAGGCCGTGGCTGCCGTAGAACATGAAGATCTTGAAGCTCGCGACACCGTGCTTCTCGATGAGCATCGGCAGCTCCTCGATGTGCTTGCGGTCCATCGGCGCGAGGTGGAAGCCGTAGTCGACGTGGAAGCGGCCCCTGGCGGTGGCCAGCACCTCGGGGAAGAACTTCTTGTACGGCCCGCCCTTGTTGAGGTAGTACTGGCCGGTGCGGAAGTAGTTGAGCGAGCTCGTCACGCCGCCCATCGCCGCCGCCTTCGACTCGGTGACGGCGTCCTCGGCCAGCGGCGAGTAGATGCCGCTGTGCATGTGCGCGTCCACCACGCCCGGGAAGGCGAGGTGCCCGCGCCCGTCGTGCACGGCCTTGGCGCGAGTGACGTCGATGCCGGGCGCGACGAGCGCGATCCTCTCGTCGGCGATGGCGATGTCGGCGTCGTGCACCACGTTGCCGTGCGGGCGCACGACGCGCACGTTCTTGATCAGCAGGTCGAATTCGGGGCGGGTCATGTCTTCTCCTCCGGTCGGAAACGCTTCTTCAGTTCGGGCAGCAGCCCGCCGGCGTCGATGCGCTCGAGCAGGAAGCCGGGAATGGGTTGGGTGGGCAGGCGCACGCCGCCGTTGAGCGCGACATAGCCCTCGCGCGCGTCGAAGCGCAGCGCCACGCCATCGGCGATCTCGAGCGCGCGCGGGCAGGTGAGCAGCAGCAGGCCGACGTTGAAGGCATTGCGGAAGAAGAGGCCGCTGTAGCTCGGCGCCACGACGGCGGCGACGCCGAGATGCACGAGGACACTCGCCGCTTGCTCGCGCGAGCTGCCGATGCCGAAGTTGGGGCCGGCGACGATGACGTCGCCTGGGCGCACGCTGTGCGCGAACTCGGCGCGCAGGCTTTCCAGGCAGTGCTTTGCCACCGTCTCGAGGCGGCCGTCTTTCATGGCGTGGCCGGGGGCGAGTTGGTCGGTGTCGACATCGGGGGGGAGGCGCCAGGTTCTCATGGCATGTCCTCCTGGGGGAGGGGGTGGGTGACTCGACGTCGCGCAGGTTTCGCTTCTGCTGGCGGAGTGCTTCGGAAGCGGCTGCTGACTCGACGTCGGCCGGGTCTCGGCCCGGCAGCCGAGTCACTTTCATTTGCTGGCCCAAATGAAAGTAACCAAAGCAAAGGGCCTGATGCCCTGACACGATTTCTTGCTGCGGATGCGGGCCTCAGTTTGGCCGGCGCGCTCCGGCCACAAAAACGGCTGCGTCTACCCGTTGCACCGCTGCGGCTTGGACCGACAGCTCGTCTCCAACCACGGCTCGCTGCGCATCGCCTTGGCCGTGCAGCTTGTTGCAAGGCTCGTCGCCTTTGGGAGTTCGGCGATGCGCAGCGAGCCGTGGTCCCGAGCGAGCGGAATGGGGTGTGCACCCGAAAGACAGTAGGTCGCATGAATCTTCTGTCCGAAGCGAGACGGCCAAACCGAGGCCCGCCTCCGCAGGCAATCAACTCTTGCAGGACATCAGGCCCTTTGCTTTGGTTACTTTCATTTGGGCCAGCAAATGAAAGTGACCCGCCCGCCGGGGCGGGACCCGGCCGACGTCGAGTCAGCAGTCGACTCCGAAGCACTCCGCCCATGGAAGCGAACCCCGGCCGACGTCGAGTCAAACGCCGACACCGAGTCACTCCGCCCTCAGCGCAATATCTCGCGCGCATCCGAGATCACCCCCCTCAATGCCGACGCCGCCACCGTGAACGGCGACCCGAGATACACCTCGGCTGTCGCCGCCCCCATCCTCCCCTTGAAGTTGCGCGCCGTCGACGAGATGACCGTCGCCCCTTCGGGAATGCGGCTGCCGTAGCCCGCACAAGCCCCGCAGCTGCTGGGCAGGAACTGCGCCCCCGCCTCGGTGAGCATGCGCACGATGCCCTCGCGCTCGGCCAGCTCGTGGTCACGCAGGCTCGCCGGGGCCACCAGCAGTTGCACGCCGGGCGCGATGCGGTAGCCCGCCAGCACGCGCGCCGCGGCGCGCAGGTCGTCGACCTTGGCGCCGGTGCAGGCGCCGATGTAGGCGATGTCGATCTTCATGTTCGGCACGTCCGAGACCGGCCGCACGTTGGCCGGGCTGTGCGGCAGTGCCACCTGCGGCTCCAGCGCGCTGGCGTCGAAGGCGTGGCGGATGCCGGCCGCGTCCTCGTCGCTGAACCAGGGCGCGGTGTCGTCGGCGCCGATGCGCGTGCCCTGCATCGCCAGCCAGGCCTGCGTCGTGGCGTCTGGCGCCACCAGGCCCACCTGCGCGCCGAGCTCGGCGCTCATGTTGGCCAGCGTCATGCGCTCGGGCATCGAGAGCGCCTGCACGGCCTCGCCGCAGAACTCCAGTGCCTGGTACTGGCCGCCGTTCATGCCGTGCCGGCCCAGCATCATCAGCACCATGTCCTTGGCGCTCACGCCGTCGGTCAGGCGCCCGATCCAGCGCATGAAGATCGTCTGCGGCACCTGCACCCAGATCTCGCCGGTGGCGACAACGCCCAACATCTCGGTGGCGCCGATGCCGAACATGTAGGCGCCGAACGCGCCGCCGGTGGGGGAGTGCGAGTCGCCGCCCACCGCGAACATGCCCGGGCGCAGGTGCCCGCCCTGCGGCAGCACGATGTGGCAGATGCCCTGGCTGTCGTGCACGTGCGGCAGCTTCTGCTCGGCGGCCCAGTCGCGCGCGAAGCGGACGATCTTGCGCGACTCGTCGTCGGCCTCGGGCACGAAGTGGTCGATGACGAGCACGACCTTGTTCTTGTCCCAGATGGGCGCGCCGATCTCGGCCAGCATCGGCGCCAGCCGGCGCGGGCCGCTGCTGTCGTGGAACATGGCGAGGTCGACGCGGCAGTTGACGATCTCGCCGGGGGTCACGTGCGCGCGGCCGGCGGCCCGCGCGATGAGCTTCTGCGCCAGCGTCATGCGCGCCGCGCCGGTTGCCGGAGGCGCTGGTGCGACGTCGAGGGAAGCGTGGGCCGGGATGACCATGGCGGGCGGACAGCGTGGGGCGGGTGGTGGGGGCAGTGGCGTGGGCGGGGTGGGAGGCGTGTCTCGAGGTCCGTCGGCTTCAGGCGAGGATCGTTCTGGAATCGGTCCAGCGCTGGGCGCGGCTCACTCGGGCTTGGCGCCCGAATAGCGCACCAGCTGCGCCCAGCGCGGCACGTCGGCGCGCACGAAGGCCGCAAAGGCCTCCGGCGTGTTGCCCACCGGCGTGGCGCCATCGGCCTCCAGCCGCTTGCGCATGCCCTCGGTGGCAATGGCGGCGCGCGCCGCGTCGGCGAGGCGCTTCACCACGTCGGGCGGCATCTTCGCCGGGCCGAAGAGGCCGAACCAGGCCGACGATTCGAAGCCCGGCAGCACCTCGGCGATGGCCGGCGCATCAGGGAACTGCGGCAACCGCTTCGGGCTCGTCACGCCCAGCGCCTTGAGCCGGCCGCTCTGCACGAGACTGCGTGCATTGCCCACGGCCGCGAACATCAGCGGCACGTTGCCCGCCACCACGTCGGCGATGGCGGGCGCCGTGCCGCGGTAGGGGATGTTGACGATGAAGAGGCCCGACTGCAGCTTGAACGCCTCGCCGGCCAGGTGCAGCGAGCTGCCGATGCCGCCGATGGCGAAGCTGAGCTGGCCGGGGCGCGTCTTCGCGTAGGCGATGAGCTCGCGCACGTCCTTGGCCGGCACGCCGGGGTTCGCCACCAGCACCGACGGCGAGGTGGCCACCATCGTCAGCGGCGTGAAGTCGGCCACCGGGTCGAAGGGCAGCTTCGGGTACAGCGTGGCGTTGATGGTGTGGCTCGTGAAGCTGAGCAGCAGGTGGCTGCCGTCGGGGGCCGACTTCGCCACCTGGTCGGCGGCGAGGTTGCCGCCAGCGCCGGACTTGTTCTCGACGATGACGGTGCGGCCGAGCTGGCGGCCCATCTCGGGCGCGATCTCGCGCGCCAGCGTGTCGGTGCTGCCGCCAGGCGGCGCGCCGACCCAGATGCGGATAGGCCCCTGCGCCGGCTGCGCGCGCGCGCGCCCGGGGGCGGCCAGCGCGGCGAGGGCCGCGGCGACCGAGGCGTTGAAGGTGCGGCGGCGAAGCATCGGGTTCGGTCCTCCGGCGGTTCGGGCGGGTGCTACAGCCCAAGGTAGGCGCGCTTGAGCTCGGGGCTCGCCAGCAGGGCTGCCGGCGTGCCCTCGAAACGCAGGGTGCCGTTCTCGAGCACGTAGGCGCGGTCGGCGATGTCGAGCGACTGGCCGACGTTCTGCTCCACGAGCAGCACCGCGAGGCCGTCGCCGTGCAGGCGCGCGATAAGCGCGAACAGCTCCTCCACGAGCAGCGGCGAGAGGCCGAGCGAGGGCTCGTCGAGGATCAAGAGGCGCGGCTCGGCCATCAGGCCGCGGCCGATGGCGAGCATCTGCTGCTCGCCACCGCTCATGGTGCCGGCGAGCTGCTTCGTGCGCTCGGCCAGGCGCGGGAAGATCGCGAACACGCGCTCGAGGTTGGCGGCGCGCCGCTCGCGTGCACGCGCGAAGCTGCCGAGCTCGAGGTTCTCGAGCACGGTGAGGTTGGGAAAGATGCGCCGGCCCTCGGGCACCTGGATGAGCCCGGCGCGCACGATGTCCGGTGTGCGGGCCCGCGTGAGATCGTCGCCGCCGAAGGTGACGCGGCCGGCCGTGGCCGGCACGACGCCGCACACGGTGTTGTTGAGCGTGGACTTGCCGGCACCGTTGCTGCCCAGCAGCGCCACGATCTCGCCGGCGCGCACCTCCAGGCTCACGCCGCGCAGCACCTCGACGCGGCCGTAGCCGCTGCGCAGCTCGCGCACCTCCAGCAGCGGCGCAGATCCGGGCGCGTCGTGCGTCATGCCGCGCCTCCACGCAGCCGTGCCGCCGTGCCGTGGCCGAGATAGGCCTCGATGACACGCGGGTTGCCGGTGATCTGGGCCGGCGTGCCCTCGGCGATGAGCTGGCCCTGCGCCAGCACCCACACGCGCTCGGCGAGGTTCATCACCGCCTGCATCACGTGTTCGATCATCAGCACGGTGGTGCCGCCCGCTCCACCGGAGGCCGCCCCGGTGCCGACCAGCGAGCGCACCACCGGGATCATCTCCGCCACCTCCTGGGGGTTGAGGCCGGCCAGCACCTCGTCCAGCAGCAGCAGCTTCGGGCGCGTCGCCAGCGCGCGCGCCAGCTCCAGCCGCTTGCGGCCGGCCACGGTGAGGTCGCCCGCCGGCTTGTCGAGCTGCGACGCGAGCCCCACGCGTGCCGCCACCTGCTCGGCCTGCTCGAGCGCGGCGGCGCGCTTCGGCTCGTGCAGGTGGGCGCCGACGGCGATGTTCTCGCGCACCGTCTGCGCGGCGAAGGGCTGCACGATCTGGAACGTGCGCGTCATGCCGGCGCGCGCATTCAGGTGCGGCGCGCGGCCGGTGATGTCGGAGCCGGCGAAGTGGACGTGGCCGGAGTCGGGCTTGATGAAGCCCGAAATGAGCGCGAAGAGCGTCGTCTTGCCAGCGCCGTTGGGGCCGATGAGCGCCGTGAGCGTGCCCGGCTGCACGGCCAGGCTCACGTCGTGCACCGCACGCAGGCCGCCGAAGGCGCGCGACAGGTGCTCGATGCGCAGCAGCGGCTCAGCCACGCGGACCTCCGCCTTCGCCGCCAGTGCCACCGCCGCCACGCCGCCGCCATAGCTCGCGCACCGACTGCGCCTGGCCCAGCAGCCCCGCCAGCCCGCGCGGCATGAACATCACGATGAGCACGAGCACGCTGCCGTAGATGACCATGTTGAGCCCGGGCAGCTGGCCGAACAGGTTGCGCGTGAGGTCGGCCAGCGTGTGCAGTGCCAGCGCGCCCAGCACCGGCCCCCACAGCGTGCCCATGCCGCCGACGATGGCGGCCACCAGCGCCTCCACCGAGACATGCGGCCCGAAGGCGATGCCGGGGTCGATGTACTGGAACACCTGCACGTAGAAGGCGCCGGCCGCGCCCATGAACGCCGCCGAAAGCGTGATGGCGCCGCGCTTGGCGCGTTGCGGGTCGACGCCGACGGCGCTGGCCGCGTCCTCGTTGTCGCGCACGGCCATCAGGCCGGCGCCGAAGCGCGAGTGCCGGATCCACGCCGTCACCGCCGCCGCGGCCACGACGAAGCCGAGCATGAGCACGATGTAGCCCTTGCGCGAGCCGAACTGCAGGTTGGCGAACGACTCCGCCAGTGGCAGCATCATGCCGACGCCACCGCCGGTGAACCCCACCGACACCGCGCCGATGCGGAAGACCTCGGCGAAGGCGAGCGTGACGAGCGCGAAGTAGGAGCCCTTGAGCCCGTAGCGGAAGGTGATGGCGCCCACCGCGAGCCCGACCGCCGCGGCCAAAGCGACGGCCAGAGCGAGCGCTACCCAGGCGTTGATGCCGAAGGTCATCTGCGCGATCACCTGTCCATAGGCGCCGACGCCGAAGAAGAGCGCGTGCCCGAACGAGAACTGCCCGCCGTAGCCGCCGAGGATGTTCCACGCCTGCGCGAGCAGCGCGCCGTAGAGCGCCAGCATCGTGAAGGTGAGCCACACGCCGCTGTCCAGCGCCGCGGTGAGCAGCAGCACGGCCAG
>JAEUPE010000001.1 GCA_016790435.1 Rubrivivax sp. | reverse complement strand
AGGAACGCCTTGAACTCCGGCGTCTGCGAGTTCGCGTCACCCACGTAGGGGGTCAGCGCATTCGCGAGATACCCGTTCTGCGTCACGCCCTTGAAGCCCCAATGGATGGGGATGCCCACGTGGTGCACCTTCTTGCCGTTGACGTCCAGCCCCTTCATGCGCTTGGTGACCACGCACGCGGCGATGACCTCGCCGCGATTGCTCCGCACCTTGACCCGGTCGCCCTGCTTGATGCCCTTCTCCTTGGCCAGGTCCTCGCCGATCTCGACGAAGGGCGCCGGCTGCACGATGGCATTGCTGCGCGAGTGCTTGGTCCAGTAGTGCAGGTGCTCGGTCAGGCGGTACGTGGTGGCCGCGTACGGGAACTCCTCCTTCTTGCCGAAGGCCTCCATGTCGCCCTTGTAGACCCGAGCGGCGGGGTTGGACACCGCCTTCGGGTTGTTGGGGCACATCAGGTTCACACCCACCGGGTTCTCGAACGGCTCGTAGTGCTCGGGGAACGGGCCTTCCGCCATGCCCACGGCGTACAACCGCGCCACGCCTTCCGGGTTCATGATGAACGCGCCCACACCCTCCTCCGGCGCGGCGTTGGGCCGCATGTCGGGGATGTCCGGGCCGGCCCAGGCCGAACCAGTCCACGAGATCAGGCGGCGAGAAGCATCCCAGGCCTTGCCGCTCGCATCCGCATTGGCGCGGTTGTAGAGGATGCGCCGGTTGGCCGGCCACGAGAAGCCGTAGTTCTGGAAGATGCCCAAGCCGCTCGGGTCGGAGGTGTCGCGCCGCGCCGAGTTGTTGCCGGCCTGCGACCAGACGCCGCAGTAGATCCAGTTGCCGCAACTCGTGCTGCCGTCGTCGCGCAGCATGGCGAATCCGGGCAGCTGCTCACCAGCCTTCACCAGCGGTGTCGGCGCCACCGTCACCGTCGCGGCGGCCGGTTTGGCTGCCGCCGCAGCGGCCACCGGCTTCACCAGCCCCGCAGCAGGCTTGCCACCCGCCATCAGGGCCGGGTTCGGCGGCGGGGCGGCCGGCAGCGGAAGGACATCGGCCAGCGCACGGCCGTTGATGTCGCGTAGCACCTCCGCCGGCGCCGGGTTGGCCGGGTTGGTGTAGGCCCAGTTCAGCGCCGCGATCGGCTCCGGCAGGGCGCCGCCGTCCTTCGCATACATCGCCCGCAACTTCGTGAAGATGCCGGAGATGATGTGGCCGTCGGTGCGCGCCTCACCGGGCGGAGGCACGGCGGCCTCCTTCCAGTGGATCACGCGGCCGCTGCTGGTGAAGCTGCCGGTCTCTTCGGCAAAGCAGCTCGAAGGCAGGCGGATGACCTCGGTCTGGATGGCCTTGGGATCCGCCGGATTGAGCGGCCCGTAGTCCTTCCAGAACTCGCTCGTCTCGGTCTCGAGCGGATCGATGACCACCAGGTACTTCAGCTTCGCGAACGCCGCCGACATCTTCTTCTTGTTCGGCATCGCCGCCAACGGGTTGAAGCCCATCGAGATGAAGCCGTGCATCCTGCCTGTGTGCATGCGCTCGAACATCGCCATGATGTCGTAGGCACCGTCGCGCTTCGGGATCCAGTCGTACGCGAAGTCGTTTTCCTTCGTCGCCGCGCTCCCGTAGTAGGCCTTCATCAGGCTCGTGTGCCACTTCGGGAAGTTCTGCGTGAACGTCATCTGGTTCGGACGCAGCGGCTTGCCGGTGCGCGCCTTCAGATAGGTCTCGCGGTCCTTGTCCGCATCGAGCGGCGCCAGCAGGTAGCCCGACAACACCTCGGAGTAGGCGTTGAGGTCGGTGATGCCCTGCACGTTGGCATGCCCGCGCAGCGCGTTGACACCACCACCCGCGCGGCCCATGTTGCCCAGCAGCAGCTGGATCATGGCCATCGTGCGGATGTTCTGGCTGCCCACGCTGTGCTGCGTCCAGCCGAGCGCGTACAGGATCGTCATCACCCGGTCAGGGGTGGAGGTCGACCCGATCGCCTCGCAGATCTTCAGGAACAGGTCCTTCGGCGTGCCGGTGATCTGGCTCACCAGATCGGGCGTGTAGCGCGAGTAGTGCGCCTTCATCTGCTGGTACACGCACAGCGGGTCCTGCAGCGAGGCGTCGACCTTCACGTAGCCGTCTTCGCCCATCTGGTAGCCCCAGCTGGACTTGTCGTAGCTGCGCGTGGCCTCGTTGTAGCCGCTGAAGAGGCCGTTGTCGTACTTGTAGCCCGCCTTCGTCAGGAAGCTGACGTCGGTGTTCAACTTCGCGTAGTCCAGGTGGATCTTGTTGTTCGACAGCAGGTAGTTGATCACCCCGCCCAGGAACGCGATGTCCGTGCCGACGCGGATCGGCGCGTACAGGTCGGCCACCGCGGCGCTGCGCGTGAAGCGCGGGTCGACCACGATCAGCTTGGCCTTGCGGTGCTGCATGGCCTCGGTGACCCACTTGAACCCGCAGGGGTGGGCTTCGGCGGCATTGCCGCCCATGATGAGAACGAGATCCGTATTCTTGATATCGGTCCAAGAATTCGTCATCGCTCCGCGACCGAAAGTCGGGCCCAGACTGGACACCGTCGGCGCGTGTCAGATACGTGCTTGCGTATCGAGCGTCACCATCCCCAGGCCACGCGCCATCTTCACGGCGAGGTAGCCCGATTCATTCGAAGCGGCCGAGCTGATCAGGAAACCGGTGGTGTTCCAGCGGTTGACCGTCACGCCCTTGTCGTTGACCTTGATGAAGTTGGCGTCGCGGTCCTTCTTCATGTGCGTGGCCACGCGCGTCAACGCATCGTCCCAGGAGATGCGCTTCCACTCGTTGCTGCCGGGCTCGCGCACCTGGGGGAACTTGACCCGGTCGCGCGACTGGATCATGTCGAGCACGCCGGCGCCCTTGGGGCACAGCGTGCCGCGGTTCACCGGGTGGTCGGGGTCGCCCTCGACGTGGATGATCGTGGGCGTCACGTTCTTCGAGCGGTCGCCCAGCGTGTACATGATCATGCCGCAGCTGACCGAGCAATACGGGCAGATGCTGCGGGTCTCGGTGGTCCTGGCCAGTTTGAAGCTGCGTGTCTCGGCGAGTGCCGCCGTGGGCGAAAAGCCCAACGCCACCAGACTCGATGCCGCGAGTCCTGCTCCACTGACCCGGAAGAACTGCCTCCGGTTCATGTCCATGGTTGTCTGATCTCCAGGTCCGGCTGCGTCCGGACGAATCAACCCGGCGGTCACGCCGCACGTGGCACGGGTTATCCCCCAGGGTAGTTCGACCCACCATCGGGTTCGGCCCGAGCCCCGCCACATCGCCCAGCGACAACTTGTCGCGGACCAGCCGGAGGCGCCATGCTGCGGCGCACCATCCGGCGCGCCGCGGAAGCGCGATCCGGCAAGGTGCCCGGGCACCGCCTAGCATTGCCGCTGCCATGAGCCGAACCACGAGCCCGCCCCGGCTCCCCACGCTGCCCGCCACGGCCGGCGAGGCCGACGCCGCGGAGCGCTGGCCCAACGCCACCGTGCTCGTCGTCGACGACGAGCCGGGCATGCGCAACTTCCTCGTCAAGACGCTGGCCACCCGCGCTGGCGAGGTGTTCGAGGCCGGCTCGGCCGAGGATGCCGAGGGCCTGCTCGCGCGGCACCGCTTCGACCTGCTGATCCTGGACATCACGCTGCCGGGCAAGAGCGGCATCCAGCTCCTGAAGCAACTGCGCGCCGAGGGCCACCCAGGCGAGGTCATCCTCATCACCGCGTTCGCCGACCTCGACACGGCCATCGAGGCGTTGCGCGCCGGCGCGGGCGACTTCCTGCTCAAGCCCTTCCGCGTCACCCAGGTGCTGAACGCCTTCCGGCATGGCCTGGAACGGGCGCGGCTCAAGCGCGAGAACTGGCTGCTCAAGCGGGCCCTGTCCGAGCGCACGCCACCGGCCGACGGCCTGGTCGGCCGCAGCATCGTCGTCAAGGGCCTGCAGTCGGCGCTGCAGCGCATGGCGGCCGTGGACAGTACGGTGCTGCTCACCGGCGAATCGGGCACCGGCAAGGAACTCGCGGCGCTGGCCTTGCACCGCCTGAGCCCGCACACCACGGGCCCCTTCGTGCCGTTGAACTGCGCAGCTGCCTCTCCGCACACGCTGGACGCGGAGCTCTTCGGCCAGCCCGGGCACGACGGTCTATTCGTCCATGCCCAGGGCGGCACGCTCTTCCTCGATGAAGTGGCCGAGTTGCCGCTGCCGCTGCAGGCGGCGCTGCTGCGCGTACTGGAGAGTCGCCGCGTGCGACCGGTGGGCAGCGAGCAGGAGATCCCCGTGCACGCGCGCATCGTTGCCGCCACGAGCCGGCCGCTGCGCCACGAGGTCGACGCCGGGCGCTTTCGTGCCGAGCTCTTCTACCGCCTGCAGGTGGTGGAGATCACGCTGCCGCCGTTGCGCGCGCACAAGGAAGACATCCCCGACCTCGTGGCGCATTTCGTCGGCACGCTGGCGCCCCGCCTGGGCGTGCCGGCCATCGAGGTGAGCGAAGCGGAGATGGCGTTCCTGCAGCAGTACGACTGGCCGGGCAACGTGCGCGAGCTGCGCAACCTCATCGAGCGCTCGTTGATCGTCGGCGCGCTCAATGTCTCGGCGCTGTACCAGGAACTGGCACGCCGGCCGGAGGCCGCGCGTGCGAGCGCGCGCGGTGCGGGCACGAGCATGGCCGGCACAGGCGCCGGCGAGACGACGCAGGCGCCACACGCGCCGGACGAGGCCGCGCCCGGCGGGCCCACGGACACCGAGCCCGTGGACCTGGCCACGCTGGAGCGGCGCCACATCCGTGCCGTGCTCGACTCTGTCGGTGGCGACAAATCGCGCGCGGCACGCCTGCTCGGCATCTCGCGGCGCACGCTCGAGCGGCGCTTCGCCGACTGGTCCGGCCCGCCGGCCTGAGCGCACGGCGGCAAGATCCCCGGCCCATGTCCACCGCCCCCGGTCATTCCGTCAGCGCCTCGATGCCTGCCGACTTGCCCGTCTCGCTGAGTGTGTCGGTGCCCGTGCCCGGTTCCGCGCTGCCGTCGGCTCAGACGGCCACGGTGCGGTCGGCCCCGCCACCGGTCGCCGTGGAGGCAGCGGCGTCGCCTGGCGGCCGCTTCGCACGGCTGTCCATCCGCAACAAGCTGCTGGCGATGGTGCTACTGCCGCTGGCCGGCGTGTTGCCGCTGCTCGGCGCCATCCTGCTGTGGTGGAGCAACGAGGCCTTCGACCGCGTCCTGGTCACCAAGATCCGCTCCGACCTCGCGGTGGCGCAGGGCTATTTCGACCGCACGCTCGCCGAGGTCGGCGCCAGCGCGCTCGCCATCGCCGAGAGCAAGGCGCTGCACGACGCCCTGGCGGCGCCGGCGGCCCGGCAGGCGGCGCTGCTCGAGTCGCTGCGCCGGCGCGAGCGGCTCGATTTCGTCAACCTGCGCGCCGCCGACGGCTCGCTGCGCGCCACGCATAGCGGCGGCGCCAGCGGACACGACCCTTCGTCGCCCGCCTTCAAGGCCAGCGCCGCCGGCGGCGACCATGTCAGCGTGGAGGTGCTGAGCGCCGCCCAGCTGGCCCTCGTCGGCCCCGGCGCCGAGCTCGCCCGCCGCGTGCCCGTGCCGCTCGTCCCCACCCTCAACGCGGCGCCCACAGCGCGCGGCGTCGAGGACCGCGCCATGGTGCTGCTGGCCACGCGCAGCATTCGCGGCACCGGCGAGCAGGCAGGCCAGCTGCTCGGCCACGTGCAGGCCGGGGTGCTGCTGAATCGCAACCTCGCCTTCATCGACCACATCAACGAGATCGTCTATCCCGCCGGCTCGCTGCCCTTCGGCAGCCAGGGCACGGCCACGCTCTTCCTCGACGACGTGCGCATCTCCACCAACGTGCGCCTGTTCGGCGCCGGCAAGGATGGACGGCACGAGGGCGAGGACCGCGCCATCGGCACGCGCGTGTCGAAGATCGTGCGCGACGCCGTGCTCGGCGAGGGCCACACCTGGCTGGACCGTGCCTTCGTTGTCAGCGACTGGTACGTGTCGGGCTACCTGCCGCTGGCCGACAGCGCCGGCCAGCGCATCGGCATGCTTTACGTGGGCTACCTCGAGCGCCCGTTCACGGTGCTGAAGTACGCGATGCTGGCCGCCATCGGCGTCGTCTTCTTCGCCGCGATGGTGCTCGCCGCATTCGTCTCGCTGCGCTGGGCGCGCGCAATCTTCAGGCCGTTGGAGCAGATGGAGGCCACCATGCGCAGCGTGCAGGCCGGCGCGCTCGAGGCACGCGTGGGTCGGGTCGCGAGCGGTGACGAGATCGGGCGCCTCGCCGGCCACCTCGACCACCTGCTCGACACCGTGGGCGAGAAGACGCGCGAACTGCAGCGCTGGAATGCCGAGCTCGACGCCAAGGTGGCCGAGCGCACGCGCGAGCTCGAGGAAGCGCAGAAGCACCTCGTGCGCAGCGAGAAACTCGCCACCGTGGGCCAGCTCACGGCCAGCATCGCGCACGAGGTGAACAACCCGATCGCCGTCATCCAGGGCAACCTCGACCTCGTGCGCGAGCTGCTCGACGCCGAGGCGCACGCGAAGGTGGCTCCGGAGCTGAAGCTGGTCGACGCGCAGATCGAGCGCATGCGTCTCATCGTGACGCAGCTGCTGCAGTTCGCGCGGCCGGCCGAGTTCGCGGGCTATGTCGACAGCGTCGATGTCTCGCGCCTGCTCGACGAGAGCCTGGTCCTCGTGCAGCACCTGCTGGCCAAGACGCGCATCGAAGTGCGGCGCGACTTCCGGGCCGCCGGCGCGGCGAGCACGGTGGCCATCAACCGGCAGGAGCTGCAGCAAGTCTTCGTCAACCTGCTCGTCAACGCCATTCACGCCATGCCCGAGGGCGGCCGGCTCGAACTCACGACGCGCACCGAGGGCACGGAGGTGTGGTGCGAGGTGGCCGACACCGGGCCCGGCCTGCCGCCGGAGTTGGTGGCGCAGCTTTTCCAGCCCTTCACCACGCGCAAGAAGGACGGCACCGGCCTCGGGCTGTGGATCAGCCGCGGCATCGTCGAGCGCTACGGCGGCGACATCCGCGCCGGCAATCGGGACGATCGCGACAGCGCCGGTCGCACCGTGCGCGGCGCGCGCTTCGTCGTCGTGCTCAGGACCGAAGTGCCCGCCTGACGGGCACCCGTGCCTGCGTCATGAGGGCTCGGTCGTGAAGGCCCCGGCAATGCGGCGCGACGCCCGCCCCCACCCCCGACTGGCCACGCTGCACCGATGGCTGGGCGTCGGGCTCGGGTTGTGGTTCGCGCTCGTCGGCCTCACCGGTGCGCTGCTCGTCTGGCGGGACGATGTCGACGCCCTTCTCAACCCCGTCTGGTTCCACGCGCGCAGCACCGGCCCGACCCTCGATGCCGACCAGGTCGCCGAGATGGCGCGCCTGCGGCATGCACTCGGTCGCGTGGAGCGCATCCGGCCGCCCGCCGAACCCGGCGCGGTGTACCGGCTGCAGCTGCGAGCCGCGCCCAGCCGCGTCGAAGCCGGCCGGCTGGAAGCCTTCATCGAGCCCGCCAGCGGCGACTTGCTGGGCGTGCGCAGCCTCGAGGGGCTTTCGCTCGCGCCGGCGCATGCGATGCGGGTGCTGTACGAATTCCACCGCAACATCCTGCTCGGCGAGCCTGGCTCCAACTTCGTGGGCATCGCCGGCTTCCTGCTGATGGGCTCGGCGATCACCGGGGCCGTGCTGGCCTGGCCCCGGCAGTGGCGCCGCCTGGCGCGCTGGCGTGCGCTCTTCGCCGTCAGCTGGCGCGCCAACGTGACGCGCGTGCTGTTCGACCTGCACCGCGCCGGCGGTTCGCTCATCGCGCTCGTGCTGTTGCTCACCACGGCCACGGGAGCCACCCTGGTCTACTTGAACTACGTGCGCGACGTGGTCGGGCGCGTCTCGCGCGTCGAGCCGATCCCGGTGCTGCCATTCCGCCCCGCGAAGGAGGACGAAGAACCGCTGACCCTGGCGCAGCTCTCGGCGCGTGTGATGGCCGCATTCCCAGGCCAACGCATCGCCGAGATCCGCCTGCCCGACCGTGGGCTCACCGGTGTGCTGTTCCAGCTGCGCGGCACAGGCGACGTGCACGCGCTCGGCGACACCATCGCGTGGCTGCATCCGGTCAGCGGCGAGGTGCTCGCCGAGCGCAGCGGCCGCACGCGCAGCGCCGGCGAGAGCTTCATGCACTGGTTGCTCCCACTGCACGTGGGCAGTGCCTTTGGCACGCCGGGGTTGGTGCTGATGTGCGCCGCCGGCATCGCGCCGCTGTTGCTGGTGGGCAGTGGCCTGTGGGTGTGGTGGCGCAAGCAGCCCGGCGAGCGGCTCGCACGGGAACGCGCTGCCTCGCGAACCTCGGCCAGCGCCAAACGGCCGGCTCAAGGCGATCGGAGCACCGCCACCGGCCGCCAGAAGTCGTAGACGCGGTGGAACGCGTACGCGTACACCGCGTAGACCAACGTCAGTCCCAGGTCGGCCACCAGCGCCGCCGCCCAGGACAGGCCCGTCAGGGCCACGATCACCGGCCATGTCACCACCACGGCGCTGGCCTCGTGCAGCACGGCATGCAGCACACGCCAGCGCTGCGGCCTGTCGCTCGCCACGCGGCCGCTCAGGCGGTACTCGACGCGGTCGAACACCGTGTTGAACGCCGCCGACCAGCACATCACCACCAGCGCCAGCACCGCAATCAGAAGGAACGACTCCCCCTGGCCCGCGCCAGCCACGAGCGCGTACAGCGGCGCCACGAGCAGGATGCCGCCGGCCTCGAAGCACAACGTCTGGATCGCGCGCTCACGCGCATCACGGATGCCGCCCGCCATCGCCACCCTCACCAGGGCGCCGCGGCATACACGGCGATGACCAGCGCGCACACGGGGGGCCCCGCGCAGGTGATGCTGGCGATCTGCGTTTCCGCCTCGCCGAAGTCGATGGCCCGGCCGTCCTGCATCGAGCGCAGCGTGGCGCGCAGGTCGGCGTCGAGCCGCTCCCGACGCTCGTCGTGCAGTTCGACGAAGAGCCCGGCGCCGCTCTGCGCGTCGCGCACCCAGCCAATGCCGGCGTGGGCGCTGTGGCCAGGGCGGTCCTCGCGCATCTGCGACACCACGCAATACAGCCGCCGGCCCCAGTCCTCACGCGGTGTCACCCACTTGCGGCGCTCGATCACGCTGCCCGGCGGGATGACGCTGGACAGGCAGATGAGGTTGTAGTTGGCCACGCCCGCGTCGCGCAGCGCGGCGTCGAAAGCGGCCAGCGACGTGGGCCCTTCGCCCAGGCCGGTGGCCAGGGCGATGGGGCCGAAGGGGGCCGGCGCGGCGAGCGCAGGATTCGTCGGTAGACCCTGGGTGAGCATGTTCATGGCTTGTTGCTCGGTTGGAGGTGAATCGAAGAGGTCGAGTCGTGCAGCGCGACGCCGGGCCGCTATGGAACGATCCGGACCAGCGCGATCCCGGCGCCGAGGCCACCGCGCCAGGAACCCGCGACGACAACGCGTCCGTCGGGCTGCACCAGCAGGTCGTTGGCGCTGTCCAGGCCACCGAAGAACGGCACACGTAGCACGCCATCGCTGCCGAAGGTGGCATCGACTGCGCCGTCGCTTCCGAAGCGCAGCACCGCGAAGCTCGGCGGCACGGGCGAGCCGTTGGACACCTGCGCGGCGACGACGATCTTTCCATCCGGCTGCAGAGCCACGGCACGCGGCAGGTCGTCGTGCGGGCCGATGTCGCGGCGCGCGATGCCGTTGCTGCCGAAGGCGGTGTCGGCGCTGCCGTCGCCGTTCAACCGCACCAGCAGGATCTCGGCATTCAGACTGCGCCCCACGACCAGCAGCACCAGCTTGCCGTCGGGCTGCAGAGCCACATCCACCGCCTCGTCGCTGAGCGTGCTGTAGGCCGGGTTGCGGCCGAAGCCGGGTTCGATCGCCCCGTCGGCCGTCAGGCGCGTGAACAGGGTGTCCTCGGGCTGCGCGTTGTCCGGGCTGGTGCGGCCGGCGACGGAGATTCGGCCATCGGGCTGCAGCGCGGCGGCAAAGGCGAAGTCGCGCGCGAAGGCGTCGGCAAGCGTCGCGCCGCCGGTACCGAAGCTCGCGTCCACCGCCCCGTCGGTCGTCAGCCGCACGACCGCGATGTCATTGTTGGCCTGACCGCCCGGGCCGTTCAGCGGCGTCGCCTGGCCGACCAGCACGACACGGCCGTCGGGCTGCATCAGCACGCGCGTGGCGTTCTCGCCCACGCCGGCGAGGCGGAACGTGGCCATGCCGCTGCTGCCGAAGCTGGCATCGCGGGTGCCGTCGGGCAGCAGGCGTGCCGCGGCCATCTGATAGAAGGGCGGCGACTTCGCTGGCTGCAGGATGCGGCCCGCCACCACGATGCGGTCGTCGCCACCCACGGCGAGGTCGGCCACCTCGGCACCGGTGCCGGTGAGCAGGTTGTCGACCTTGCCGGCGCCACCGCCAAAGCTCGTGTCGAGGCGGCCATCGGGGTGGTAGCGCACGAGGCTTGCGCCATTGGTGGCCAGGATGTGGCCCGTGGACTGGCGCGCGATGGCGCGGGCGCCGCCCGGCAAGCCATCAACCACCTTGCCCAGCGTGCCGAAACTGGTGTCCAGGCCCGAAGGTGGCGGCGGCGTGGTGCAGGTCACTTCGATGTCGGCCACGCTGGCGCTGCCCATCGTGCCGGCGCCGCGTGCCACGGTGCAGATCTGGGAGGGGTTGACCGGCGGCGACTTCACTCGCACGTCGTAGGCCGCTCCGCCGGCATAGTTGCCGCCGAACTCGAAGCTGCCGTTGGCGGCGACGGGCAGGTCGAGGAGTTGCATGCGGTCTTCGAGGACCAGGCCGGTGCCGACGAGGCCCATGACGTTGCCCCCGACCCGATAGGTGACGGGCGGTGCCGGCGGGCTGTCGTCGTCGACGATGGTGAGCGTGGCTTGCGTGGTGGCGCCCGGCTTGGCGCAGCCACGCACGTCGGTCAGTTGCAGCGGCACGCTGCGGTCCGCCTCCGCGACGAGATCCTGGGCGATCGGCACGAATACCACGCGCGGACTGTCGTCACCGTCAGCGAAGGCGACGTGTTCGGACACCGGCGTGTAGTGCACACCCGGCATCGCCGTGCCGAAACCAGTGGTGACACGCGCGCTGACCCAACCGCGCGCGCCGCCGGTGCGCGTGACGACCACGAGCGCACCCGGCAGCGCTCCTTCCTCCGTCACGAAGGCGGCGTGCTCGAACTGCAGCGCCCCGGCCGCCGGCTCGGCCGCGCCAGGGCAGGCTGGCGCCGACTCCACTGCATAGGCGGGCGACGGCACCGCCGGCACGCCCGTGTGATCGAGTCCGGTGAACTCGAAATGCATGCCGGGGCCATCGAGCGCCTGCGGGTCTCGCAGGAAGGCCTCGACACCCGACTCGTTCTGGCGGAAGTCCTGCACGACGATGCGCACCTGCGTCTTCAGCTCGATCGTGCTGAGCGGGTCCACCGACTCTAGCGGCACGGCCACCTTGATCGGCTCCAGCAACTCCACGGACACCGCTGCGGGGTTGGCACCGAGCGTGTTCGCGAACTGGAGGTCCCCCCACAGGCGCTGCGCCGACGAGCTGTAGGTGGTCCAGAACCACTGGCCGTAGTGGCCGAAGAGCACGAAGCTCCCCTTGCGGTGGAAGAAGACCTGGCCTTTGCTGCGGTCCCATCCTTCCACCTCGAAGACGATCAGCGCCGACAGGCAGCTGAAGCGCCCCGGGGCGGCTGGCCTCGGGTCGAAGTCCTTCGCCCGCACCCAGGCGCGGCTGAGCGTGAAGCTGAGCGTCGCGCTCGCATCGCGCTTGCGGAAGACCTGCTGCTGGCGGTACTCGACGGCGCCACCGGTGGGGTCGACCCACTTCGCCTGCGCCGGCGTGCTGGCGCCGAGCCAGTAGGTGCTGCCGGTGGCATTGCCGTAGATCAGGCCGCGGGCGTAGTCGGCTTCGGTGCGCAGGTGGACGGGCCCGAAGAGCGACTCGTCGCTGACCGCACCGATGATCGATGAGGTGTTGGTGTACGTCGTCGGTTCGGGCCAATGGAAGCCGGTCTTGAAGATCTTCCACTGGCGCGTGATGCCGCGAAACTCCAGCGGCGGCGCCACGACATAGAAGGAGAAGCTGTCCACCGGCGCGCTCATGGCCGTGCCCGACAGCGTTGCACCCTCCACCTCGCGCCACTGCCCCGCCGCGGCGCCGCTGGCCTCGACCTTGTAGAGCACGGGCGACATGCCGCTCTTCAGCAGCGCGGGATCGAACGGCACGGTCACGCGCGCCGGCACGGCGAACGTGGTGCCGTGCGGCGTGAACGCATGGACCTTGCCGAGCGCCAGCAGGCCCTCGGGCAACGCCGGCGCCCCTGAGGTATCAGCAGCCAGATCGATGGCGACCTCTTGCGCCAGCGCCCCGGCAGGCACGCTGACCTCGGCACCGTCGCCGCTGGCCACGGTGCCACCTGCGGCGCCGACGGTGTTGGGCGCAGCGGCGGCCGGTGGAGTAGAAGGCAGCGATGGCGACGGCGGGGCGAGCGCCGGGCTCGAGGCGTCGTCACCACCGCCGCACCCGGCCAGCAGCGGAAGCGACGCCAGCGCGATCGTGCACAGCAGCCAGCCGCAGCGTGCGACCCCCTCGCCCAGTGCTTTCGCACCCACGCCATAGGCCTGCAGGCAGCGCCAGAGATTGATCGGCAGCAGCGCCATGTGCAGCACCAGCACCGGCGGCAGGCTGGCCATCAACCCATAGCCGATGAAGGCGACATTGGTGGCCACGGCCAGCGGGCGAAGCGCTCGCGCCTCGCGGCAGGAGAATGTGGCCACCATGAGGGCGGCGGCGACCCAGCCAATCGTGTCAGCGTGCATCGAGACTTCCCACCGCGAACGCGAAATGCGCCCGCTCGTGGGTAGGAACGAGGCCTCGCGGTGCATCCGGACGTGGCCGGTGCGGTCTCCCTACTCCGGGGGGGCTGCCGCGCTGCGCACGCCCTCAACGCCCGGAGCAGGCTGGGCACCAACGACCGGTCGCTCAGCGGCCAGCAACCAGTTCGCGATGCGGCGGAAAGGGTGACCGCGCCAGCAGCGGCCGCACCCGTGCAGCGGCCTTGGCCGACTCTTCGCCGCGCCCGGCCGCGGCAAGGCCCTGGGCCAGCCAATGCGTGGCCTCGGCCGCCCACAGGCTCTCGGCTCGCAGTTCGCGCCAGAACGTCTCCGCCCGCTGCAGGTGCGGCAACGCCGCCGCGTGCCGCCCCTCGGCGAGCTCCAACCGCCCCAGGCCGAGCAAGGCGTCGGCCCGTTCAGCCACGATGCCGATGCCGCTGGTCTCGAAGTGGCGCAGCGCCTCAGCCAATGAAGCACGGGCCTCTGTTCGGCGGCCGAGCGCCAGTTCCGCCAGGCCTCGCTCGGTGAGCGCATAGGCCCGCGGCAGCACGTCGCTGGCGGTGCCGGGCATCGAATCCAGGGCGCGCTGCTGCAGCGCCAGTGCCGCCTGCGCGCGGCCGGCCAGGCGCTCGCGGATGCCCGCGATCCAGGCGTTGGTGTCGTAGCCGTCGCGCGCCGGCCGCGGGTGGCCTGCGAGCACGTCGTTCATCACGCGCTCCGCCTCGGCCAGCTCGCCGGACCACGTGAGCGCCAGGCTGAGGTTGCGGCGAGTGACCTGCACCACCCAGCTGGCCTCGCCCATCAGCTCGCGATACACCGACTCAGCGTGCCGCCACAGCGGCACGGCGCGCTCGCCATCGCGCGCCAAGTTATGGGCCAGCGCCACCACTTCGGCCGAAGCGCCGTCCAGCCGCGAGCGCGCCGGCGCGTGCGTCAGCAGGGTCGCGCGCGACAACTCGGCATTCGCGATGCCCTCGCGCAGCAGCCCCGCCAGCGCGAAGATCTCCGAACTCGAGCCCAGCCGCGTGCCATGACGTCGGCTGGCACGCCCGAAGAGGGCTTCGGTCTCGGCCAAGGCCGTTCGAAAGCTCTGCACGGCTTCGGCGTAGCGGCCGTTGTCGGCCAGGATGAATCCGTGCGTGAAGCGCGCTTCGCTAAGTACCGGATGCCGAGGCGTGCCGGCGTAGACGGTCTGGGCGATGCGCATCGCTTCCTGCGACGTCTGCAGCGCCTGCGCCGTGCGTGAGCGTGTGCGCAGGTTGCGGGCCTTGAGCGACAACAAGGCGAGATGGTCGGCGTGGTCTTCGCCCAGGTGCCGGCGCACGACGTCGAGCCCCTCCTCGAAGTACGGATCAGCCGCCTCGCCCTTGCCCGTCCTGAACTCGACGTCGGCCAAGGCGCGCAGGGCGCTGACCAGGTCGGAGGGCTGCGCCGCACGTTGCTCTCGCAGGCGCGGCAGGAGGGTCTCCAGGATCTTGCGCGCCTCGTCGTTCTTGTCCTGCAATCGCAGCACATCGGACTGGCGCAGCCGGGCCCGCAGCGTCCGCGTATCGGCTGCACCGAAAGCGGCCTCGGCATCGCGCACGGCCTGCTGCAGCACTCCGGCGGCAGTGGGCAGATCTTCGAGCGCGAAGAGGCTCGTGCCCAGCAGCGTGAGCAAGTCCACGCGCGTGGCCGCATCGGCCGGCGGCGCGGCGACCAGGCGGTCCTTGGCCAGGCGCAGCAGTTCGGCCCCGGTGAGCGGCTTGCCGCTGCCCTGCTGGAACGGGTTGGCCTCCTGGAAGACGGCACCGATGAAGGCGGCCACCTGTTCGGCCCGTTGTTGCTCGGCGACGGCACGCCGCGCCTGCCAGACGGCGATCGCCGTGCCCGCGACCAGGGCCACGGCCACGGCGCCGGTGGCCCCGACTGCAAGGCGGTTTCGGCGCAGGAACTTGGTGGCGCGATACCACGCGCTGTCCGGCAGGGCCAGCACCGGGCGCTGTTCGAGGTGGCGCTGCACGTCGTCGGCCAAGGCGGCCACGGTGGCATAGCGCTCGGCGGGATCGCGCTTGAGCGCCTTCAGCACGATGGTGTCGAGGTCGCCGCGCAACGCCTGGCGCCGCGCGGTCGGCGCCAGCGCGCTCGGCCGCGGCACGTCGGCCGCGACGATGGCTTCTTCAAGCGCGGCGCGCGAGCTGCGCTGCAGGCCCTGCAATCGGTACGGGCGCTCGCCGGCAAGCAACTCGAAGAGCACCACGCCCAGCGAGTAGACATCGCTCGCGGTTCCGATCGGTTTGCCGAGAATCTGCTCGGGGCTGGCGTACTCCGGCGTCAGCACACGGCCGACGTCGCGAGTGAGCTCGGTCTCCTCGACCACGCCTTCCTGCACCAGCTTGGCGATGCCGAAGTCCAGCAGCTTCACATCGCCCGCCTCGGTGACGAGGATATTGGCCGGCTTCAAGTCGCGGTGCACCACCAGCTGCGCATGGGCATGCGCCACCGCCTGCGCCACCTGCAGGAAGAGGCGCAGGCGTGCCGGCACCGGCAGGTCCTTGGAGCGGCAGTGGACATCGATGCGCTCACCCTGCACGTACTCGAGCGCCAGCCAGGGCTGACCATCGGCGGCCAGCCCCGCGTCGTACAGGCGCGCGATGTGCGGGTGCTCGAGCGTGGCCAGGATCTCGCGCTCGCGCGCCAGGCGCTCGGCCAGCCCGGCGCGCTTCCAGGCGCCGTGCGGCAGCTTCAGCGCCACCTGGCGGCCTTGCAGCATGTCGGTACGCTCGGCCAGCCACACGCTTCCCATGCCCCCGCTGCCGAGCTCGCGGATCAGCCGGTACGGGCCGATCGCATCGCCGGGCTTCTCGATGACGCTGCCGGGCAGCGGCGCGAACTGGCCCGTCTCGACCTTGGGCAGGGTCTGCAGCAGGCGCGCCGCCGTGGCCGGATCGTCGTCGTTGCCCGCGTTGGCCAGCAGCGAACGCAGACGCGGCTTGAGACCTCGCGCGCGCGTCTCGTCGAGCTGGTCGAGCCAGGCGGCACGCTGCGCCAAGGGCAGCGCCAGCGCTTCATCGAGCAGACCACGCAGCAACGCCCATTCGTGCGGTGCGAGCTTGAACGCTTCGCTCATCGAGCCATCCTCCTGCAGGCCACTGCGCCAGGTGGCCGATGCCGAGCGGCCGGGTCCGCCTCGCCAGGCCATGCCTGTTTGAACGAGAAAGCATGGCGAAGCCGGACACGCCGCTCCGAGAGCGCGCCCGCCGGCAGGCGGTCGCACGGTCGCCGCGACATGGCTTCGGCCCGCGGCGGAGTGCGCACCATGCGCCGGGTCCGGGTGCCGCTCGGCAGGGCTACTTCAACGCCTCGGCGAGGAAGAGCCGCGCCTGCTCCCAATCGCGCCGCACGGTCCGGTCGGTGACGCCGAGCGCCTCGCCGATCTCGAGATCGGTCATGCCACCGAAGTAGCGCATCTCCACGACGCGGGCCATGCGCTCGTCGACCTGCGCCATCTCCTGCAGCGCCTCGTGCACCTGCAGGATGTGCGCTTCTTCGGCCGGAAGCGCATCGACCAGGTCACCGGTGAGCGTGACCAGCGCGAAGTCGCCCCCGGCGCGCTCGGTCTGCCGCTGCCGCACCATGTCGACGATGATCGAACGCATCGCCCTGCCGGCATAGACGAGAAAGCGCGGGCGGTCCGGAAACGACACGCCGGCGTTGCGACTGAGCTTGAGGAAGGTCTCGTGCACGAGCGCAGTGGTGTCGAGCACGGTGTTGCGACCGCCCCCGCGCAGGCGCGAGCGCGCCAGCCGGCGCAACTCCTGGTAGGCACCGGCAAAGGCCTGCTCGACGTTCAGTTCAGCCGGGACCTCGCTGTCATGCATTTGCAGGCAGCCTATCAGCTTCCCGCGCGCCGACCAACGCCCGGCATCAGCCCAGCGAAGGAGCCGATGGCCTCGGCGCATGCGCCAAGTTCAACGAGAGGCGGCCGGTGCCGCCGGGCGCAGCAGCCGGTTGGCCTGCACGTACTCCACATCGGAGCGCCGCTGCAGCCGCTCGATGAGTGCGAGGGTCAAGGCGTCGATGTCGTAGACGAGCCTCGACACATTGCCGGTCGACTCCCCTTGCACCTGTGGCGCCGGCAGGCTGGGCAGTGCCAGCCGTGATGCGACAGCCTGCACCGCGCCGGCCGGGGCAGCAGGTCGCCACTCGATGCGCAGCACGAGCTGAGCTCCGGGCAGGCCGCCGCCGGGCGGCGGCACGGTCATCGTCGCCCGCTGCACCTGCGCCTCGCGCCCCGCGCGCGAGAGCAGGCTGCGCCCCAGCGCCTCGCGGTCGAGCGCCAGCAGGGCCTCGCGGCCCGAGGTCACCTGCACCATCTGCAGCGGCAGGCCCAGATCGGCCGACAGCCGCGAGGCCACTGGCGCGGCCGAGGCCATGTCGCGCTGGCCCGCGAGCACCGCGGCCAGCTGCCGCCCAGGCTCGCTCGCATCGCGAAACTTGACGATCAGATCACCGGACACGATGGGCGCCGAGGGCGGCGTCGCACGCGGCGTCGACGCCGATGCGGCCGAGCCCGGTGGCACGACGGCCAGGGCCATGCCGGGCATCAACTCGAGAACCACCGTCAGAGCGACCAGCGCCCTCGCGGCACGCCCAGAGCAAGGGCTGCCGCGGTCGGCAAGGATCTTCATCGGCCAACCTCGCACCATCTCTTGCCTTCACGTTCCCGTCGCCCACGGCGCCCTGGGCGCATGCGCACCCCGCCGTTCGGCTTCACGCGGGCCGATGCTGCCGCGTCCGCGAACCGTGAGCGCCACGATCGCCGCTCCGGTGGCCACGAGAAGCAGCGGACCCAGCACCTCGTGAGCGAAGTGAAAGAACGCGGGCGCGTGGATGCCGGCCCACAGCACGGCGACGAGGCGGGCCTGGTTGACCAGCACCATCGCAAAGAGGCCTGCAGCGGCCCCCGCCATCGTCCGTCGCACGGGCACGCCGACCCATGCGGCAACGGACGCCAGGGCGATCAACATGCCGCAGGCCGGCCACCAGGCGGTGCAGTCCGCGTGCAGTTGCGCGACGAAGCCGCCGGCGTGGCTGAGCTGGTCGCCGCGCCACGACATCGGCGTGCCCAGCCAGGCCAGCGTCGCCTGGGCCACCAGGGTGGTGGCCCACTGCAGCGTCGCCAGCATCGATTCCATGCCTCGGTTTCCTTCCGGCCGTGCCGGCTTCTAGCGGCCCGCTGTCCGTCGCCGGTGCCAAAGGCCCAGCAACATCAACGCGGCGGCCGCCACGCCGCCGACCCACGACAGCGCCGAAACCTTGGCGGCCACGGTGATGGCGGCGGCGGCCTGCGCCCCCTCGGCGGCGGCGCTGATACTGGAGCTGCCCGGAGTGAGACCCGTGACGACGACGCGCGCCTGACCCGTGCCGTCGGTGGTGGCGGTGGCCGGGCTCACCGTGGCGACGGCCGCGTTGCTCGAAGCAAACGTGACCGTCTTGCCCGCCAGCGGCGCACCTCCCGCGGACACCGTGGCCACGAGCGTGGCGCTGGCGCCGATGTTCAGCGTGGCCGTGTTCGGCGCGAGCGCCACCAGGGCGCCATCGGGAGGAGGTGGCGGCGGTGGCGGCGGCGGCGGCGGTGTGCCGCCACCGAGCGCCGCGCGCGCGTTGAGCAAGCCCGCGCCGCAGGCGCGCGGGCACTGCGTGGCATTGCGCGGCAGCGCCTGCGCCTTCAGGTCGGCCAGCACCTGCGCCGGTGTGAGGGTCGGGCGCGCGGCCAGCATCAGCGCCACCACGCCGGCCACGTGCGGGCTCGCCATCGAGGTGCCGTTGTAGCGCGCATAACCGCCCTGCACCATCGAGAGCACGCCGTCGTTCTGGCCGTCGCCGTTGTCGTCGCGTTGCGTGTCGCCGCCCGGCGCCAGCAGGTCGATGCGCGGGCCGAAGTTGGAGTAACGCGCCACCAGGAAGCCGCGCGCATCGCCCGCGGCCACGGTGATCACTCCGTTGCAGCTGGCAGGCAGGAAGCCCGAGGCATCGGCCGCCGAGTTGCCCGCCGCCACCACCACCGTCGTGCCGGCGGCGACGGCATCGTTGATCGCCGCCTGCGTGGCCGGCGAGGCCGAGCAGGGCGAGCCGCCGCCCAGGCTCATGTTGATCACCTTGGCGGGCGTGGCATTGGTCGGCACGCCCGGCACGGGCAGGCCGGCGGCCCAGCGGATGCCGTCGTTGATGTCGACCATCGTGCCGCCGCACTTGCCGAGCACGCGCACGGCCTGCAGCTTCACGGCCCAATTGATGCCGGCCACGCCGACGCCGTTGTTGGTGTGGCCCACGCCCACGGTGCCTGCCACATGCGTGCCGTGCCAGCTGTTGGGCTGCGCCGGGCTGCCGGGGCCGCACTCGCCGGCGGCGCTCGCGTCGCCAGGATCCGTGGGATCGTTGTCGCGGCCGCCACCGTCGTTGGCGATGGTGCCGTCGCTGATCATGTCGAAGCCGGGCACGAGGTTCGGTGAGCCGGTGATGTCCGGGTGCGCGGGCAGGATGCCGGTGTCGATGACCGCCACCACGACGTTGCCCGAGCCCTTGTTCGTCTCCCACACCTGCGGCAGGTTGATGCCGCCGGGCACCTGGCCCGCACCGGTGCCGTTGTCGGCGTAGTGCCACTGTTGCGCGAAGCCCGGATCGTTGGGCACGGCGCCGATCTGGAAGACGAAGTTCGGCTGCGCGTACTCGACGTCCGGGCGCGCGGCCAGGGTGCGCACGAGTTCCAGCGTGCGATCGCGCATCGCCTGCGGCGCCATCGCCCGCGCCACGGTGGGCTGGATGCGATAGATGCGTTCACCGCCTGACGTCGCCTGCCCCTCGGTCTCGAGTTGCAGGCGGCCCATTTCGGGTGCCGCCATCGTCGTCGCGCGACCCGCCTTCATCTTCACGACCACCTGTCCGGGGACGAAGGCCTGCGTGACGCGGCGTTCGAGCAGGCGCCCGACCTCCTCGGGGCTGATGGCTTGCACGGGCAGCGCTGGAGGTGCGGGTGGCGCGGAAGGCGTGGCCGGCGCCGAAGCCTGCGTGGAAGGGGCCGCCGGCGTGCGCGGCTGGCAAGCGGCCAGCAGCACGATGGCGGCCGCGACAGCGACCCCGGCCAGGGGCCAGCCGCGGCCCGCGAAACCCAACGATGACGTTTTCATCTTGCCCTCCTTGATCGAATGGCGCGGACCAGTCTCCGCCTCCGCATCGAGGGCCACAAGCTGCGAAGCTAGGGAGAACCCCGCCGCATCCCTCTCCAGGGGGACGCAACGTGAATGCACGAGCCGCACATGGCGCAGGATCAGCCCGAACCAAGCCAAAGGCCTGCCCGAGCCGGGGCCGCGCGCGAGCTCAGCCCGCCACTCAGCCCGACAGCAACGCCGTGAGTTGCGCCGCCGCGTGGTCGCACTGCGCGGCGCTGACGTCGAGGTGTGTCACCGCTCGCACCGTGCGCGGCCCGAAGGCGTTGAGCAGCACGCCGCGCGAGCGCGCCGCGGCCACGACCGCGGCCGCATCGGGCGCACCCGCCTTCAGGTGAAAGACGACGATGTTCGTCTGCACGCTGGCGAGGTCCAGCTGCACCCCGGCGCAGCCGGCCAGGCGCTCGGCCAGGCGGCGCGCGTTGGCGTGGTCCTCGGCGAGCCGCGCGCGATGGTGTTCGACACCGTGCAGCGCCGCGGCCGCGAAGATGCCCACCTGGCGCATCGCCCCGCCGAGCCGGCGGCGGTGGCGGTTGGCGCGCTGGATCAGCTCGCGCGAGCCCGCCAGCAACGAGCCGCCGGGCGCTCCGAGCCCCTTGCTGAAGGCCACCGACACGAGGTCGAACGGCGCGGCGAGCTCGGCCTCGCTGCGGCCGCTCGCGGCCGCCGCATTCCACAGCCGGGCGCCATCGAGAAAGCTCGCGAGGCCGCGTTCGCGCGCCAGGGCGCAGATGCGCAGCACCTCGTCCTGCGGGAAGACCACGCCACCGGAGCGGTTGTGCGTGTTCTCGATCTCCACCACCGTGGTGGCCGGGAAGACCGGCAGGCCCGCGGGTTTGATGGCCGCCTCGAGCTGCGCGCTCGTGAACACACCGCGCTCGCCCACCTCGATGATCTGCACCCCGGCATTGGCAGCCGCGCCGCCGGCCTCGTGCCAGCCCGCGTGCGCCTCGCGCGCCGTGACCACTTCGTCGCCCGGGCGCGCCAGCACCAGCAGCGCCACCTGGTTGGCCATGGTGCCGCTGGGCATCCACAGCGCCGCCTCCTTGCCCAGCCGCGCCGCCATCTGCTCCTGCAGGCGGTTGGTGGTGGGATCCTCGCCGTACTGGTCGTCGCCGACTTCGGCGCGCGCCATCGCCTCGCGCATGGCGGGCGTGGGGCGGGTGACAGTGTCGCTGCGCAGGTCGATCGATGGGTTCATGGCAGGCTCGGCAGTGGGTGCGTGGGGATGCGGACGGGGCGGTCACGTCAGGCACGCGGGCCCGCGGGCCCGCGGGCCGGCATTGTCAGGGTTCCGCCCCACTTCCAACCCACAATCGCGCCTCGACCCCGAACCCCTGCCATGAGTGAACTCGGTCCCTCTCCGCTCGCCGCCGGCGAACGCAACCTGAGCGTCGACGAAGCGCGCGCGGCCATTGCCGCCGTGCTGCGGCCGTTGCCGCGCAGCGACTCGATCGAACTGCCGCTGCCCGAGGCAGCCGGCCGCGTGCTGGCCGCAGACCTGATCTCGCCCATCGACGTGCCCGCGCACGACAACTCGGCGATGGATGGTTATGCCTTCGCAGGCAGCGCGCTGCGCGCGGACGGCCCGACGGTGCTGAAGGCCGCGGGCACCGTCTTCGCGGGCAAGCCCTTCGCGGGCACCGTGGCCGCCGGCTGCTGCGTGCGCATCATGACGGGCGCCGTGATGCCTGCAGGCGCCGACACGGTGGTGCCGCTGGAACTGGTGCAGGTGCAAGGCGCCGCCGACAGCGGCAAGGTGCACCTGCAGCCCGGCACCCTCCGCGCCGGCGAGAACCGGCGCCGTCGCGGCGAAGACCTCGGCGCCGGCAAGCCCGCGCTGCAGGCCGGGCGCGTGTTGCGGCCGGCCGACCTCGGGCTCGTGGCTTCGCTCGGCCTCACGCATGTGCGCGTGATGCGCCCGCTCAAGGTGGCGCTCTTCTCCACCGGCGACGAGGTGGCTGAGCCCGGCACCGCGCTGGCCGAAGGCTGCATCTACGACAGCAACCGCTTCGCGCTCGGCGCCGCGGTGCGACGCCTGGGCATGGAGGTCATCGACCTCGGCCTCGTGCGCGACGACCGGGCCGCGCTCGCCGCTGTCATCGAGCGCGCCGTGCGCGAGGCCGATGTCGTCATCACCAGTGGCGGTGTCAGCGCCGGTGACGCCGACTACACGCGCGACATCCTCGCGCAGGCCGGCGACGTGTCGTTCTGGAAGGTGGCGATGCGGCCGGGCCGGCCCTTCGCCTTCGGCCCGCTGCGAAGGCCGGGTGCCAAGCCGGGCGACGCGGCCTCGCCGTCGTGGCTGTTTGCGCTGCCGGGCAACCCGGTGGCTGCGCTCGTCACTTTCTACGCCTTCGTGCGCGAGGCGCTGCTCGTGCTCGCCGGGGCCACGCCGGCGCCGCTGCCGGTGCTGAGCGCGCGCTCGACGGTGGCCATCCGCAAGCGCCCGGGGCGCACGGAGTTCCAGCGTGCCATCGTCGAACCGGTATCCGATGCGGACGGTCACGTGGGCTGGCAGGTCCGTCTCTTTGGCAGCCAGGGCGCGGGCGTGCTGCGCAGCATGAGCGAGGCCAACGCGCTGGTGGTGCTCGACCACGAGCAGGGCTCCGTGGCCGCGGGCGATGCCGTGCCCGTGTGGCTCTTCGACGGGCTGGTCTGACCTGCGTCGCGGAACGCTCGGCGCATGCCGGTCGATCAGCCGCGGGGCAATCAGCGTCGGATCAGCAGGCTCAATCCGCAGCCGGCCGCAGCCGGGCCGCACCGCTGTAGCAAAGGTAGCGCTGCCCGCTGGCACGGCCAATGAGCGTGAGCTCCAGCCGCTCGGCCAGTTCCTGCCCCATCGCCGTGGCGCCATTGCGCGACACCACCACCGGCACGCGCAGGTGCGCGGCCTTGAGCACCATCTCGCTCGTCAGGCGGCCGGTCGTGTAGAGCCAGCAGTCCGCGCCGTCGACGTGCTCCATGGCCATCCAGCCGGCCACGGTGTCGACGGCGTTGTGGCGGCCGACGTCCTCCACGTGCACCAGCATGCGGCCGCCGCGCCACAGTGCCGTGCCATGCACCGAGCCGGCTTCGCGGTGCACGCTGGGGTGGGCGCGCATGGCCTCCAGCAGGTGCACGAGCGCGGAGTGCTCGACGCTGCCCGGCGCGGTGCCGGCGGCGGGCAGCGGCGGCACGCGCTGCAGCCAGTCGCCGAACACCGTGCCCTGGCCGCAGCCGGTGGTGACAGTGCGCCGGGCCAGGCGCTCGGCCAGCCCGCTCACGCCGTGCACGGTGCGCACGGCGGCGGCGGCCACGTCCCAGTCGACCGTGATCGACTCGACCTCCTCGGCGCCTTGAACCAGCGCCTGGTTGAGCAGGTAGCCCAGCGCGAGCAGCTCGGGCTCCTGGCCGAGCGTCATCAGCGTCACCAGCTCCTGGTTGTCGACGTAGAGTGTGAGCGCGCGTTCGGCCGCGAGCTGGATGGGCCGCTGGCTGCCATCCTGCGCAAATACGAGCGCAGCGCGCGTGAGCGGCGCGCGCGCGGTCGTCAGCCTTGGCAGGCGTGGGCGTAGTGCGGGCTCGGTCACGAAGGAAAGTGGACCACATCCGCGCGACCGCCCCGCATCCAGGGGCAAGGCGCTGGCGGATCGAGAATCGGGCTGCGATCGACTCCTCGGCGCGACGCGCCTTGACCCATGGACACCGACATCCCGCTGCGTCAGATCACCGGCCTCGTCCTCGCGGGCGGCCGTGGCAGCCGCATGGGCGGCGTCGACAAGGGGCTGGAGGTGCTCGGCGGACAGCCCCTGGTCTGGCACGCGCTGGAGCGGCTGCGGCCCCAGGTGGGTGCGCTGGCCATCAATGCCAACCGACATGCCGAGGCCTATGCCCGCTTCGATGTGCCCGTCTGGCCTGATGCGCAGGCAGACTTTCCCGGGCCGCTGGCGGGCATGCTCGCGGGGCTGACGCATTGCCAAACCGAGTGGCTCGTCACCGTGCCGTGCGACACGCCGCTCTTCCCGATCGACCTGGTGGCGCGGCTCTATGCAGCCGCGCGGGCCGGCGGCGTGCGGGTGGCCATGCCGGTCACCGAAGCGGCGGCGGCAGAGACCGGGTCGGGCCGCGCGGACGCCCGCTCCGGCCCCCAGCCTCAGCCCGTGTTCTGCCTCATGCACCGCTCGCTGCGAGCGCCGCTGGAAGCCGCGCTCGCCGCCGGCGAGCGCAAGATCGAGCGCTTCACGCGCGGCCAGGGCCAGGTGCTCGTGCCCTTTGCCGAAGGCGGGGCGTTCTTCAACGCAAACACGCCGGACGACCTCGAGCAACTGCGCGCCGGAGGGGCCGCAGCGGCCAAGCCCCCTCGCTCAGCTTGAAGGCGCGCGCAGCAGGACGCCGCCGCCGAAACTGCCGACCACCGGCGCCTCGCCCCCGGCCTGCACGCGCACGGCGCAGTACTTGAACTCCGGAATCTTGGCCACCGGGTCCAGGGCCGGGTTGGTGAGCGCGTTGGCCGCCGCCTCGTACCAGCAGAAGGCGACGAAGACAGCACCGGCCGGCGTGCCCTCGTCGGCACGCGCATACAGGCTGACGTGGCCGCGGCGCGACTCGACCGTCAACATCGCGCCCGGCTCGATGCCCAGCCGCGCCAGCTCGAGCGGGTGCAGCAGCGCCACCGGATCCGGCTCGATGGCATCGAGCACGCCCGAGCGGCGCGTCATGCTGCCGGTGTGCCAGTGCTCGAGCTGGCGGCCGGTGATGAGCACCATTGGGAATTCGGCGTCGGGCCGCTCGTCGGCGCTGACGATGTCGGCCGGCACGAAGCGGCCGCGCCCGCTCTCGGTGGGGAAGTGGTCGATGAAGACGACCGGGTGGCCGGGATCGCCCTCCGCTTCGCACGGGTAGGTGACGCTCGATTCGCGCTGCAGCCGTCCCCAGGTGATGCCGCCGATGCTGTGCATGGCGCGGCGCATCTCGTCGAAGACGCAGCCGGCCGCAGCGTCGCAGTCGGTGGGCGTGGCACCATAGGCGCTCCAGTCGAGGTCGAAGTGGCGCGCCATCTCGGTGATGCACCACAAGTCCTGCCGCGCCTGCCCGGGCAGGCCGATGGCGCGCCGGCCGATCTGCACCGTGCGGTCGGTGTTGGTGAAGCTGCCGGTCTTCTCCGGAAAGGCGCTGGCAGGCAGGATGACGTCGGCCAGGCACGCCGTCTCGGTGAGGAAGATGTCCTGCACGACGAGCATCTCGAGCTCGGCAAGCGACTGGCGCGCGTGGTTCACGTCAGGGTCGCTCATCGCGGGGTTCTCGCCCATGATGTACAGGCCCTTCACGCGGCCGGCGTGGATGGCATGCATCACCTCCACCACCGTGAGGCCGGGTTCGGCGTCGAGCCGGCTCTCCGGCACGCCCCAGGCCCGGGCCATGTGCGCGCGTGCCGCGGGCGACGTCACGCGCTGGTAGTCGGGGAACATCATCGGGATCAGGCCGGCGTCGCTCGCCCCCTGCACGTTGTTCTGGCCGCGCAGCGGGTGCAGGCCGGTGCCGGGGCGGCCGATCTGGCCGGTCATCAGCGCCAGCGCGATGAGGCAGCGCGCGTTGTCGGTGCCGTGCACGTGCTGGCTGATGCCCATGCCCCAGAGGATCATCGAGGCGCGGCTCGTCGCGTAGAGCCGCGCCACCTCGCGCACCGTGGTGGCGTCGACGCCGGTGACGGCCGCCATCGCCTCCGGGCTGAAGCCGCGCACGTTGGCCGCCAGCGCCTCGTAGCCCGAGGTGCGATCGGCGATGAAGGCGGCGTTCGCCAGGCCCTCCTCGACGATGACGTGCATCATCGAGTTGAGCAGCGCCACGTCGGTGTCGGGGCGGAACTGCAGCACGTGGCTGGCGTGGCGTGCGAACTCGCTGCGGCGCGGGTCGATGAGCACGAGCTTCGTGCCGCCGCGCACGGCGTTCTTGATCCAGGTGGCCGCCACCGGGTGGTTCACCACCGGGTTGGCGCCGATGACGATGACGACCTCGGCCTTGGCGACGTCCATGACCGGGTTGCTGACGGCGGCCGAGCCGATGCCTTCCAGCAGTGCGGCCACGCTGCTGGCATGGCACAGGCGTGTGCAGTGGTCGACGTTGTTGCTGCCGAAGCCCAGGCGCACGAGCTTCTGGAAGAGGTAGGCCTCCTCGTTGCTGCCCTTGGCCGAGCCGAAGCCGACGAGCGAGCGCGGGCCGTGCGCATCGCGGATGCGGCGCAGCGAGCCGCCAGCCAGCGCCAGCGCCTCTTCCCAGGTGGCCTCGCGGAAGTAGCCGCGCGCGGTCTCGGGGTCGGCCACCATCGCGGCGCTCTTGCCGACGCCGGCCTTGCGGATCAGCGGCACGGTCAGGCGCTGCGGGTGGCGCGCGTAGTCGAAACCGTAGCGGCCCTTCACGCACAGGCGGCCGCGGTTCGCGGGGCCGTCGCGGCCCTCGACGAAGAGGATGGCGTCGTCCTTGACGTGATACGTGAGCTGGCAGCCAACACCGCAATAGGGGCAGACCGAGTGAACCTGCTTGTCGGGCACGGACTTCGCGACGTCGCGCGCCGGTGCCAGGGCGCCAGTGGGGCACGCCTGCACGCACTCGCCGCAGGCGACGCAGGTGCTGGCACCCATCGGGTCGTCGGCATCGAACACGATCTTCGCGTGCCCGCCGCGATAGGCGATACCGATGACGTCGTTCGCCTGCTCGTCGCGGCAGGCGCGCAGGCAGCGCGTGCACTGGATGCAGGCGTCGAGGTTGACGGCGATGGCCGGGTGCGAGAGGTCGGCCGCCGGCTGCGCGCGCGGCTCGAAGCGCGGCTTGCCGACGCCGAGCTTGGCGGACCAGGTGTCGACCTCGTTGTGGCGGGTGTGGGCCTGCTCGGGCAGATCGGCCTGCAACAGCTCCAGCACCAGCTTCTGCGCCCGGCGTGCCCGCTCGGTGCCCGTGGCCACCTTCATGCCGGCCTCGGCCTTGCGGCAGCAGGCGGCGGCGAGCGTGCGCTCGTTGTTCACTTCCACCATGCACGCACGGCAGTTGCCTGCGGGCTCGAGGCCCGGTGTCCAGCACAGGTGGGGAATCTCCACGCCCTCGCGGCGCGCCACCTCGATGATCGTCTCACCGGTGCGCGCCGCCACGGCGCGGCCGTCGAGCGTGAAGGGCACATCGGCCGGCGCCTCGGCCAGCAGGCGGGCGCGCTCGGCGCGCGTGACTGCATTCATGGCTTCGGCTCCTGGATGCCCGGCCCCGAGCCGGTCACACGACCCGGCACGCTTTCCTGCAACTCATGCGGAAAGTACTTGATGACGCAGTCCACCGGGTTCGGCGCCGCCTGACCGAGACCGCAGATGGAGGCCTCGCGCATCACCATCGACAGGTCGGCGAGCAGCGGCTGGTTCCAGGCGTCGCCGGCGATGAGCTGGCTCGCCTTGGTCGTGCCCGCCCGGCAGGGGGTGCACTGGCCACAGCTCTCGTGTTCGAAGAAGCGCATGACGTTGCGCGCGGCGTCAGCGGCGCTGTCATGCTGGCCCAGCACGATGACGGCTGCGCTGCCGATGAAACAACTGGTCGGGCCGACCGGCCCGTACGGTTGCAGCGTCTCGAAGTCCAGCGGCACGTCGGCCAGCCGTGCCGGCAGGATGCCGCCCGAGGCGCCCCCGGGCAGGTAGGCATAGAGCTCGTGGCCGGGCAGCATGCCGCCGCAGAACTCGTCGACCAGTTCGCGCAACGTGATGCCGGCCGGCGCCAGTTTGACGCCCGGCTCGCGCACGCGCCCGCTCACGGAGAAGCGGCGCAGGCCCTTGCGCCCATGCCTGCCCTGCGAGGCAAACCAGTCGCCGCCCTTCTCCAGCAACTCAGGCACCCAGTAGAGCGTCTCGAAGTTGTGCTCCAGCGTCGGCCGGCCGAACAGGCCCACCTCGGCGACGTAAGGCGGGCGCAGCCTCGGCCAGCCGCGCTTGCCTTCGATCGATTCGATCATCGCGGACTCCTCGCCGCAGATGTAGGCGCCGGCGCCACGCCGCAGCTCGATCGGCGGCATGCCGGGCCACGGCGGCAGGTCGCCGTGCCCGCCGCGCAGCGCGGCCAGCTCCGCCTCGAGCAGCGCCCGACAGCCGTGGTACTCGTCGCGCAGGTAGATGTAGACGCCGGCGCACTGCACCGCCCACGCGGCAATGAGCAGCCCCTCGAGGAAGCGGTGCGGGTCCGACTCGAGCAGCACGCGGTCCTTGAAGGTGCCGGGCTCGCCTTCGTCGATGTTGACGGCCATCAGCCGGGGCGCCGGCTGGGCGCGAACGATGCGCCACTTGCGCCCGGCCGGGAAGCCCGCGCCACCCAGCCCACGCAGGCCGGCGTGCTCGAGCGTCGCGATCACCTGCTCGGCCGTGCGCTCGCCGCCGAGGCACTCGGCAAGGCGGCGGTAGCCTCCGCTGGCCCGGTAGGCGGCCAAGCCGATGTACGGATCGGGTTCGTGGCCACGCGGGCCGGTGGCCACGGCAGCATGCACCGCCTCGACCGTGGCCTGCGGCACCGGATGCTGGTGCACCACCGCCACCGGCGCCTGCTCGCAGCGCCCGACACAAGGCGCCGGCAAGACGCGCACGCCGGGGCCCAGCAGCGACGGCAGCCGCTCCAGCAGGCTGTGCGCGCCCGCCAGCTCGCAGCTCAGGCTGTCGCACACGCGCACGGTGAGCGCGGGCGGCGCAGGCACGGCTCCTTCGGCATCCTCCTTCACAATGTCGAAGTGGTGATAGAAGCTCGCCACCTCGAACACCTCGGCCTGGGACAGCCGCATCAGCGCGGCGAGTGCCGCCAGGTGCGGCGCGCCGAGCTGGCCGAAGCGGTCCTGCACGCGGTGCAGGTACTCGATGAGCAGTTCGCGGCGCGGCGGCTCGGCACCGATGAGCGCGCGAACGGCTTCGAGCGCCTCGGGCGAAGCCAATCGGCCCTTCGGCCGCTGACGGCGCCGTTGACGGGTCGGCCCGGCGGGCGAAACAGCCGCGCCGGCCGGCATGACGGGGATGACCTTGCTCATTGCAGCCCTATGGGCGAAGCCGCCGAAGGGCGGCGGCTGGGAGCATAGACCACGCCCGTTTTGCGCCCATCAGCCCCATCGGCTCCGGCATCCGTCCGGCGTGCACCTGCTGTGAGCAAACATTGGCTGCCACAAGCACTCTTGTGCGCGCAGCCGCACCGCCGACGCTTCAGGTGGTCTTGCTGACCGTGATGGTCGGGAACTTGCTGCTGAAGTCCTTGGCCTTGGCCGCGATCTTGATGGCCACGGTGCGCGCCACCTGCTTGTACAGCGCCGCGATCTCGCCATCGGGCTCGGCCGCCACGCTGGGCTGGCCGCTGTCGGCCTGCTCGCGGATCTTCATCGTCAGCGGCAGCGCGCCGAGGTAGTCGACCTTGTGCTCGGCCGCCATCCTCTTGCCGCCGTCGGCGCCGAAGATGTGCTCGGCCTGGCCGCACTTCGTGCACACGTGCACCGCCATGTTCTCGACGATGCCGAGGATCGGCACGCCCACCTTCTCGAACATGGTCAGGCCCTTCCGCGCGTCGATGAGGGCGATGTCCTGAGGCGTCGTGACGATGATGGCACCGGTAAGCGGCACCTTCTGGCTGAGCGTGAGCGCGATGTCGCCGGTGCCGGGCGGCATGTCCACGAGCAGGTAGTCGAGGTCGCGCCAGTTGGTCTGGCGCAGCAGTTGCTCCAGCGCCTGGGTGGCCATGGGGCCGCGCCAGATCATGGCCTGGTCGGGCTGGATCATGAAGCCGATGCTCATGACCTGCACGCCGTGGTTCTCCATCGGCGCCATGGTCTTGCCGTCGGCGCTCTCGGGCTGGCCGCTGATGCCCATCATCATGGGCTGGCTGGGGCCGTAGATGTCGGCGTCGAGCACGCCGACACTTGCACCCTCGGCGGCCAACGCCAGCGCCAGATTGGCCGTGGTCGTGCTCTTGCCCACGCCGCCCTTGCCCGAGGCCACCGCGATGATGTTCTTCACCCCCGGCAGCAGCTGCACGCCCCGCTGCACCGCGTGCGAGGTGACCTTGGTCGTGATGGCCACGCTGACGTTGCCGACGCCCGGCACCTTGCGCGCCGCGGCCACCAATGCCGCGCGCAGCGCCGCATGCTGGCTCTTCGCCGGGTAGCCGAGCTCGAGGTCGAAGGCCAGGTCGTCGCCTTCGATGCGCACGTTGCGGATGGCCCGCGTCGAGACGAAATCCTTGCCGGTGTTGGGATCGGTGACCGTCTTCAGTGCTTCGAGCACGGCGGCTTCGGTGGCGATGGGCATGGAACGCAGGTCTCCGTTGGACGCGGGGTCAGGCCTCGAGGGGCTCGGTTCTGGGTGTCGGGCACAGTGGCGTCACCTGTGCGCCGAGAGGCGGCGGAGTCTATCCGAGGGGGGATGCCCACAACGGGCCACCTAGAATCGACCCACCATGACCCGCCAGCTCTTCGTCACCACGGCCCTGCCCTACGCCAACGGCGCTTTCCACATCGGCCACATCATGGAGTACATCCAGGCCGACATCTGGGTGCGGCTGCAGCGAATGCTCGGGCACGAGGTGCACTTCGTCTGCGCCGACGACGCGCATGGCGCGGCCATGATGATCGCGGCCGAGAAGGCGGGCAAGACACCGCAGCAGTTCGTGGCCGAGATCGCTGGCGGGCGCCGGCCCTACCTCGACGGGTTCCACCTCTCGTTCGACCACTGGCACAACACCGACTCGCCCGAGAACCGCGAGCTGGTGACCTCGATCTACCTCGCGCTGAAGAAGAACGACCTCATCGACAAGCGCGTCGTCGAGCAGTTCTTCGACCCAGAGAAGGGCATGTTCCTGCCCGACCGCTTCATCAAGGGCGAGTGCCCGAAGTGCGGCGCGAAGGACCAGTACGGCGACAACTGCGAGGTCTGCGGCTCCGTCTATGCGCCCACCGACCTGAAGAACCCTTACTCGGCCCTGTCCGGCGCGACGCCGGTGCTGAAGAAGAGCGACCACTACTTCTTCCGCCTCTCCGACCCACGCTGCGTCGAGTTCCTCGAGACGTGGACGCAGGATGGCCGCCTGCAGCCCGAGGTGGCCAACAAGGTTCGCGAGTGGTTCGCGCGCGACGAGCACGGCAAGGTGGGCCTGGGCGACTGGGACATCAGCCGCGACGCGCCCTACTACGGCTTCGAGATCCCCGATGCGCCGGGCAAGTACTTCTACGTCTGGCTCGACGCGCCGGTGGGCTATCTCGCCTCGCTGAAGAACTGGTTCGGCAAGCAAGGATTGGACTTCGACGCCTACCTCGCCGACCCCAAGACCGAGCAGGTGCACTTCATCGGCAAGGACATCGTCACCTTCCACACCCTGTTCTGGCCGGCGATCCTGAAGTTCAGCGGCCGCAAGGTGCCCGACTTCGTCTACGTGCACGGCCACCTCACGGTGAGCGGCGAGAAGATGAGCAAGAGCCGCGGCACCGGCATCAGCCCGCTGCGCTACCTCGAGATCGGCATGAACGCCGAGTGGCTGCGCTACTACATCGCCGCCAAGCTCAACGGCCGGGTCGAGGACCTCGACTTCAATCCCGACGACTTCATGGCGCGCGTGAACAGCGACCTCATCGGCAAGTACGTCAACATCGCCAGCCGCGCCGCGGGGTTCCTCACCAAGCGCTTCGGCGGCAAGCTCTCCGAGGACGTCGGCGTCGAGGGCCGCGTGCTGCTCGACGGCCTGCGCGCCCACGCCGACACCGTGCGCGAGCTTTACGACACGCGCGAATTCGGCAAGGCGCTGCGCGAGGTGATGCTGCTGGCGGACCGCGTGAACGAGTACGTCGACGCGCACAAGCCCTGGGAGCTGGCCAAGCAGGCCGGCATGGACGCGGCGCTGCACGACGCCTGCACGGTGTGCATCGAGGCCTTCCGCGTGCTCACCGTCTACCTCAAGCCGGTGCTGCCGGTGCTGGCGGCGCAGGTCGAGGCCTTCCTCAGCATCGAGCCGCTGAAGTGGGCCGATGCGCGCCGATCGATCAGCCATGGCGGTGGCCACCGCATCGGAGAGTACAAGCACCTGATGCAGCGGGTCGACCCGAAGATGCTGGACGCGCTCTTCGAGGCGCCGCCTGCGCCTGCGGACGCCGCGCCGCTGCCCGGCGGCGAGGTGGTGGCGGCCCCCATCGGCATCGATGACTTCGCCAAGGTGGACCTGCGCATCGCCAAGATCGTCGCCGCCGACCGGGTCGAGGGCAGCACCAAGCTGCTGCGCCTGACGCTCGACGCCGGCGAGGGACGCACGCGCAACGTCTTCAGCGGCATCGCTTCGGCCTACACGCCCGAGCAGCTGGCCGGCAAGCTGACGGTGCTGGTGGCCAACCTGGCGCCGCGCAAGATGAAGTTCGGTGTCAGCGAAGGCATGGTGCTCGCCGCCAGCCACGCCGACGAGAAGGCCGAGCCGGGTGTCTACGTGCTCGAACCGTGGCCAGGTGCGCGGCCAGGGCTGCGCGTGCGATGACGCGCTTCCCGCACGCGGCGCCGCGGCGCGCCAGCCGGCGCCGCTGCTTCATCGCGCTGCGCTACCACTGCGGTCCTCCGACGGCAGGTTGCTTCGACACCGAAGAACCTGCCCCGGAGACCCCATGTCCAACGTTCCACTGCACCCCTTCCGCCCCCGCGCGCTCGACGCGCTGAAGGGTTACGACCGCCAGCGCTTCCTCGCCGACCTGGGCGCCGGCCTCACGGTCGGTGTCGTTGCGCTGCCGCTGGCCATGGCCTTTGCCATCGCCAGCGGCGTCAAGCCCGAGCAGGGCATCGTCACGGCCATCGTCGCCGGCTTCCTGATCTCGGCGCTCGGCGGTTCCAACGTGCAGATCGGCGGTCCGGCCGGGGCCTTCATCGTCATCGTCTACGGCATCGGCGAGCGCTACGGCCTGGCCAACCTGCTCATCGCCACCATGCTGGCGGGCGTGCTGCTGTTCGCGATGGGGCTGTTCAAGCTCGGCGCGCTCGTGCGCTATGTGCCCGTGAGCATCGTCATCGGCTTCACCAACGGCATCGCCGTGCTCATCGGGTTGTCGCAGGTGAAGGACTTCTTCGGCCTCGTCACGCCCAAGCTGCCGGGCGATTTCTTCTCGCTCATCGGCGTGCTCGCGGCCCATGCGCACACCGTGAATCCGGCCGCGCTCGGCCTGGCGCTCGCCAGCCTGGCCATCGTCGTGCTCTGGCCCAAGTCGTACGCCATGCCCACCGGCCCCATCGGCGCACTGCGGCGCCTGCACCGCTGGTCGGCGCACCTGCCGGGCACCGTGGTGGCGCTCGTGGTGACGACGGTGGCGGTGACGCTGCTCGGCCTGCAGGTCGAGACCATCGGCTCGCGCTTCGGCGGCATTCCGCAGGGCCTGCCACCTCTCGCGCTGCCCGAGTTCAGCTGGGCGACGGCGAAGCTGCTGCTGATCCCGACCCTGACCATCGCCATCCTGGGCGCCATCGAGTCGCTGCTGTGCGCGCGCGTGGCCGACAACATGACCGAGTTGCCTCGCCACGACCCGAACCAGGAGTTGATGGCGCAGGGCGTGGCGAACCTGGTGGCGCCGCTCATGGGCGGCATCCCGGCCACCGGCACCATCGCGCGCACGGTGACCAACGTGCGGTCCGGCGGCACCACGCCGGTGGCGGGCATGGTGCACGCGCTGGCGCTGCTCGTCATCGTGCTCGTGGCGGCGCCGCTGGCCCTCAACGTGCCGCTCGCCGCGCTCGCCGGCATCCTCGCGTTCGTGGCCTGGAACATGGGCGAGTGGCGCGAGTTCGCGCGTCTGAGGCAGTTCAACCTGCCCTACCGCGTCATTCTCGTCGGCACCTTCCTCCTCACCGTCATCTTCGACCTCACCGTGGCGGTGGAGGTGGGCCTGGTGCTGGCCTGTGCCTTCTTCATCTACCGCATGGGCACGCAGTTCAAGGTGCAGGTGGTGCGGCCGGACTCGCTGCCGCCGGGCGTGCAGGTGTTCGAGCTCTTCGGCTCGCTCTTCTTCGGCGCCGTGGGCAAGGTGGAAGACCTGCCCGCGCACCTGGACGCCGGCACGCGCGCCGTGGTGCTGGAGATGCACCGCATGGTGCTGCTCGACACCTCCGGCCTCGACGCGCTGCGGCAGTTGCACCGCACGCTGTCGCGGCAGCAGATGGCGCTGGTGCTGGCCAACGTCAACGAGCAGCCGCTGTCGCTGATCCGGCGCTCGGGCTTCGAGGCCGAACTCGGGCCGGATCACATCGTGCCCACCGTCGCCGCCGCCTTTGCAGCGGCCGCGGGAGCAGGCCCGACCTGAGGCTGCGCTACCTGCCGGCCTGCGCCTGCTCGCGCGGGTCGTCCGCCTTGGCCGTGGCGACCACGCGTCCGTCGGCGCCGAAAGTGACCGTGAACAGCCGGCTCTCGTTCACCGGCTTGTAGCGCCAGCTCCACACCTCTTCCTTCTTGAGCTCGTAGCGCTTCTGCTCGGCCGGGCGGCCGAGCGTGTCGCGCACACGCTGCGCGTCCATGCCGGGCTGCACGCGGGCGAAGTTGTCCTCGTTGAGCAACTGGCGCAGCGAGCTCATCTTGCCGTCCGGGCCGATCTTGATGACGTAGTTGGTCCAGCCCTCGGGCTGGCGCGGGTAGTCGAGGGTGCGCGTGCCGTCGGGCGCCCCGGTCACGGTGACCGGGTCGCCGAACTGCTTGCGCACGTCGACCTCGGTGGACACCCCTTCCTCGAGCTTGGCCACGCGCTGCGGGTCGCATCCGGCCAGCAGTGCCATGCCGAGCAGGAAGATTGCAAAGCAGGTTTTCATCGCGCGTCTCCTCGAACGCTCCTCATTAGAATTGCAGGCATTCTTGCACCCGAGCGTCTGCGTCCTCCCATGCCTTTGTTCTGGAAGCCCTACAAGTCCGATGTCACCTCGTTCATCGAGGAGTTGAAGGCGAAGAAGCCGACGCTCGAGTCGGAGCAGCGTGCCGGGCGGGCGTTGTTGTGGGATCGCGCCCAGGACCGCGAGTCGCAGTCCGAGTGGCGCGAAGCCAAGGTGCCGCAGCAGCCCTACGTCTACCAGACCAAGCGCTGAAGCACGATGCAGCCTGATCCGGGGGCCTCGGTGCCGGGTGATCTGGGGCGCGAGGTGCGGCCCGGCCTGCCTGCCGAACTGGGCGCCGAGCCGGCGCCGCCGGAGCCGGCCGTCGTCGACCAGGTGGCCGTGGCGCGCCTCTACGGCGAGCCACTGTTCGCGATGCCGCAGGACCTCTACATCCCGCCGGATGCTCTGGAGGTCTTCCTCGAGGCTTTCGAAGGGCCGCTGGACCTGCTGCTCTACCTCATCCGCAAGCAGAACTTCAACATCCTCGACATCCCGCTGGCCGACGTGACGCGCCAGTACCTGGCCTACGTCGACCAGATCCGCAATCACAACCTCGAGCTCGCCAGCGAATACCTGCTGATGGCGGCCATGCTCATCGAGATCAAGAGCCGCATGCTGCTGCCGCCGAAGAAGAGCGCTGACGGCGGCGAGCCCGAGGACCCGCGCGCCGAGCTCGTGCGTCGTCTCGTCGAGTACGAGCAGATCAAGCTGGCCGCCGCGCGCCTGGACGAACTGCCGGTGATCGGCCGCGATTTCCTGCGCGCGCAGGTCTACATCGAGCAGGCACTGCAGCCGCGCTGGCCCGAGGTGCATGCCGATGAGTTGCGCGAGGCCTGGCGGGAAATCGTGGCGCGCGCCCGCCTCACCGCCCACCACACCATCACGCGCGAGCAGCTCTCCGTGCGCGAGCACATGAGCATCGTGCTGCGCCGGCTGCAGGGCCGGCGCTTCGTCGAGTTCGCCGAGCTCTTCGACACCCGGCGCGGCGTGCCGGTGCTGGTGGTGACCTTCATCGCCCTGCTCGAGCTCTCGCGCGAGGCGCTGGTGGAGGTGACGCAGGCCGAGGCGTTCGCACCCATCTACGTGCGGCTGGCGTACTCGCCGAGCTGAAAAGCCCGCCGCGGCTCAGCCCGCAGCGACGACGAACAGGCGCCCGGAGAGCGGCGCCGCCTCCAGCGACTCGCGGTCGAGCGCTTCGCGCGCGGTCGTCACGAAGAGCGTGCGCCCGTCGCCGCCACCGAAGGCCACGCCGGTGGGCGCCGGCACCGGGAGCGCCACCATGCGGTCCATGCTGCCGTCGGGCTCGAAGCGCGCCACGCTCCAACCGCCGCGCAGCGCGGTCCACAAGCCACCGTCGGCGTCCACGGCCAGGCCGGCGAGGCGCCCCGAGCCCTTGGGCACCGTGGCCAGCCTGCGCAGGCCGGCCTGGCCCTCGTGCGCGGTGTAGATCGTGCCACTGCCGGCCGCCGCGATGTAGAGCGCACGCTGTGCCTCGCTCCAGGCAAGCGCCGTCGCCGGCTCGCTGAGGCGCCAGCCGCCGTTGAACTGGCCCGCGGCATTGGGTGATGCCACGCGCCAGCGGTCGCCGTCAGGCTGGCAGAACCAGGCCTGGCCGGCCGGGCCGGCGCAGGCGGCAAGCACGCCGAATCGCGGCAACGGGCTTGGCGCGCCAGTCACTTCACGGGGCTGGCCATCTTCGCCATGCAGATGCCAGACGTCACCGGCGAGCACGCGCAGGCCCTCGCGGTCGGGCAGCACGGCCTGGATCGGGTGCTCGAAGCCGACCAGCGTCTCGTCGCCTTCCGCGCTCGCGCGGTGCAGGGCCGGCGCGAGGCGGTCGGCCCACCACAGCCGCCCCGGGCCGGCGGCGCCGGCCATCCAGCAGGGGTACGCTCCCTCGAAGGCCCACTCGCCGGGGACCACCCGTGCATCGCCCTCGGGCCGCGCCGGGCGCGCCGACGACAGCTGCGCGCCGATGCGGCGGGCCGCCTCGGCCAGCTCGGGCCCCAGAAGTTCGAGCCGTTCCATCGTCAGCCGGAAAGCCGGGCCGGCCACGCTCACGGCGCCGCGCACTTCGCCCTGCGAGTCGACGATGGGCGCGCCGCAGCAGCGCACGCCGACCACGATCTCCTCGTCGTCGATGGACCAGCCGCGCTGCGCAGTGAGCTTGAGCTCGGCCAGCAGGCGCCGGCGGTCGGTGATGCTGCGTGGCGTGACGGCCGCGAGCGTGATGTCGCGCACCAGCGCATCGCGCCGTTCCGGCGGCAGCGCCGCCAGGATCGCCTTGCCCTGGCTCGTGCAATGAAGCGGCTTGCGCTGGCCCACGGCCGACTGGCTGCGCTGCGCATGCGCACCGTCGCAGCGGTCGAGCGAGATCACCTCGAGCCCGTCGAGCGCGGCGAGGTAGGCCGTCTCGCCGGTCATGTCGCGCAGGCCGCGCAACTCGGCGGAAGCCGCCGCCACGAGGTCGGGCATGGCGTAGGCCGCACGCGCGTATTCGAAGCAGCGCGAGCCCAGGCAATACACGCGGCGCAGGGGGTCGCGCCGCAGCAGGCCCCGCGAGACGAGCGTGCCCAACAGCCGGTACAGCGTGGTGCGCGGCAAGCCCAGGCGAAGCCCGAGATCGGCCTGCGAAAGGCCGGACGCAGTGCTGCCGACGGCGTCGAGCACGTCGAGCGCCTTGTCCAGGGATGCGGTGCCTTCGTTGGTCTTCGGCGTCATGGCGAGCGCCCTCTTCTCGTCGTTCTGCGCAGGCCGCGGGGCAAGACGTTCCGGATCACGCGGCACTTCCCGTTCGGATCCCAACGCATGGAATGGGCAGGCAACCGGCCTTCGAGGCCGGCTGCCGATCCGGATTGGCATACATGGCCTGCGCGCCTAGCATCCCGCGGCTGAGTCGGGAGCCAAGCGTCCCGCCCATCGGAACATTCTGCCATGCGGGATGCCTGCCACCTCTGCCGGAGCAATCTCGATGAGTGCCCTGCCGCCCGTCACCGCCACTCCCGCGTCGACGCGAGAAGCCGTCGTCGTCGCCGACGCCGTGCTGGCGCGGCTGGCGCGCATCAGCAGCGGCTCGCTGACGACGCAGCTCTTCCGCCGCGGTTTTCGGCAGCCGGTGCTGGTGGGGCTAAAGCCGCTGCAGGGCGCGCGCGCGCCACGCTTCGCCGGCCGCGCCTTCACGATGCGCATGATCCCGGCGCGCGAGGACATCGACACCTATGCCACGCTGACGACGACACCCAACGCCGACAACCTGCAATGGGTGGGCGTGGAGCAGACGCTGCCCGGCCAGGTGATGGTGATCGACAGCCGCAACGACGCCAGCGCCGCCAGCATGGGCAACATGCTCGTCACGCGCATGCAGCAGCGGGGCGTCAAGGCCGTGGTCACGGACGGCGCCTTCCGCGACGGCACCGAGCTCGCGCGCATGGACTTCCCCACCTGGAGCGCCGGCGTCACGGCCACCACGCGCCTGAGCTTCCACCACGTGGCCGACCTGAACGTGCCGGTCTCCTGCGCCGGCGTCGCGGTCTACCCCGGCGACGTGATCCACGGCGACGCCGACAACATCACCGTCGTGCCCGCGCAGCTCGCCGCCGAGCTGGCCGAGGCCTGCGAGGCGCAGGACGACCTCGAGGGCTATCTCGGGCTGCGCGTGGCGCGCGGCGAGCCGCTGTGGGGGCTTTACCCCCCGAGCGAGGCCACGCGGGCGCAATATCGCGAGTGGGTCGCGGCCGGCCGCCCGGCCCTCGGCTGAAGCAGTGCGCGCAAGGAGAACCCGTTGCACAAGTACGAAGCCCTGATCCGCCGCTACTTCGACGCCTGCAACGCCGGCGACGCCGCGGCGCTGGTGTCCTGCTTCACGCCCGACGCGGTGCACTACTTTC